>DEKZ01000240.1 GCA_002354135.1 Massilia sp. UBA2709 | reverse complement strand
CGCTACGCGCGCCGCGGCTGGAACGGCGCGCTCGGCCTGGCGGCGGCCTGCGGCTTCGGCTGCTGGGCCGCAGGCTTCCTGTTCACGACCTTCCTGCTCTCCTTCACCTGAACCTTCCCGCTCTCCACGGCGGCGGCCACGATCGGTTATAGTGCCCCCCGCGCCCGGGCTGCTCCGCGCAGCCGGGGCGCTTCTTGCCCTGCTTCTTGCTCACTTATCGCCATCACCTGCTCAGTCTGTTCGTTGCCGTACCAATTTTCCGGCGGCCCCACGCGTACACTGTCTATCCCGGAGACCGGACCACTTATGCTCGCTATTCTCGAACGCATCGACCCGCACAGCGACCGCATCGACCTGCTGGTCGAGCTGGTCTGCTGCCTGCGCCCGCGCCGGCGCGACCGCGGACATGCGCGCGCCGCCGTGCGCACCCTCACGCAGTTATTGAAGGGGAACCCGCAACAGGCCTGGGCCCTGCGCAGCTACATCGTCACCCTGCTCGAGAAGCGCCGCCATACCAGCCTGTACAGCGACGTCGGCATCCTGTCGAACGACGGTTTCTTCACCGAGCTCAAGCGCCGCATTTCCTACCGCGTGCTGCCGCCTGCGCTCGACGACATCTACCTGTCCGACGCCCTCGACGGCGTGCTCTACGCCGAGGACGACCACGAGTGGATCCGCATGGTGCCCGACGCCGACTGGCTGGCCCTGTTCGACGTGGTCGCCAATGCGCCGCCGCCGCGCGACGCCGCGCCCGACCGCGCGCGCTACGTCACGGTAAGCGGCATGCTCGACGCCATCCGCACCCTGTCCTGCCGCATCTGCGCGCTCGGCCTCGAGCCGCGCCTGGTGCACAGCTACAGCGAGATCGAGGACTTCGATTCGCCCTTCCTGATGCAGAACATCGAGGTCAACGCCTACCTCGACGCCTACGGGCGCTATCTCGACGGCACGACCGAGCGCCCCGACGACGCCCGCCACCTGATCGTGATGCTGGACCAGTGCGAGGACGTGGTGGCCAAGATCCGCCGCAATTCCCTGTCCTTCGGCACCAGCGTCGCCCTGACCTATGTGCTGGTGGCGATCACCCAGAGCATCGGGCGCCTGCGCAAGCTGCTGTTCCTGGTCGACGTCAGCGAGGCGGCCCAGCCGCGCGCGCTGCCCGCTCCCGCGGCGGCCTCCATCGAGGCCCCGATCGAGACCTCGGAGCAGGACAGCATCGAACTGGGCGCCGGCTACACCGGCACCCTGCTGCCGGCGACCACCACCCCGAGCGTGCCGCCGGTTGTCAGCCAGCGCCGCGCCGCCGCCCTGGCCCTGGCCCAGGAACTGGTCGAGGCGCACAACACCAAGTACCAGGTGAGCGGGCTGTTCCGCGACAACATCGACCTGCTGGCGCGCAATGTCACGGAAAACGCCAGCCGCACCGGCGAGCACTACATCGCCGAAAGCCGCGGCGGCCTGCGCCGCATGTTCGGTGCCTCGGCCGGGGCCGGCTTCATCGTCGGCTTCATGGCGACCTTCAAGATCCTGCTGAGCTACCTGCGCGCCGCGCCCCTGGTCGAATCCTTCCTGTTCAGCATGAACTATTCGCTCGGCTTCATGCTCGTGCACATGCTGCACTGGACCATCGCCACCAAGCAGCCGGCCATGACGGCCCAGCGCATCGCCGCCGGCCTGCACAGCCGCGACGGGCGCGACATCGACTTCGACAGCATGGCCGAACTGGTCAACAAGGTGTTCCGCACGCAGATCGTCTCGGTGCTGGGCAACGTCGTGGTCGCCTTCCCCACCGCGCTGGTGATCGCCATCGCCTACCAGCAGATGATGGGCCACCACCTGGTCACGCCCGAGAAGGCCCACCACCTGCTGCACGACATCGACCCGATCCACACGCCAGCGCTGTTCTATGCGGCCATTGCCGGGGTCTGGCTGTTCGTCGCCGGGCTGATTTCCGGCTACTACGACAACAAGGCCCTCTACACCCGCATGGGCCAGCGGGTGCGGCAGCTGCGCTGGCTCGGCTGGGTGCTGGGAACACAGCGCCGCGCGCGCCTGTCGGTGTACGTCGAGGACAACCTGGGCGGCCTGATGGGTAACTTCTTCTTCGGCATCCTGCTCGGCACCACCGGCACCGTCGGCTACCTGCTCGGCCTGCCGCTCGACATCCGCCACGTCACCTTCTCGACCGCCAACTTCGCCACCGCCCTGGTCGGCCTCGACTACCAGATGAGCTGGCCGATGATCGCCAACGCCGCGGCGGGCGTGGCGCTGATCGGCGCCGTCAACCTGGTGGTCAGCTTCCACCTCGCGCTGTCGGTGGCGCTGCGGGCGCGCAAGATCCGCTTCACGCGCGGCATCCTGCTGCTGCGCGCCCTCGGCCGGCGTTTCCTGCACGCGCCGCTCGACTTCTTCTTCGGCCCGAAGGACGTGGACGTCATCGACGCCGCGCCGACGGCTACAAAGGGATCCAAATGAACAAGCCTCGTGTCTCGATCTGGGCCGCCGCCTTCGCCTTCCTGTGCGCCGTCGCTTCCTGCAAGACCCTGCCGGACGTCGAACAGCTGCCCGACACCCCGGCCAAGTCGGCGCCCACGATCGCGACCGCCAAGGGACCGATGCCCCAGGCCCAGGCGGCGAAGCTGCTGGCGCGGCGCTGGGCGAATGCCACGCCCGACCTGAAGCAGCTGGCCGTGCTCGAGGAGCAGGCCACCGGCGTGCCCCTTATCGCCGGCAACAACGTCCAGCTCCTGTTCGACGGCCCGGCCACCCTGCGCGCCATGATCGACGCGGTGAGGAACGCCAAGACTTCGATCAACCTTGAGACGTATATCTTCGACCAGGACCCGATCGGCCTGCAGTTCGCCGAGCTCCTGATGGAAAAGCGGCGCCAGGGCGTGGTCGTGAACGTGATGTACGACAGCGTCGGCACCATCGGCACGCCCCAGGCCTTCTTCGACAACATGCGCGCGGCCGGCGTGAACATGCTGGCCTTTAATCCCATCAATCCGGCCAAGGCCAAGGGCAACTGGTCGATCAACAACCGCGACCACCGCAAGATCCTGGTGGTCGACGGCAGCGTCGGCTTCACGGGCGGCATCAACATCAGCAGCGACTACGCCAACAGCTCGCTGTTCCGCAGCAAACGCAAGCCGGACAACGTCGACAAGGACAAGGTCGGCTGGCGCGACACCCACATCAAGATCGAGGGACCGGCCGTGGCGACGCTGCAATGGGCCTTCATCAACAACTGGGTGCGCCAGGAAGCGGGCGAGCTGCCCCAGGTCGACTACTTCCCGCGCCTGGCGCCGGCGGGCGAGAAATTCGTGCGCGTGCTGGCCACCGAGCCAGGACGGCATTCGGAAATCTACAAGTCGCTGCTGGTGGCGATCAACGAGGCGAAGAAGTCGGTGCACGTCACCTCGGCCTATTTCGTGCCCGACCAGCAGACCGTGGACGCCCTGATCGGGGCGGCGAAACGGGGGGTGGACGTGAAGCTGGTGCTGCCGGGCGTGTCCGACCACGGCCTGGTGATGCACGCCGGGCGCGCCTTCTACGACCAGCTGCTCGCCGGCGGCGTGCGCATCTTCCAGTTGCAGGTGGCGGTGCTGCACGCCAAGACCGCGGTCATCGACGGCGCCTGGTCGACCATCGGCTCGGCCAACATCGACCGCCGCAGCTTCATCCACAACTACGAACTGAACGTCGTGGTGATCGATCCGGCCTTCGGGCGCGACATGGAGAATGCCTTCAACGAGGACCTGCGTTCATCGAAAGAGGTCACGCTCGAAGCGTGGCGCGACCGTCCCTGGGCCGACCGGGTGAAGGAATGGGCGGCGCGCCTGACCGAGTACTGGATCTGAGCCCTATAAGCCTTCCGAGCGCCTAAAAACAGCCCTAGGGCAAGGCGCATCGTCGAAGACAGTACGAACGTACGGCGAGACGATGCAACGCTGCCATAGGGTTTGGTTAGCCGCTTCAGAAGCGCGGCAGGTCCGCGAAGCGGGTGAGGCCGGCAGTAACGTGCATCTTGCCGAACTCGGCGCAGCGGTTCAGCGTCGGGATGGCCTTGTCGGGGTTGAGCAGGCGCTGCGGGTCGAAGGCGCGCTTGACGGCGTGGAAGGCTTCCAGCTCGGCGCTCGAAAACTGCACGCACATCGAATTGATCTTCTCGATACCGACCCCGTGCTCGCCGGTAATCGTCCCGCCGACTTCCACGCACAGGGCCAGGATCGCGGCGCCGAATTCCTCGGCGCGTTCGAATTCGCCCGGCTTGTTCGCATCGAACAGGATCAGCGGGTGCATGTTGCCGTCGCCCGCGTGGAACACATTGGCGCAGCGCAGGCCGTAGACGGTTTCCATCTGCTCGATGCTGGTCAGGACATGGGCCAGGTGCTTGCGCGGGATGGTGCCATCCATGCAGTAGTAGTCGGGCGAGATGCGGCCTGCCGCCGGGAAGGCGTTCTTGCGTCCGGACCAGAAGCGCAGGCGCTCGGCCTCGTTCTGCGACACGGCGATGGCGCTGGCGCCGGCCGCCTGCAGCACCTCGGACATGCGCTCGATCTCCTCGGCCACTTCGAGCGCGGTGCCGTCGGCCTCGCACAGCAGGATGGCGGCCGCGTCGGTGTCGTAGCCGGCCTTCACGAAGGGCTCGACCATGCGCGAGGAGGTGCGGTCCATCATCTCCAGGCCGGCCGGGATGATGCCGGCCGCGATGACACTCGCCACCGCGTTGCCGCCGGTGACCACGTCGTCGAAGGAAGCCATGATCACCTGGGCCGCCGCCGGTTTCGGCACCAGCTTGACGGTGACTTCGGTGACCACGCCCAGCATCCCTTCGGAGCCGATGAACAACGCCAGCAGGTCGAGGCCGGGCGCATCCGGCGCCTCGCTGCCCAGCTCGACGACATCGCCGTCGATGGTGACGACGCGCACGCGCAGCACGTTGTGCACGGTCAGGCCGTATTTGAGGCAATGCACGCCGCCGGAGTTCTCGGCCACGTTGCCGCCGATGCTGCAGGCGATCTGGGACGAGGGATCGGGCGCGTAGTAGAGGCCGTGGGGCGCGGCCGCCTCGGAGATGGCGAGGTTGCGCACGCCAGGCTGGACGACGGCGGTGCGCGAGTAGGCATCGACGCGCACGATCTTGTTCAGCTTGGCGGTCGACAGCACGAGTCCGTCCGCGATCGGCATCGCCCCGCCCGACAGGCCGGTACCGGCGCCGCGCGGCACGATCGGCACCTGCAGCGCGCGGCAGACCGCCAGCACGTCGATGACCTGCTGCTCGGTTTCCGGCAGGGCCACGACCATCGGCAACTGGCGGTAGGCCGACAGGCCGTCGCATTCATAGGGGCGGGTGTCTTCGGTGTCGGCGAGCACGCAACGCGCCGGCAGCACCCGCCGCAGGGCCTCCGCGACCTGGCGGCGCCGGGCCGCCAGCTTGTCGGTATCGAGGGACATCTTCATGCTGTTTCCTTACAGTGATGCTGCGCTTACTTGACCAGCGCGGTGAACGGATAGACGTAGGCCTGCAAAGTCACGAGGATGCCGACCAGGCAGGCCAGCGCGATCGAATGGAAGAACACGTAGCGCAGGATGTCGCCTTCGTGGCCATACCATTTGGTCGCGGTGGAGGCCACCACGATCGACTGGGCATCGATCATCTTGCCCATCACGCCGCCCGAGGAGTTGGCCGCCGCCATCAGCACCGGGTCCAGGCCCAGCTGGGTTGCGGAGGTTTTCTGCAGGCCGCCGAACAGCACGTTCGACGCGGTGTCGGAGCCGGTGAGGGCCACGCCGAGCCAGCCGAGCAGGGTGCCGAAGAAGGGGTAGAGCACGCCGGTGTGCGAGAACGCCAGGCCGAGCGTCGAGTCGAGGCCGGCGTAGCGGCTGGTGTAGCCGAGCGCCAGCATGGCCGCGATGGTCAGCAGCGAGTAGCGCAGCAGTTTGATGGTGTCCCAGTAGACGGCGAACAGGTTGCGCACCTTGTAGCCCATGACGAAACCCGAAATGATGGAGGCGATCAGGATGCCGGTGCCGGTGGCCGACAGCCAGTTCAGGGTGTAGACCGCCTTTTCCGCCTCGGGCGCGGTCGCCACCGGCGGCATCTTCTGCACCATCAGGTGCAGGGAAGGCCACTCGAACTTGAAGACCGACAGGCCATCGAGCATTTTCTTCCACTCGGGCACGCCCCACAGGAAGACCAGCACCGACAGGATCAGCCAGGGCAGCCAGGCCTTGAACACGGCGCTGCGCGAGTGGTGGGTCACGGCGACCGACTCGGTCGCGGCGGCGTGCTGGCTGCCGGTGAACTTGCCGGCGGCATTGGTCCAGATCGTGGCAGGCTTCCAGACCTTGAGGAACAGGGTGAGGAACAGCATCGACGAGATCGAGGCGCCGACGTCGACCAGCCATGGGCCGTGGAAGTTCGAGATCAGGTACTGCGGAATGGCGAAGGCGGCGCCGCCGACCAGGATGGCAGGCCAGATCGCGGCCATGCCGGCAAAGCCGCAGAAAGCCCAGACCAGCCAGAACGGCACGATGATCGAGAAGAAGGGCAGCTGGCGTCCGACCATGCCCGACAGTTCCAGCAGGTCGAGGCCGGTGACGCCGGCCAGCGCGATCAGCGGCGAGCCCAGCGCGCCGAAGGCGACCGGTGCGGTGTTGGCGATCAGCGACAGGCCGGAAGCGGCCAGCGGCGCGAAGCCCAGGCCGATCAGCATTGCGCCGGTGACGGCGACGGGCGTGCCGAAGCCGCCGGCGCCTTCGAAGAAGGCGCCGAACGAAAACGCCACCAGCACCAGTTGCAGGCGGCGGTCGGTGGTGATGGTCGTGATCGACTCGCGCAGCACCTTGAAGTAGCCGGCGCGCTCGGTCAGCTGGTACAGGAAGATCACGTTCAGGATGATCCAGCCGATCGGCAGCAGGCCGTTGGCGGCGCCGAGCAGGGCGGCCGAGACCGCGGTGTTGGCCGGCATCGCGTAGGCGAAGATCGCCACCCCGAGCGCAGCGACCAGGCCGAGCAGGGCGGCGATATGCGCCTTGATATGGAAGAACGCGAGCGCCGCCAGCATGACGGCGACGGGAATCGCCGCCGCCAGCGTCGACAGCACGGCGTTGTTCAGTGGGTCATACGTTTGGCTCCACATGCTTCTAGGTCTCCTCAGATTGTCGTTCGGCCAGCCCTTTTGCTTGTAATAGTCGGGCTGGCGATGGCGGCGCCGGGCCGTGAATCGCGATGGGCGTCTTGTTCAGCGGCTCTTTCCAACTTGTATGACAATCACATGTCATACAAGTTGTTCGTTACAGTTTAGGTAAGTGCATTTATAATTGTCAATCGAGTTTTGACGCGGTAAGAGGATGTTGCAATGGAGTCACGCATGGAAAGCAAACCAAACGAATCGCTGGGGCTGCCTGCGACCCTGGCCGATCGCGTGACGGAAGTACTCCTCGAAAAGATCAGGAGCGGCGAGTTCGCCGCGGGCGAGCGCCTGCCGTCGGAGGCGGCGCTGGCGCTGCGCTTCAGCGTCAGCCGCACCGTGATCCGCGAGGCCGTGTCGCGCCTGAAGGCGGAAGGCATCGTGGCCACCCACCAGGGCAAGGGCACGCTGATCGTCGGCGCGGTCCAGCCGCCGCGCTTCCAGATCGACGTCGACATCGACGGCCTGGTGCCGGCCGTGCTGCGCGTGATGGAAGTACGCAGCGGGCTGGAAGGCGAGGTGGCTGCCCTCGCGGCCGAGCGCCGCACCAGCACGCAGAACGAGGACATCCAGCGCGCGCTGCGCGCCATCGACGAGGCGGTGGCGGCCGGCCACAGCGGCGTCGACGAGGACCTCGCGTTCCACAACGCGATCGCCGACGCGACCGGCAACCCGCTCTACACCTCGCTGCTCGGCTTCCTGCGCCAGTTCCTGCGCGAAGCCATCACGCTCGGCCGCATGAACGAGCCGCGCTTCGGCGACATCAAGACGCTGCTGCGGGACGAGCACCGCGCCGTGGCCGAGGCGATCGACCGCCAGGACGCCGAGGGCGCCCGCAACGCGGCGCGCGGCCACATCGCCAACGTCGCGGCGCGCATCCGCGGCGCCGATGTCGAATCCTGGAGCGACGCAAGCCGCGAAGTGGCGCGCAAGCTGGCGAAGTCGGAAGAGGATGTATTGAAGCAGGTGGGGGAGGGGCATCGCTAGCCGCGGCGCGCCCGCCCGACAAACGCAGTGGATCAGCAATGTGACGTATCGCGGAACAATAACCTTAGCAGCCTGGACCCTATCTGACATGATCATTTCATCCGCAACCGACTTCCGGGAAGCCGCCCGCCGCAAGCTTCCGCCCTTCCTGTTCCACTATCTCGACGGCGGCGCCGGCGCCGAGCAGACCCTGCGCGCCAACGTCGCCGACCTGCAGGACGTGAAGCTGCGCCAGCGCGTGCTGCGCGGCTCGGAAGACCTCGACCTGACGGTCGACTGGTACGGCCAGCGTCACGAGCTGCCGATCGCGCTGGCGCCGATCGGCCTGGCCGGCATGTACGCACGGCGCGGGGAAATCCAGGCGGTGCGCGCGGCCTGCCAGCGCAAGATTCCCTTCATCCAGTCGACGGTGTCGGTGTGTTCGCTGGCCGAGGTGGCGGCCCAGGCCTCGCGGCCGATCTGGTTCCAGCTGTACGTGCTGAAGGACCGCGCCTTCATGCGCGACGTCATGCGGCGCGCGGCCGAACTGGGCGCGACCACGCTGGTGTTCACGGTCGACATGCCGGTCCCCGGCGCGCGCTACCGCGACGCCCACAGCGGCATGAGCGGGCCGAACGGCCCGATGCGGCGCGTGTTCCAGGCCATGCTGCATCCGCGCTGGGCCCTGGATGTCGGCCTGCTGGGACGGCCCCACGACCTGGGCAACATCTCGGCCTACCGCGGCCACGCCACCGGCCTGGAAGACTATATCGGCTGGCTCGGTTCGAACTTCGATCCGGCCATCACCTGGCAGGACCTGCAATGGATCCGCGACGAGTGGCCGGGCAAGCTGATCATCAAGGGCGTCCTCGACACCGACGACGCGCGCGACGCCCTGGCCTTCGGCGCCGACGGCATCGTCGTCTCGAACCATGGCGGCCGCCAGCTCGACGGCGCCATCTCGACCGCCCAGGCCTTGCCGGCGATTGCCGAGGCGGTGAAGGGCAAGATGACGATCTTCGCCGACGGCGGCGTGCGCACCGGTACTGACGTGTTCCGCATGCTGGCCCTCGGCGCCGACGGCGTGCTGCTCGGCCGCGCCTTCGTCTACGCGCTCGCGGTCGGCGGCCAGGCCGGGGTCGAGCGCCTGTTCGCCATCCTCGAAAAGGACTTGCGCACCAACATGGTCCTGACCGGGGTGAAGAGTGTGCGCGAAATCGGGCCGCATTTGCTGGCGCGCTAGCTGTGATGTTTCAATA
>DEKZ01000286.1:1987-3090 GCA_002354135.1 Massilia sp. UBA2709 | reverse complement strand
GGTTCAAGTCGCGCGTCGGCCAGACCCTGGCCGAGACGCCGCGCGCGCACTCCTTCTGCGCGCATGCCCTGCTGCAGAGCGACCCGATGGTGGTGCCGGACGCCTCGGTGGACGAGCGTTTCCGCGACAACCCCTTCGTCACCGGGCCGGCCCACGTGCGCTTCTATGCCGGGGTGCCGATCCGCAGCCTGGAAGGCCTGGCGCTCGGCACCTTGTGCGCGGTCGATACGCGTCCGCGCACGCTGGGCGCCGAGCAGCTCCTGATCATGATCGAGCTGGCCGAGATCGTCGCGCGCGAAGTGCACTACCGCGAGCGCCTGGCGCTGGCCGGCCACCACGTGGTGGCCTCGAACGACGCGCTGCAGGCCACCGAGGCGCGGCTGCGCTCGATCTTCGACCTGGCCAGCGTCGGCATCGGCCTGATCGACCGCGATTTCCGCTTCCTCGGCGTCAACCCCGCGATCACGCGCATCCTCGGCTACAGCCTCGACGAGCTGCACCGGCTGACGGTGCGCGACGTCACCCATCCGGACGACATGGCCGCCAGCGAGGCCTCGTTCCAGCGCCTGCGCGACGGCGAGGTGGAAGCGTACGCGATGGACAAGCGCTACCTGCGCAAGGACGGCGCCACGGTCTGGGTCAGCCTGCACGTGAGCCGCAAGACCGACGCCGCCGGCGAGGTCGAATACTTCATCGGCTTCATTACCGACATCAGCGCCCAGAAGGCGGCCGAACAGGCGCTGACCACCCTGCATGCGAGCCTGGAGGCGCGGGTGGCCGAGCGCACGCGCGANNCGCCAGCAGGCGGCCGAACTGGCGCTCAAGGCCCGCGAAGCCCAGCTGAGCAGCGTGATAGCGAACGCCAACGACGCCTACATCGCGCTCGACGAGCGTGGCCGCGTCACCGCCTGGAACCGTGCGGCCGAGGAAACCTTCGGCTGGAGCGCGCAGGAAGCGGCCGGCGCCACCCTCGATCGCCTGATCATCCCGCCCGAGATGGCCGCCGCCCATGCCGCCGGCATGGAACGCTACCTGCAGACCGGCGTGGCCAAGGTGATCGACAGCCGGCTCGAACTGCCGGCCATGCGCAAGGACGGCACGCG
>DEKZ01000286.1:1372-1938 GCA_002354135.1 Massilia sp. UBA2709 | reverse complement strand
CGAAGCCCAGCGCGAATACGAGTCCCGGCATGATGCCCTGACCAACCTGCTCAACCGCCGCGCCCTGATGGAAATGCTGCCGCTGGCCCAGGCGCGCGCGGCGCGGCGCCAGTCGACGCTGGCCCTGCTCTTCCTGGATCTCGACGGCTTCAAGGCGGTCAACGACAGCTTCGGCCACGATGCCGGCGACGCGTTGCTGCGCGTGGTCGCGCAGCGCCTGCTGGCTTCGGTGCGGGTCAACGACAGCGTGTTCCGGCTGGCCGGGGACGAGTTCACCCTGGTGCTCGAGGACCTGGACGGCACCGCCGCCGGCGCCCAGTGCGTGGCCGCGAAACTGCTGAAGAACATTTCGGAGCCAATCCCGATCGGCGCGGCCAGCGCCCACGTCGGCGCCAGCATCGGCATCGCGCTCTACACGCCGGGCAGCGGAATCAGCCCCGAGGAGCTGATCAAGGAAGCCGACAGCGCGATGTACGAAGCGAAAAAGGCCGGACGCGGCCGGGTCTGGCCGCCGGCCGCCTGAACGGAGAAGCTGGCGTCAGTGCGTGGCGCCGGCGGCGATGGCG
>DEKZ01000286.1:0-1220 GCA_002354135.1 Massilia sp. UBA2709 | reverse complement strand
ACCGCCACCTCGACCGCCACCCGCAGTCCCTCGACGATCTCGTCGAGCGCCATGGAGGGCGCACCGGGGAAGGCTGCGGCCTGCTCGGGCAGGTAGGGCACGTGGATGAAGCCGCCGCGCACGGCGCTGCCATCGATGTGGTGCATCAGGCCATAGAACACGTGGTTGCACACGAAGGTTCCGGCGGTCTGCGATACCGAGGCCTGCAGGCCGCGCTCGCGCATCGCGCCGACGATGGCCTTGATCGGCAGGGTCGCGAAATAGGCCGCCGGGCCGCCGGCGACGATGGGCGCGTCGAGCGGCTGCTGGCGGTCGTTGTCGAGGATGGGCGCGTCGTCGACGTTGATCGCCACGCGCTCGACGGTGAGGTCGGCGCGCCCGCCGGCCTGGCCGACGGCGATGACCACGTCCGGCTTGATCTCGTCGATCGCGCCGGCCAGCACCCGGTTGGCGAAACCGAACACGCAGGGCAGTTGCAGCACTTCGACCAGGAAATCGTCGCCGCTCCAGCCCTTGAGGGCGCGCACCGCTTCCCAGGCCGGGTTGATGCTCGCTCCGTTGAAGGGTTCGAAGCCGGTCAGCAGGACAGTCTTTTTCATCGCTATCGATTCATCAGGAAGTAGAGGAGGACGATGTTCGCCGCCAGCAGCGGCAGCGCCGTCGGTATTTGCGCCTTGATCACCGCGTTCTTGTCGGGCAGCTCGAGCAGGGCCGCCGGCACGATATTAAAGTTCGCCGCCATCGGCGTCATTAATGTGCCGCAATACGCGCTGAACATGCCGATGGCAGCCATCACCGCCGGATCGGCCCCATACACGTTCACCAGCACCGGCACGCCGATGCCGCCGGCAATCACCGGAAAGGCCGCGAAGCCATTGCCCATGATAACGGTGAACAGGGCCATGCCGATGCAGTAGAGGGCCACGGCGGCCAGGCGCGAGTCGACGTCGAACCAGGTCGTGCTCACCTGCGCCACGGCCTTGCCCACGCCCGCTTCCGTGAACAGCAGTCCCAGCACGGCCAGCATGTGCGGCAGCGTTACCGCCCAGCTCATGGCGTCGACCAGGCGGCGGGCCTCGCGCACGCCCTGCGCCGGGCTGGAACGGGTGAGCCAGCAGGCCGCCGCCACCGCCAGCAGCGCCCCGCAGCCGAGGCTGGCGAGGGTCAGGTGAGCCTTGTCGAACAGTACATAGTCGCCGATGCGCACATCCTTCAGGACC
>DEKZ01000079.1 GCA_002354135.1 Massilia sp. UBA2709 | reverse complement strand
GTGCTCGCGCCACCCGGGGCCGCCCGCCTGGTCCTGGGCAATACGCCGCGCACGCGCGACTGGCGCGTGCTGCTGCCGGTGCTGCTGACTGCGGCGGCGGCGCTGTACAACGTCGGGCTGGGGTTGCTGGTGGGCGTGGCCGCGCACCGGGCCCTGCAGCGGCGCGCCTGATTGCTGGCGCACCACCCTGTATCGGCTGGTTATTCTTTGCCGTCAGGGCAAGGTCAAGTCCAGGCCGAGCCTGTCTGCAAGGACGAAGGTGCCGAACACCAGGCCCACGACCAGGAGCACGAAGAGCGCGGCCACCATGGCGGTCGCGCGCATCACCGCGCGCTTCTCCTGCGCCTTCTCCATGCTTTTTTTCTTCTTCCCTTGATCGTAATGCCACTTGACGGCGAAGAACATGCCCGTGCCTAACACGAGAAACTTGAACGTCACGGCGACGATAGGGAACCATTCCATGATTGCGAGTATTTCCGGGTGATGTGCCGAAGGCAGATGAGAGAGGAAAACGTGCCGGCGACAGCCATGCAAGGATGGTGTTGCCGCAGGTTCTAAGGCATTCTATCTAAAAGCAATTTCCATACATTGAGACAAAATGTCCCAGTTGAAAACCATACAAGATGAAAATATGCCCATCTGGTTGCCGCGCTTGGCCGGCAACAAAGGGCCGCGTTTCCTGCAGATTGCGGATGCCTTGCAGGCGGCGGTGGCCGACGGATCGCTGAAGCCGGGCGACCGCCTGCCCCCGCAGCGCCACCTGGCGGCGCAGCTGCAGGTCGACCTGACCACGGTCACGCGCGCCTACGACGAAGCCAGGCGCCGCAACCTGCTGGAGGGCCGCGGCGCGCGCGGCACGTATGTCGCGGCGCCGAAAGTCGAATTGACCGCCATCCTCGACCTGGGCATGAATACCCCGCCGCCGCCCGACGGCGTGGACTTCGACGACATGCTGAAGCAAGGCCTGTCCCAAGTACTGATGAGGGCGGATAATGCAGCGCTGATGACTTACCACCTGGGCGGCGGAAGCGACTCGGACCGCAAGGCTGGCGCCGCATGGCTGGCGCCGATGTTCGGGCAGGTCGATTCCGGGCAGCTTGTCGTCTGCCCGGGTGCGCAAGCGGCGATCGCCGCATTGATCCTTGCGCTGACTCAGCCTGGCGACGTGATCCTGGCGGAGCCGACGACATATCCCGGCTTGCGTGCCGCGGCGACCCAGTTCGGCCGGCGCATCGTTGCGGTGGAGGCGGACGGGCACGGGATGCTGCCCGGGATGCTCGAGGAAGCCTGCCGCCAGCACAAGCCGCGGCTGGTCTACCTCAATCCGACACTACAGAACCCGACCGCCACCACCATTCCCGAACGCCGGCGCAAGGAGCTCGCCGGCATCGCGCAGCGCTGCAACGTGCGCATCGTCGAGGATGATCCCTACTGGCTCCTGGCCGATGCCCCGCCGCCGCCGATCGCCACGTTTGCCCCGGAACAGGTGGTCTACATCTCGACCCTGTCGAAATGCCTGACGCCGGGCCTGCGCGTCGCCTTCGTGCTGGTGCGCGACCCGCAGGAACGCGAGCGTTTCCTGGCCGCGCTGAGATCGTTTGCGCTGATGGCCGCGCCCCTGAGCGCCGCACTGGCCACCCAGTGGATCCTCGACGGCTCGGCCGACAGGCTGCTGGAAGGCGTACGCAAGGAAGCACGCCTGCGCCAGCGGATGGCGCGCGATATCCTGGCGGGGCGCTACAGCGGCTTTGGCGACGGCCTGCATGTATGGCTCGCGTTGCCGGCATATTGGGACTCCTCGCAGCTTGCGCGTGCAGCCGACAGCGAGGGCATCGCAGTCACGCCGGCGGAGGCATTCGCAACCGGCAGCGGATCGGTGAATGCAATCCGGATCTCGTTGGGCAGCATCAAGGACCGTGGACGCTTGCAGGCGGGTCTTCAACGGCTGTCCCACCTGCTTGCGCGGCGGCCCGAGCCCTTCAGCGCTGCCGTGGTCTAATCATCCATGAAACACTGTGCTTGATTCGGGAGCGCGCTCGATCCACGGCAGCCAGTCGCGCGGCTCTCGCTTATCTTGATCGGAGGACATCATGGGGCACTTGACCTTTAGTCTCAACCTGACCCTGGACGGCTGCATCGACCACCGGGAAGGCATCGTCGACGACGAGACGCACGCCTTCTTCACCGGCCTCATGGACCAAGCCGGGGCGATGCTGTGGGGCCGCGTTACCTACGAAATGATGGAGAGTTACTGGCCGGCGGTCGCCAGTGGCGCCGAGGATGCGCCGCAGGCGATGCGCGAGTGGGCGCGCAAGCTGGAGGCCAAGCCGAAATACGTGGTGTCCTCGACACGGACGCAGTTCCCCTGGACCAACAGCCATCACGTCGCCGGCGACCTGCGTTCGAGCGTACAAAAGCTCAAGGACGCGACCCCGAACGGGGTGCTGCTCGGCAGCGCCAGGCTCGCGGCCGAGCTGGACCGGCTGGACCTGATCGACGAGTACATGTTCCTCGTCCACCCCAGGATTGCCGGTCACGGCCCGACGCTGTACGAGAGCGGACTGCCCGCCACGCGGCGGCTCGAACTGGTCACGGCAAAGCCGCTGCGCTGCGGCGCGGTCGCCATGCACTACCGGCGTGGGCGCTGACGCGCAGCCGGACCGACGCCAGCGCCCCCCCCCCCAGCGCTTCTTTTTTCCTGAAGCGCCCTGCGGGCACTCAGCCCAGCCGCAGCGGCAAACTGCGCAGGCGCTTGCCCGTCAGCTGGAACACCGCCGACGCCACCGCCGGCGCCACCGGCGGGACGCCCGGTTCGCCCACGCCCTCGGGCGGCTCGGCGCTCGGGATGATGATGGGCTCGACCAGGGGGGCGCGGTCCCTG
>DEKZ01000378.1:197-7206 GCA_002354135.1 Massilia sp. UBA2709 | reverse complement strand
GTGCGACGGCGGGCGCCGAGCGCCGCATCCTGCACGTGTCGAGCGGGGCGGGGCGCTCGGCCTATCCGGGCTGGAGCGTCTACTGCGCCACCAAGGCCGCGCTCGACCGCCATGCCGAAGCGGTAGCGCTCGACGGCGACGCCACCGTCCGCGTGTGCAGCCTGGCGCCGGGTGTGATCGATACCGGCATGCAGGCCGAGATCCGCGCCAGCTCCGAAAGCCGTTTCCCGATGCGCGAGCGCTTCGTCCAGCTCAAGGAGCAGGGCGGCCTGAGTTCGCCCGAGGATTGCGCGCGCAAGCTGGTCGATTACCTGCTGGCGCCGGGCTTTGGCGGCAAGCCGGTGGATGATTTGCGTAGTGCCTGAAAAGCGAAAGGCCGCCCGCTCCGGATTCCCGTAGGGTGGGTTCTTGAACCCACCGGTGTTGCAGCGGCGTGTGCCGGTGGGTACAAGTACCCACCCTACGAAAACAAAAAAGCCGCCCGAGGGCGGCTTCCTTACGCGTCAACGACTGGCTTACTGTCCACGTTTTGCGCGCGCCTTGGCGGCGATACGCATGCGCAGGGCATTCAGCTTGATGAAGCCGCCTGCGTCGGCCTGGTTGTAGGCGCCGCCGTCTTCGTCGAAGGTGGCGATGTTCATGTCGAACAGCGAGTCGGTCTTCGAATCGCGCGACACCACGATCACGTTGCCCTTGTAGAGCTTGACGCGCACCCAGC
This sequence comes from Massilia sp. UBA2709, assembly GCA_002354135.1. Lineage (GTDB taxonomy): Bacteria > Pseudomonadota > Gammaproteobacteria > Burkholderiales > Burkholderiaceae_D > Telluria. The sequence goes on along the minus strand of DEKZ01000378.1, from coordinate 6,488 downwards.
CGTTCACGGTCTGCTGGGTGTGGTCGATCAGGGTCTGCAGCGCGACGCGCTCCGGGGCCCACCAGTAGCCGTTATAGATCAGCGAGGCGTAGCGCGGCATCAGGTCGTCCTTCAGGTGCGCCACTTCGCGGTCCAGGGTGATCGATTCGATCGCGCGGTGGGCGCGCAGCATGATGGTGCCGCCAGGGGTTTCGTAGCAGCCGCGCGACTTCATGCCGACGTAGCGGTTTTCCACCAGGTCGAGGCGGCCGATGCCGTGCTTGCCGCCCAGGCGGTTCAGCTCGGTCAGCACTGCGGCCGGGGTCATGCGCTGGCCGTTCAGGCCGACGATGTCGCCCTTCTCGAATTCGATGTCGAGGTACTCGGCTTCGTTCGGCGCCTGCTCGGGCGACACGGTCCAGCGCCACATCGATTCCTCGGCTTCCGCGCTCGGGTTTTCCAGGTGGCGGCCTTCGAAGGAGATGTGCAGCAGGTTGGCGTCCATCGAGTAGGGCGCGCCGCCGTTCTTGTGCTTCATGTCGATCTCGATGCCGGCGTCTTCCGCGTACTTCAGCAGCTTCTCGCGCGAGAGCAGGTCCCATTCACGCCACGGAGCGATGATCTTGACGTCCGGCTTGAGCGCGTAGGCGCCCAGCTCGAAACGCACCTGGTCGTTGCCCTTGCCGGTCGCGCCGTGCGAGATGGCGTCGGCGCCGGTTTCGTTGGCGATCTCGATCAGGCGTTTCGCGATCAGCGGACGCGCGATCGAGGTGCCCAGCAGGTATTCGCCTTCATACACGGTGTTGGCGCGGAACATCGGGTAGACGAAGTCGCGCACGAATTCTTCGCGCACGTCGTCGATGTAGATGTTTTCCGGCTTGATGCCGAACTTGATCGCCTTGGCGCGCGCGGGTTCCAGCTCTTCGCCCTGGCCGAGGTCGGCGGTGAAGGTGACGATCTCGCAGCCGTAATGGTCTTGCAGCCACTTCAGGATGACGGAGGTGTCGAGGCCGCCGGAGTAGGCGAGAACTACTTTTTTAATGTCGCTCATGGATGTTCCAGTGATGGTGTGACGTGGAGGAGGGGACTAAATGGTCAGCCGGCCCAGGGGAGCGCCGTCCTGTGCAAGCGGGGCGGAGGGCCAACGATCAAACATAAGGTTGTGGGTGGGTTGATAAAAAAGGTGCTTCAAACGGGTTCGTGGCAGACCGCTTCGATGTTGTGCCCATCCGGGTCCAGCACGAAGGCGCCATAGTAATTCGGGTGGTAATGCATGCGCGGACCCGGCGCGCCGTTGTCGCGCCCGCCGGCGGCCAGGGCCGCATGGTAGAACGCGTCGACCTCGGCGCGGGTCTTCACGCGGAAGGCGACGTGCAGCGGCGGGTGGTTCACCGGCTTGGCCGCGGTGGCGCCCGAGATCCAGAAATCCGGCTTGGGCGGCTCGCCGAAACCGGCAACGTCGGTGCCCTGCGTGACCGCGGCCGGAATCTCGGCCAGCAAGCGGTAGCCGATCGGCGCCAGCGCGGCCTCGAAGAAGGCGCGGCTGCGCTGGATGTCCGCGACGATGATGCCGGTGTGGTCGATCATTACTTGTCCTCGATGCGGCCCAGCAGCAGGTACTCGATCAGGGCCTTCTGCACGTGCAGGCGGTTCTCGGCCTCGTCCCAGACTACCGACTGCGGACCGTCGATGACTTCGGCGGCGACTTCCTCGCCGCGGTGGGCGGGCAGGCAGTGCATGAACAGGGCGTCGGGCGTGGCGCGCGCCATCTTGGCGGCGTCGACGATGAAGCCGTCGAAGGCCTTCAGGCGCTCGGCGTTTTCCTTCTCGAAGCCCATGCTGGTCCAGACGTCGGTGCTGACCAGGTGCGCTCCTGCGCAGGCATCCGACGGGTTGTCGAACAGGGTGTAGCGCTTGGTCGAGACCAGGCTCGGGTCCAGTTCATAGCCCTTCGGGGTCGAGATGTTCAGGTGGAAGCCGAACACCTCGGCCGCCTGCAGCCAGGAGTAGAGCATGTTGTTGGCGTCGCCGATCCAGGCCACCGTCTTGCCGGCGATCGGGCCGCGGTGCTCGTAGAAGGTGAAGACATCGGCCAGCACCTGGCAGGGGTGGTGTTCGTTGGTCAGGCCGTTGATCACCGGGACGCGCGAGTGGGCGGCGAAGCGCTCGATGATGTCCTGGCCGAAGGTACGCACCATGATGATGTCGCACATGCGGCTCATCACCTGGCCCGCGTCCTCGACCGGTTCGCCGCGGCCGAGCTGGCTGTCGCGCGTGTTCAGGTAGATCGCGGCGCCGCCCAGCTGGTGCATGCCGGCTTCGAAGCTCAGGCGCGTGCGGGTCGAGCTCTTTTCGAACACCATCACCAGCGTGCGGTCGACCAGCGGGTGGTAGACCTCGTAAGCCTTGAACTTGCGCTTGATGACCTTGGCGCGCTCGATCACGTATTCGAATTCGTCGAGCGAGAAGTCGGAGAACTGCAGGAAGTGCTTGATAGGTTGTGAAACTGGCATATCGTGTCCGCTTGTCTGTTATCCCTTCGATTATAAGGGCTTTTGCTTGACGCTAGGGAAAGCAGGGGAGCGCGCATTATTTGCTGCGTAAATATGCATGCTCAGCAGTATTTTTCGTATCAATACAGCGTTTGCGCCGATTCGTGCAGCAGCTGCGCATACAGCTCGTGGCGCATCTTCGCGATCTTCCCTTCGGCCACTGCGTCGAGCACCGCGCACTGCGGCTCGGCCAGGTGGCGGCAGTTGTAGTACTTGCAGCCGCCCAGGTAAGGCTTGAACTCGACGAAAGCCCGCTCCAGCATGCCTTCGCTCAGGTGGTAGAGGCCGAATTCCTGGAAGCCCGGCGAGTCGATGATCGCGGCGCCGCCCGGCAGCCAGTACAGCCGGGTGAAGGTCGTCGTGTGCTTGCCGGTGTCGAGCGCCGAGGAGATTTCGCGCACGGCGATGTCGGCGTCCGGCACCAGCAGGTTGATCAGGGACGACTTGCCCATGCCCGACTGGCCGATGAAGATCGAAGACTGGCCGGCCAGCAGCGGCTGCAGCGTGGCCAGGGCATGTTCCGGATCGGCCTTGGCCGACACCTCGTGCACCGGATAGCCGAGCGAACCGTAGACGCCGGCGCGTTCGCGCGCGCGCGGCAGCAGCTCCGTCACGTCGGTCTTGTTCAGGATCAGGTGGGCCTCGATGCCGGCCGCCTCGGCAGCGACGAGCGCGCGCGAGACCAGGTCGTCGGCGAAGCTCGGTTCGGTGGCGACCACGATGAACAGGCGCGAGATGTTCGCCGCCAGCAGCTTCGATTTGTACTGGTCCGAGCGGTAGAGCAGGGTGGTGCGCTCGGCGATGTCCTCGATCACCGCCTGGTCGTTCGAGGTCTGCTTCAGGTGCACCACGTCGCCCACCGCCACATTGGTCTTCTTGCCGCGCGTGACGCACTGATACTTCACGCCGTCGACGTCGGCCAGGTAGTGGCGGCCGTGGGCCGCGATGATGGTGCCGCTCATGCTCATGCGCTGCGTTCCTCGTAGATTGCGTCGGCTTTCGCAGCGCAGATGATGTCGTTGTTCGATATGCGGTTGCCCGCCGAGTGGGTGGTCCAGGCGACCAGGCAGTGGCGGTAGCGCACGCGCAGTTCGGGGTGGTGGTCTTCGCCGTGGATCATGGCGGCGAGAAGATTCACGAAGGCGATGGTCTCGCGGTAGTCCTTGAAGACGTACTCGCGCTCGATGCGATTCCCGCCGGGATGGTCGATGCGTTGCCAGCCGGGCAGGGCGGCCAGCGCCGCCGACAGCGCAGCTTCATCGAGCGGCGGCGCGCCGTGCACGCAATGCCGATCCACCAGCTTCATGCGGGCACCTGCGAATTCGCCGCATGCAAGTGCGCGATGCGCACCGAGGCCGGCGGGTGCGAATCGTAGAAGGCCGAGTGCAGCGGGTCGGGCGTCAGGGTCGAGGCATTGTCCTCGTACATCTTGACCAGGGCCGAGACCAGGTCGTCCGCATTGCTGTGCTTTGCCGCGAAGGCGTCTGCCTCGAACTCGTGCTTGCGCGAGGTGATCGCGTTCAACGGGCCAAGGACGAAGGTGAAGATCGGCAGCACCAGCGCGAACAGCAGCAGGGCCATGGCGTCGTTCGGACCGTCCAGCAGTGGCATCACGCCCAGGCCGGTGTAGAACCAGCTCTGCTCCTTCAGGTAGCCGAGCAGGGCCAGGAAGGCCAGCGACAGCGCGAACATCACGACCATGCGCTTGACGATGTGGCGCAGCTTGAAGTGGCCCAGTTCGTGGGCCAGCACGGCCTCGATTTCCTGCGGCGCCAGGCGCTCGATCAGGGTGTCGAAGAAGACGATGCGCTTGGCCGAGCCGAAACCGGAGAAATAGGCGTTGCCGTGGGCGCTGCGGCGGCTGCCGTCCATCACGAACAGGCCCTTGGAGGCGAAGCCGACGCGCGCCATCAGGCCCTCGATGCGGCTCTTCAGGCTGTCGTCGGCCAGCGGCGTGAACTTGTTGAACAGCGGCGCGATCACGGTCGGATACAAGACCATCATCAGGATCTGGAAACCGCTCCAGACGCACCAGGTCCACAGCCACCAGAGCGAGCCGGTGGTTTCCATCAGCTTCAGGACCACCCACAGGAGCGGCAGGCCGATGACGGCGCCGAGCAGGGCGCCCTTGAGCATGTCGGCCAGCCACAGGCCGCGCGACATCTTGTTGAAGCCGAAGCGTTCCTCGAGCACGAACTGGCGGTAGTAATCGAAAGGAAGATCGAGCACACCGGAGACGACGGCGAACGCGACCACCAGCAGGATCTGATGTAGCATGCCCGGGCCGGCGAGCGGCAGCAGGGCGCTGGAAATGGCCTGCAGGCCGCCCAGCAGCGTGAAGCCGATCAGGGTCAGGCCGCCCCAGAGCAGGGCGGCGATGCCGAAGCGGGTCTTGGCGACGGTGTAGTCGGCCGCCTTCTGGTGGGTCTCGAGCGAGATCTTGTGCGCGAATTCGCCGGGCACGGCGTTGCGCTTGCCCAGCACGTGGCGGATCTGGCGATTGGCCAGCCAGAAGCGCAGACCGAGCGTCAGCACGAAGAAAACGACGAACAAGACCGAAAACGCGAGTGAAGACATTCTGTGCCTGTGAGAAAATGCAGGATTGTTTAGGCAAAGAGAGAATTATGTCACAAGCCACCGAATCCGCAGTAACGACGACCCCCGCGGCCGTTGCCCAGCGCCCGAACGAGTTCAACCTGGTCTGGGTTGACATGGAAATGACCGGACTCGACCCGGACAACGACCGCATCATCGAGGTCGCCGTCGTCGTCACCGATGCCGAACTGAACGTGATCGCCGAAGGTCCCGTGTTCGCCATCCACCAGTCCGACGCGACCCTCGACAAAATGGACAACTGGAACAAGGGCACCCACGGCCGCTCGGGCCTGATCGACCGCGTGCGCGCGTCCACCGTCAGCGAAGAGCAGGCCGAGGCCGAGCTGATCGCCTTCCTGAAGAAATACGTCCCGGCGAACAAGTCGCCGATGTGCGGCAACTCGATCTGCCAGGACCGCCGCTTCATGGCGCGCGGCATGCCGAAGCTGGAAGCCTTCTTCCACTACCGTAACCTCGACGTGTCCACGCTCAAGGAGCTGTGCCGCCGCTGGAAGCCCGAGCTGGCCTCCGGCTTCAAGAAGCACCAGAAGCACACCGCGCTGGCCGATATCGTCGAGTCCATCGAAGAACTCAAGTACTACCGCGAGCACTTCATCAAGCTGTAAACACCCTTCCGCATCCGTGCTCCGTGTATCTTGTCCTTGTGGGAAAATGGCAAGATGCACGGAATTCTGCGTGGCGGCCTTGAAGCGGCCCCCGCCGGCCTGCGCGCCCTGATCGGCGCGCACGACTGGCGCGACTCTCCCCTCGGACACCTGGACGACTGGCCGCCCCAACTTGCGACCGCGGTCGCGATGGCGCTCGACTCGGCGCTGCCGATGTTCGTCTGCTGGGGGCCGGACCTGCGCATGCTCTACAACGACGCCTACGTGCCCATCCTCGGCGAGCGCCACCCGCACGCCCTGGGCGAGCCCCTGCAGCGCGTCTGGATGGACGCCTGGTCGCAGGTGGTGCCCTTCATCGACCGCGCGCTGTCGGGTAAACCAGTGCACTTCGAGGACCTGCCTGTCGGCGTGGTGCGCGAAGGCAGGCCCGAGCAAGCCTATTTCACCTTCTCGTATGCGCCCCTGCACGACGGCGCCGGCCGCGTGGCCGGCATGTACTGCACCGCGCTGGAAACCACCGAGCGCCTGCGCGCCGAACG
>DEKZ01000378.1:0-131 GCA_002354135.1 Massilia sp. UBA2709 | reverse complement strand
GGCGCCGTGCTGGGCGAGGAGCTGCACCTGGCGCGGGTGTTGTACTGCGAGGTCGACGCCGACGGCGGCTTCGCCGTCATGCGCCAGTGGCTGCGTCCCGGCGCCCCCGCGCTGTCGCGCGAACGCTTCCG
>DEKZ01000379.1 GCA_002354135.1 Massilia sp. UBA2709 | reverse complement strand
CTTGGTGGTGAAGAAGGGATCGAGGGCGCGCGCCATCACTTCCGGCGTCATGCCGCTGCCGCTGTCGGTCAGGGTGACCAGCACGTAGTCGCCGCGCGGCAGGGCGCCGGCGCCGTCGAGCGAGACGTTGTTCGCGTCCACGCGCAGCGTGCCGCCACCGGGCATGGCGTCGCGCGCGTTGGCCGCCAGGTTCAGCAGGGCGACGTCGAACTGCAGCGGTTCGAGCGTGACCGGCCACAGGTCCTCGGCGCAGTGCACCTCGACCACGATGTCGTTGCGCAGCGAGCCTTTCATCAACTGGACGGCGCTCTTCAACTGGGCGCAGACATCGACCGTGGACAGCCGCGCCGCCTGCAGGCGGCCGAAGGAGCCGAGCTGGCCGGTCAGAGCGGTCGCGCGCGCGACCGTGCGCTTGCAGGTGTCGAGCAGGCCTGCTACCCGTTCGTTGCCGCGCGTGGCGAAGCCGGTCAGCTGCAGGGCCGTCGTCAGGGTCTGCAACAGGTTGTTGTATTCATGGGCGATGCCGCCGGTGAGCCGGCCCAGCGCCTCGAGCTTCTGGTTCTTCAGCAGGGCCTGCTGGGCCCGCTCGGTGGCCGCGACCGCGTCGGCCACGCGTGCTTCCATCTCGGCCTGGGCATGGTGGATCCGGCTGCTGGCCTCGGCCAGGTGGCGGGCGACACTGTCGATTTCAGCCCAGTTGGCGCTCTGGTAGTGCACCTGCCGGCCTTCGCCCAGGGTCTGCGCGCTGCGGCCGAGCGCCTCGATCGGACCGATCGCGCGATTCGCGAAACGCCGCGCCGCGACCAGGCCCAGCACCAGCAGCAGGGTCATCAGGCCGCCGAGCACGGCGGCCGCGCGCAGCGGCGAGGCGCGCAGCTCGCTGCGCGGGATGCTCAGCAGGATCTTCCAGCCCGCATTCGGCACGGAGCTGGCATAGACCCGCGACTCGATGTTGTCGAGGGTGGTCGATTCGTAGATCGTCTCGTCCCTGCCGGCGATATGGCGGCGCGTGGTCTCGCGCACGGCCTTGCCGACATACTGTTCCGGGTTGCGCGAACGCGCCACCACGATGCCGTTGCGGTCGACCACGGTCGCCAGCCAGGTGTCGGGTACGCGCTGGCGCGCCAGCAGGCGCTGCAGGGAACTGGCGTTCACGCCCATCGCCAGCAGGTAGCGGATGGCGCCGTCGAGCTTGACGGGAACCTGGATGGCAAAGTCATGGCGCCGGGCGATCTGCGCCATGAAGAGGTCCGACACGATGGTACGGTCCAGGCCATGACGCTGGGCCAGCACGCCCAGGTTCGAGCTGGTGCGTACCGGCAGCGGGCTGCCGTAGGGGCGGCGGGTATTGATCAGCTGGCGGCCGTCCATCGCGAACAGGACCATGGTCGATTCGGGCGGCGGCACGACGCGCCGCGCATGCTCGTAGAACTCGGCCAGATTGCCCGCAGCCAGCGAAGGCGAGGTGGCGAGCACGCGCAGCAGTTCTTCCTTTTTCTCCAGCTCGTTGTCGACCAGCAGGGCCATCGCCCGCGCGGTGTCGAGCATGGCCCGGTCCTGGGTGTCGCGGGCATCGTGGTAGACATAGGCGACAGCCAGCGCGGCCGCCACGAAAGAGGGGACCAGTACCGAGAGCACGAGGAGCAGCAGGCGCGATCGGGTACGCATGAGATCTTGTTGGCTGAAAGGAAAGAAATGGAGGCCGGGGATTATACAAGAGTCAATACAGGAGCGTAGCACAGCTGAGCAGGAGGCTGAGCAGGAGGACTGCGCGGTGGTGTCAGGCGCTCTGAAGCGCTTGGGAAGCGTAGCGCTTGTATAATGCGGCAAGATCAAATTGCCCATACCTTATGACCAATACCACCCATTTCGGCTACAAGACCGTGTCCGAGGACGAGAAGGTCCACGAGGTCGCCAAGGTCTTCCATTCGGTCGCGTCGAAATACGACGTGATGAACGACCTGATGTCCGGCGGCCTGCACCGCATCTGGAAGACCTTCACCATCGCCCAGGCCGGCATCCGCCCCGGCTTCAAGGTGCTCGACATCGCCGGCGGCACCGGCGACCTGTCGAAGGCCTTCGCCAAGCAGGCCGGCCCGAGCGGGGAGGTCTGGCTCACCGACATCAACGAGTCGATGCTGCGCGTGGGCCGTGACCGTCTATTGAATAAAGGTCTAGTCACCCCCACCTTGCTCTGTGACGCAGAGAAGTTGCCGTTCCCGGACAATTATTTCGACCGGGTCAGCGTGGCCTTTGGCCTGCGCAACATGACGCACAAGGACCAGGCGCTGGCGGAAATGCGCCGCGTGCTGAAACCCGGCGGCAAGTTGCTGGTGCTGGAGTTCTCGAAAGTGGCGGCGCCCCTGCAGAAGCCCTACGACCTGTATTCGTTCTCCGTGCTGCCGTGGCTGGGCAAGCGCATCGCCAACGACTCGGAAAGCTATCGCTACCTGGCCGAGTCGATCCGCATGCACCCCGACCAGGAGACGCTCAAGACGATGATGCAGGACGCCGGGCTGGAACGCGTGCAGTACTTCAACCTGACGGCGGGCGTCGCGGCGCTGCATACCGGTATCAAAATGTGAGGGTAGGACAAATGAAAAAATTCCTGGTTACGATGATGCTGGCGGTGACCGCCACCTCGATGATTGCCGAAGCCGTGGCGCGCCCGATGGGCGGCAAGCGTTCCTTCGGCCGCCAGTCGCAGACCGTGCGCCAGATGCCGGCGCCGGCGCCCGCCGCTCCGGTCAACCGCCAGGCTGCGCAACCTGCTCCCGCCGCACCGGCCGCCGCCGGTGCTGCTGGTGCTGCTACGCAAGCTGCGAAACGCTCGAGCCCGTGGAAGGGCATCCTGGGCGGCGCGCTGCTCGGCCTCGGCCTGGGCGCCCTGTTCTCGCACCTGGGCATCGGCGGCGCCATGGCCTCGATCCTGTCGTCGATCCTGATGTTCGCGCTGCTGGCGCTGGCCGTCATGTTCATCGTGCGCATGTTCCGCCGCAAGGACACGCCGGCCAATCCGTCCTTCCAGGGCGGCTTCAGCCAGCAGCCGGTGCCGGCCGGCGCCACGCCGCATATCGGTTCCGGTCTCGGCCAGCCGCAGCCGCAAGCCTTCCAGGCCCAGCAGCCGGTAGGTGGCCTGTCGCTGGACAAGGCGGCGCCGGTGGGCGCGGCCGCAGCGCACACCCCATGGGGCGTGCCGGCCGACTTCGACACCGAGTCCTTCCTGCGCCACGCCAAGTCGTCCTTCATCCGCCTACAGGCGGCCTGGGACAAGGGCGACGTCAACGACCTGCGCGAATTCACCACGCCCGAAGTCTTTGCCGAGCTGAAGACGCAGATCCTGGAGCGCGGCGGCAATGCCGACTACACCGACGTGGTGTCGATCGACGCCCAGCTGCTGGGCATCGAGACCACCGCCACCGACTACCTGGCCAGTGTGCAGTTCAACGGCATGATCCGTACCGCGCCGAACGCGCCGGCCGAGCCGCTGGCCGAGGTCTGGAATATGTCGAAACCGCTGTCCGGCAATGGCGGCTGGGTGCTCGCGGGTATCCAGCAGCTCGCCTGAAAAAAGTATTTTCTTGACAAACTTTCCCGTGCGCCCGGGTTTGTGCCCGGCAAACTGGTAAGATCGAAGCCGCCCGCGCCATCCCGGGCGGCTTTGTTTTTTTACGACCACCATCATGTTTCCGAGTCCAACTTTTCTCTTGCCGCAACGCACGCTGAGCGTGTCCGCGGTGGCGGCGATCAACCACTTGCTGGCCCAGGAGGACTGGGCGCGCGCAGCGCTGCGCCGTCACGCCGGCAAGCTGGCCTGCATCGATACCGGGCACCTGCAGCTGCGCCTGCGCGTGGCCGCCGACGGCCTGCTCGAAGCGGGCGACGCGGACACGGCTGCCAACGTCACTATCCACGTCAAGCTGAGCGACCTGCCGCTGATCGCCGCCAACCGCGAGCGCGCCTTTTCCTATGTGCGCATCGAGGGCGACGCCGAGTTCGCGAACACGATCTCGCAGTTGAGCAAAGGCTTGCGCTGGGAGCCGGAACATGACCTGGAGCGCCTGTTCGGGCCGATCGGCGCGACCCGCCTGGCCGGCGGCGCACGCGGCGCGTTCGCCCATGCCCGCGCCACCGGCCGCCGCCTGGCCGAGAACCTGGCCGAGTTCCTGGTCGAGGAGCAGCCGGTGCTGGTGCGTCCGGGCGACGTCGAGGAATTCGGCGCCGGCGTGGTGCGCCTGCGCGACGACGTCGAGCGCGCCGCCAAGCGCATCGCCAGGCTCGAACAGATGCTGGCGCAGGCAAGGACCAGGACCCCGGCGCCGCCTGCCATGCACGACGTGATTCTCCGTCCCACCCACGATGTGACGCTGCACACGGCGCAGAGCGGCGCCGTCATTCCGACAACCCGCCCCAGCGGGGACACTAGCCTGGATCGCTGATGATATTGAAATTCCTGCGCCTGCTTAAAATCTTCACGGTCGTCATCAAGTATGGCCTCGATGAAATCGCAATGTCCGGTCTCCAGGTGCCCCGCACCGCCAGACTGATCAACGGCATCTTCTTCTGGCGCAGCATCACGACGCCGCGCGCGATCCGCCTGCGCCTGGCGCTCGAGGAGCTGGGGCCGATCTTCATCAAGTTCGGCCAGGTGCTGTCGACCCGGCGCGACCTGATGCCGCCCGACATCGCCGACGAACTCTCGCTGCTGCAGGACCGCGTGCCGCCCTTCGGCTCGGACCTGGCGATCGCCCAGATCACGCGCTCGCTCGGCGCGCCGCCGGACCAGCTGTTCGCCAGCTTCGACCCGGTGCCGGTGGCTTCGGCCTCGATCGCCCAGGTCCACTTCGCGACCCTGAAGAACGGGCGCGACGTCGCGGTCAAGGTGCTGCGTCCGGGCATGAAAAAGACCATCGACGAGGACATCGCCCTGATGTACATGGCGACCGGCCTGATCGAAAAGCTGTGGGCCGAGAGCCGCCTGCTGAAGCCGCGCGAGGTGGTCGCCGAATTCGACAAATACCTGCACGACGAACTGGACCTGATGCGCGAGGCGGCGAACGCCAGCCAGCTGCGCCGCAACTTCGCCGACTCCGACCTGCTGCTGGTGCCGGAAATGTTCTGGGACTATTGCTCGAGCAATGTGATCGTCATGGAGCGCATGCACGGCATCCCGGTGTCGCAGATCGACCGCCTGGCGGCCGAAGGCGTGGACCTGAAAAAGCTCTCCAGCGATGGCGTGGAAATTTTTTTCACCCAAGTATTCCGTGACGGCTTCTTCCACGCCGATATGCACCCAGGGAACATCCTGGTCTCGGTCGAGCCGGAAACCTTCGGGCGTTACATCGCGCTCGACTTCGGCATCGTCGGCACCCTGAACGACTTCGACAAGGACTACCTGTCGCAGAACTTCCTCGCCTTCTTCCGCCGCGACTACAAGCGCGTGGCCGAGGCCCACATCGAGTCGGGCTGGGCGCCGCGCCATACCCGCGTCGACGAGCTGGAAGCGGCGGTGCGCGCCTGCTGCGAGCCGATCTTCGACCGTCCGCTGAAGGACATTTCCTTCGGCCAGATCCTGCTGCGCCTGTTCCAGACTTCGCGCCGCTTCAATGTCGAGGTCCAGCCGCAGCTCGTGCTGTTGCAGAAGACCCTGCTCAACATCGAAGGGCTGGGGCGCCAGCTCGACCCCGACCTCGACCTGTGGAAGACCGCCAAGCCCCACCTGGAACGCTGGATGACCGAGCAGGTCGGCTGGCGCGGCTTCGTCGAACGCCTGAAGGCCGAGGCGCCGCGCTACGCCCACATCTTCCCCCAGCTGCCGCGCCTGATGCACCAGGCGCTGGAACGCCACGCCCAGCCGCATGAGATCACCAACCACGAGATGATGAACCGCATGCTGCACGAGATACGCCGCAGCAACCGCATGCTCGGCGTCCTGGCCTGGCTGGCCGGCGGCGTGACCTCGGGCCTGCTGCTGGCGGCCTTGCTGCACCGTTTCGGCGGCGGGGCCTGAGATGCCGGACTTCGCCAGCCGCGACCCGCGCACCCCGGATTTCTGGGACGAGCGCTTCGAGCAGGGCTTCACGCCCTGGGACCGCGGCGGCGTGCCGCAGGGCCTGCGCGACTTCGTCGCCCGCGCGCCGCGGCCGCTGGCGACCCTGATCCCCGGCTGCGGCAGCGGCTACGAACTGGCCTGCCTGTGCGAGGCCGGCTGGGATGCGACCGCGATCGACTTTTCGCCGGCGGCGGTCGAGACGGCGAAGAAGGCGGTGGGACCGTGGGCGGGCAGGGTGGTCGAGGCCGACTTTTTTACTTACGCACCGCCCCGTGCCCTGGAACTGATCTACGAACAGGCTTTCCTGTGCGCGATGCCGCCGGCCCTGTGGCCGCGCGTGGCCGCACGCTGGGCCGAGCTGCTGCCAAGCGGCGGCCTGCTGGCCGGATTCTTTTTCTTTGGCGAGTCGCCGAAAGGCCCGCCTTTCGGCATCGCCCGCGCGGCATTGGATGCACTGCTGCTGCCGCATTTCGAATGCGCCAGGGACGAGGCGGTCGAGGATTCGCTGCCTGTGTTCGGCGGCAAGGAGCGCTGGATGGAGTGGCGCCGCCGCTGATCCGGCAATGGTGGGCACGGGCGTCCACCCTACGATTTGCCGCTGATACCGAAGGTTCCGTAGGGTGGGCGCCCTGTGCCCACCATGATGAACCAAACGCGCAAAAAAAACGCCCGCATAAGCGGGCTTTCTTAAATGCAGCGTTCTTGTACGGCCATGCGGCGATCTTCATCGCGCAAACTTCTGTTTCTTGAATCTCATACACGCCCGGCTAACTGAGTCAGCCGGCAACGTGTGCCGTTGAGAAATAATATTTAAACACCCCAGTTGATGTTCAGCAAAGAAAAACTGACAGAATGCTGACGAAAAACAACACTGTCGCGCTGCAACACAGCGCCCGGGCCTCCCTGGCGGCGCTGGGAGCGGGCCTTTCGGGGGAATCGGCAACTTCTCCAACAAAAGCTTTATAATTCAGGGTTTTGAAGATTTTTGCGGAGTATCAAATGCCGATCTACGCCTACCGCTGCGATGAATGCGGTTTTTCCAAAGATGTGCTGCAAAAAATTTCTGATCCGGTCCTGACGACCTGCCTGTCCTGCGGCAAACCGTCGTTCAAGAAGCAGGTGACCGCGGCTGGCTTCCAGCTCAAGGGCACCGGCTGGTACGTGACCGATTTCCGCGGCGGCAGCGCCCCGGCCACCGGCGCCGCGCCGAGCACGAACGCGGCCCCGGCGGCCTCGAGCGAGAGCACGGCCGCCAGCGCACCGGCGCCGGCAGCGGCTTCCAGCGCCGGCGGCGACAGCAGCCGCTCCTGATGCGG
>DEKZ01000078.1 GCA_002354135.1 Massilia sp. UBA2709 | reverse complement strand
AGCTGCGCTACCGCGCCCTGGGCGAGATGTGCCGCCAGCATGGCGCCGCGCTGCTGCTGACCGCCCACCACCTCGACGACCAAGCCGAAACCGTGCTGCTGCAACTGCTGCGCGGCTCGGGTCCTGCCGGTTTGTCGGGCATGGATGCGGCGAACAGCGCTCCTGAACTGCTGGGCAATCCGGACCTCGTGATGGCGCGGCCCTTGCTGCCGCTGTCGCGCGCCGCGCTGGAAGCCTGGGCCCGCGCGCACGCGCTGGACTGGGTCGAGGACGAATCGAACCTGGACCCGCGTTACGCCCGCAACGCCTTGCGCCAGCGGGTGATGCCGGCCCTGGCCGAGGCCTTTCCCGGCTTCCAGCAGCGCTTCGCGCGCAGCGCCGCGCATGCCCAGTCGGCCCAGCGCCTCCTGGACGAACTGGCCGAACAGGACCTGGCCGCCAGCCTGGTCGACGACGCCGTGGATGTGGCCCGCCTGCGCGCCATGAGCCTGGACCGGGCGTACAACATGCTGCGCCACTGGTTCCGCGTGCGCGGCCTGGCCATGCCCTCGACCGCCTGGCTGGTCGAGATGGTGGCGCAATTGCTGGAAGCGCGCCACGACGCCCAGCTGCTCGTGACCCACCCGGCCTGCCACATTCGGCGCCACCGCGACCGCCTCTACATTACGCCGAAGCTGGCCGATCTGGCCGGCATGCGCGACCCCGACGACGAAGGCGTGATCGAGAAATTCGGCGAAAGCTTCACCTGGCGCGGGGAAGGGCAGCTGGCCTTCCCGGCCTATGGCGGGGTGCTGCACTTCGAGCCGGCCGAGATGGGCTTCGACGCCGCCTGGCTGCGCGCCCAGCCGCTCGTCATCGATTTCCGCAAAGGAGGCGAGCGCCTGAAGCTGGCGCCGAACCGCCCGACGCGCAGCCTGAAGGTGCATTACCAGGCGGCCGACGTGCCGGCCTGGGAGCGCACCCGCCTGCCCATCGTCAGCGCCAACGGCGAGCTCCTGTATGCGGCCGGCCTGGGCATGGACTGCCGCCACGCCGGCGCCGCGCCGGCCGAACTGGTCGCGCTGCGCTGGGCGCCGGCGCGCGCCTGACAAACCCTCCATGGTGGCATGGCGTCGTCTTCCATGCTGCGCCGCGCCCGCGGCGCCCCCGGAGATGTTGTCGCCGAGGCCCCGGGATAGTTTCTATTCGAAAACCGTATTACTTTATTTTCATTCCGTATAGCTTTTCGGACTTACTCTCTTGTGATTTTGCGCTGCAACATGCTAGAGTAAGTGTTCCCCTTTGATCCTTTACAAGCTGGAAAGCTTACAGTTATGGCTTTAATTGTCCACAAATACGGTGGTACGTCGATGGGCTCGACGGACCGTATCAAGAACGTTGCGGCCCGCGTCGCCAAGTGGCATGACGCCGGGCACAAAATCGTCGTGGTGCCGTCGGCGATGTCGGGCGAAACCAACCGCCTGATTGGTCTTGCCAAGGAAATCATGCCGCAGCCGGACCCGCGCGAACTGGACATGATCGCCTCGACCGGCGAACAGGTATCGGTCGGCCTGCTGGCGATGGCGCTGCTGGCCATCGGCAAGGACGCCGTGTCCTATACCGGCTGGCAGGTAGGCATCCGCACCGACTCCGCCTTCACCAAAGCGCGCATCCAGTCGATCGACGACTCGCGCGTGCGCGCCGACCTCGACGCGGGTAAGATCGTCATCATCACCGGTTTCCAGGGCGTGGACGAAGAGGGCAATATCTCGACCCTGGGCCGCGGCGGCTCGGATACCTCGGCCGTGGCGATCGCCGCCGCGCTCAAGGCCGACGAGTGCCTGATCTACACCGACGTCGACGGCGTCTACACCACCGACCCCCGCGTGGTGCACGAGGCGCGCCGCCTGGAAAAGATCACGTTCGAAGAAATGCTGGAACTGGCTTCCCTCGGCTCGAAGGTGCTGCAGACGCGCTCGGTCGAGTTCGCCGGTAACTACCAGGTCCCGACGCGCGTGCTGTCGTCGCTGACCGATCCCCTGATGCCCCTGGCCGAGGAAGCCAGCTCCGGCACCCTGATTTCGTTTGAGGAAGAAACCAACATGGAACAAGCCGTCATCTCCGGTATCGCTTTCCACCGTGATGAAGCCAAGATCACCGTCCTGGGCGTCCAGGACAAGCCCGGAGTCGCTTTCCACATCCTGGGTCCGATCTCGGACGCTAACATCGAAGTGGACATGATCATCCAGAACCAGTCGGTGGACGGCAAGACCGACTTCACCTTCACGGTCTCGCGTAACGACTACCAGCGCGCGCTCGCCGTGCTGGAGAGCCAGCGCGAAGAGCTGGGCTACACCCGCATCCTGGGCGACGCCAAGGTGTCGAAGGTATCGGCGGTAGGCGTGGGCATGCGCAGCCACGTCGGCGTCGCCTCGCAGATGTTCCGCACCCTGGCGGAAGAGGGCATCAACATCATGATGATCTCGACTTCCGAGATCAAGATTTCCGTCCTGATCGACGAGAAATACATGGAGCTGGCCGTCCGTGCCCTGCATAAAGCTTTTGATTTGGAGCAAGCTTAACTTTTTTCAAAAAAATTGGCCGTGCTTCCTTGACCAAACGAGGTGTGGCCATTAATATGCGTGCACTCAGCGACAACGAGCAACACTGTTAAGAGCTGACTGGAGGCGTGGCCGAGTGGCCGAAGGCACTTCCCTGCTAAGGAAGCATACGGGCTTAAACCTGTATCGTGGGTTCGAATCCCACCGCCTCCGCCAGAACAAAACCTGTAGCGTTCTACAGGATCGAGAAAACCGCTGTCCCATAAGGGCAGCGGTTTTTTTTCGTCCTTGGCTGTTTCCGGTGTCCCGACTGATCCCTGGCCGAATTCGCGGTCCGCATCAGAGGGCAGGGGTGTCCCCGGGCCTGTATCCCAGGCTTTGTGCCGGCACCACCGTTTGTGCGCGCGGCAAGCCCAGCAGCGAGAGGTCGATCAGCGGAAAAAGCATCTGATACGGCACCCGATCGCAATTCGCCGCCGAGGCGGGATCGCATACCTGCACCCGTATATACCGGATGCAGTTTGCAGCGTGTGGGTTGGCGAGACAATTGACGCGGTTCGTTGCAGGATCCGCAGGTAACGTGGCGACTGGCTGAAGTGCGAGATCGCCTTCCGTATCGGGTGAAAACGACAGATATTCCAGCCTCAGGTGTTCGAACGTGATGGGAGTGCCGAGGATGAGGTTGCCGTTTCTGTCCTGAAACAGTGCCTTCTTTCGGATGTCGTTCTGTGCGTCCTGGTTGAAAGGGGAGTTCATGGCCAGAACGGCCGCCCGCCGGGTCACCTCCTGCAGGGTGTTGAAGAGATAGATGATGCGTGCGATCTCGAGCACGCCGAATACGAGCGTAAAAAAGACAAGGACAAAGAGCGCGAATTCGACAGCAGCCACGCCTCTCTGTTTGTTTGCCCACGCGCGGTACGCGCATGAGCGCTTGATATTAGCGTCCCACATAGCGCATCGACACCTGGGCAATAACGGGAATGCCGTCCACTCCTGTCACAGGGCTTGTGAACGGCGAAAGAAACGGATCGCTTACTGTCATGATGACGCTCGCCCGGACATCGACAAGCGTCAAGGTGGCGTTGTTGCAGCCGAACTCGCTAAGGGACTCCGCGTTGGCGGGAAATCTGTACCAGCAGGTTACGGAAGATGCCACTGTCGAGCGGGTCGCTTCATCCAGATCAGCTAGTTCCGAGTCGATGATACTCTCAGCGAGATTTCTCCCGACGCCACTTCTGATGTCGACAGCCGACAAAGTGGCCATAGAAAGCATTGCATCATGGACCGCTTTTTGCGCCACAGTGTAATACCAGAAATACCTTCCGAAGAAGAGAATAAAGGCCAGCAGCGGTACCAGGATCAGGGAAATGGTCAATGCCGCTTCTACGGCAACCGACCCGTCTTGCCTGCGTCTTGCAAGACGCTGATGAATGGACATCATTGGTATAGCTCCACTTGTCCAGCAAGTTTCTCTTCCTTGGCAATGCCTGCAAACTCTGCAAACAGGGCGCTCTCTGTCGCCCGCACTGTCATGTAGAACCTCCCGATAGCAAGTACCTCCGCCGAGGCAGGGGAGCCCGAGTCTACAGGACAGTTCAGGAGCGGAATATTCAGGACTCGGCGGTCGGCAATGCCTTTCAGGGTGCCGGGCGGGGCCTGCATGAAGCTGCTCGTCTTGGCAGGTACCGATGACGGATACGAGCTCTTGGGTTTGGGCGAGCCGGGCTTGTACAGCTTCTTCCAGTCGTCGGTTGTGGCACTGAACGAGGAGTAGGGTTCCGAACTGGAGTACTTCGCTGCCCTGGTGTAGATCCAGAGCGGGCCCCACTTGTCGGCTGTCGTGCCAGTATCAGCTGAATCCAGTTCCGCGATCGTAAACAGCTTGGTGTCCGTCGTCGCTTCGGTCGCGCCCTGTCCCCCTGGCTTGTCTTCCATCCAGGTAATTGCGTTCGTGGCGCTCGAGACGGTGTATTCCTTCACATTGGTGTCAGGGGGCGCACCGGCGGAAGTACATGGAGCGGTGTAGGAGCCGAATCGCGAATTGAGTTGCGTAAATACCGATGCGAGGGGGAAGTCGTTTTCAACTGTAATATTTCCGCCAGTTATCCGGGGCATCGCCATCGTTCCGGTACAGACGAATGGCTGAATGACATCGAGCCTCGACTTGACGGATGCACCGATTTTTCCCGGTGACGCCATCGGGTTGACGAGAAAATTCGCGCCTTTCGTGTTCTCGTCGGGATTCAGTCGCATCAGGTTATAGCTGACGCCGCGACGAAACCCATACTCCACCAATTCCGTATCCTTTTCCTTCGTCGCCGAATCGGACATCGCGCAGATCGCCAACGGAGTCACATTGATCGTTGAGCGGCCGGCAACTGCGCGGCCGCCTGTCTGGACGGACGCGCTGGCGGACGGGAGGACCTGAAGCAGCGCCATATCCACGTGTCCATGCTGTTCGCTGAGGCGGCTGGTGTCGACTTCCACATAGAACAGATTCTGCGGTTGTCCTTCTGCTTCTTCAGCATTGAGCCATGTCTCTCCTTTCGGATCTGTGCCGAACCTGAGTGCACCGCCGGACCAGCTGACGACAGAGGCGCTGTAGTCGTACAGGCGGTTTCTGCCGGCCGACTGCGCTGCGGCGTTCACAGCCCGGCCAATGCCGTCCCTGGTACCGTCCAGCTCAGCAGCTGCGGAAAGTGCTGCAGCCTCGGCTATCGCCTGTAACTCGACCTTGCGGTTATAGACCCTGCCGAGATCGATGGCCAGGCCGCAAAAGCCCAGGATCACAAGAATCAGAGCGGCTGTCATGACTGCGAAGGCGCCGCGCTGGCGCCGGAGCGTTGGCGGAATGCTGACCGCCCGCGACCGTGCGCTCGCTGGCGGCCTCGTCATGTGAGGGCGTACCTTGAACATCTTGCGTCTCCAAAAGATGCCGGATAGAACCTTGCATCACGACAATTCTATGATCGAGTTGCGTGAAAAATTTGAGATTTCGCAATTAAATGGAACGCTATTTCCACCCGCTAGACTTAGGGCATTAACAAAAACAAAAGATTGGGGAAAATCAATCGTTTTATGCTTATTCCTTGTCGAGGCGCTTTGATTCCAGCAGATTCGCTTATCTGTCCAAGGCCTGAGCCTGGTTCAAAACCATTGCCGGCGCACTGTCTGGAGTTCGGTCATCATGAATAACGCAAGGGCGAGAACACTCGCGACAAATAGCCTGTTCAGCGCACTTCTTTTATCGGCATCTGGCTGGGGGCTTTTCCATGCCTGGGCAATCGGAATTGGCGCAGGCGGACTTGTCCACGCATTGGTTGCGGTCCCGGGTCTTACTCTTTCCGGGCTCGTCCTTCATCGGTACTCCCTGCATTGGCCGGCGCGGACAGCGAGCAGGAATCACGGGCGGGAAAGCGGAAGGCATCCCTGGAGTCCGGGTTTGGTTGCCAGTTATATCCTGCTGCCCGCAACGGGAATTGCCATTGCGCTGCTCGTGAACCACGGGAGCCTGTTTGCGCTCGTCATTGTGACTATCGGTCTGGTCTTCGTGCCTTGGACAAAATTCGCTTTTTGTCGTGATCATTTTTTCCTGGCTTTGGCGATGATTGCGGTCGGCGGGGCGCTCGGGCTAAGCTTTTCGGGAAAGCCACCCCATTCCACGCATTACCCATTGTGCGCGTGGATTTTTCTTGTCGCTTCGATTGTCACGGTAATTTCCATCATATTCACACACCGGAACCAGACCGACAGAATGCCGCCGTCAGGTTACTAGACCGCGGCGGCCTGCTGTCGAGGCAAGTGACAAAGGCTGCATTGCGCACCTGTCACGCTCCACATTCATCCACGATGTAATGATGAATCTGCGCGCACGGAGATGCCGGGGAAAGCAGCGCCAAGTGCGTCAAGTGGCATTTCTCAGCTCGGTAGAGACAGGTCTGCAACATACTCGGCAGGCGTGAGTTGTACGCAAGATCGTCGTCTTCCCGCGACGTCCTTGCGATGTCACTCTTCGTCCGATGTCGCAGTTGCGGTTTCGCTCAGGGCGCAAAGCGCGTCGATTGCCGCATCGTCGATCTCCTCGCTGGACCCTGTATCGACGAGAACCGGCTCCGATTCCGTCAAGCGACCCCGGCAGGGCTCCAATCGTATCGGTACGCAGGCTGGAGTGCGGTTCCGGATCGGCTGACACCGGTGCGCGGCCGCGAGGCTGCGCTGTTCGTTTCGCCGGTTGCGCTGTCGCGCCCGTGGCGGCCCGCACGGGCGCCGCAGGCCGCACGTCCGCCTTCTTAACGGCTGTCAATATCGCGTGCCCGGGCCGATGGGAGCATACATCTTGGTTTTCAGCAAAATTGCGGAGAACGTATGGATGAGCTTCTGCGGTATTTCGAGGAAGAGCTGGGGTTGTTCGGACAGTTCGCGCGCGAGTTCCGCAACCGCTTTCCGAAGCCGGCGGGGGCGCTGCACATCGCCGGCGACAGCATCGAGGACCCCGGCGTCGCCCGGCTGATCCAGTCGGTCGCGCTGTTGAGCGCACGCGTCCACAAGCGCCTCGACGACGACTATCCGAAGTTCACCGAGGCGTTGCTGGAAAGCCTGTATCCGCACTATTTGCGGCCTTTGCCTTCGTATGCGATCGCCCAGCTGGCCCAGGACGGCTTCGACGCGGGCGCGGGCGAGTTCGCGCTGCTGCCGCGCGGCACGGCCCTGCGCAGCGCAGCCGTGCAGGGCACGATCTGTCACTTCCGCACCGTCTATCCGGTGATCGCGGGACCCCTGCGCATCGTGCGCGCCGCATTCTCGGCGCCCCTGGC
>DEKZ01000380.1 GCA_002354135.1 Massilia sp. UBA2709 | reverse complement strand
GCGTGGCGCGCGACCCGGTGCGCGCCTACATGTGGATGCTGCTCGCGGCCGAGGGCGGGGACGCCACCGCCAACGTCAACAAGACCATCGTGGCGCGGCGCCTGAGCCCGTCCGAGATCGGGCACGCGCTCGACCTCTCGCACAAGTGGCAGCTCAGCCACCGCGAGGTCAACGGCCGCCGCAACGGAGGCGACGTGCAGGACTGATGGGCGCCGCATGAGGGCGTGCGCGTTGCCGGCGCAGCGGTGGCCCGCGTCCAGGCGCCTTTCGGCGCGCTCTTCGCCGGTTGCCCGTTCGCACCCGGCGCGCGGCCCGTATTGACGGGCTTTGTGCGGTAGGCGCTGTGTCGCCTCGATGCGTCTTGCCGGGCCGCCGCCGGGTCGCATCCTGCCGGGTTTCGCGTTATGATGCCTCTCGGCACATCCGCCTTCATGAACCCGTTTCGAGAACAATATGCACATGAGACACGCAACGCTCGCCGTCGCCCTGATGATGGCTTTCGGCGCCCAGGCCGCCGATCCGGCTTCCTGCCCAGCCGGCCAGCAGCTGACCTACCCGGTCACCGCGAAGGTCGACCAGACCGACAACTACCACGGCACCACGATCGCCGACCCTTACCGCTGGCTGGAAGACGCCAACAGCGCCGAAACCAAGCAGTGGGTCGATGCCCAGAACGCGGTGACCCAGGCTTACCTGGGCCAGATCCCGCAGCGCGAGGCGATCCGCCAGCGCCTGACGAAACTGTGGAACTACGAGCGCTACTCGGTGCCCTCGAAAGAAGGCGGCCGCTACTTCTACAGCCGCAACGACGGCCTGCAGAACCAGTCGGTGCTGTACACCATGAAGAACCTGGACGACCAGCCGCGCATGCTGCTCGACCCGAACACCCTGGCCGCCGACGGCACCGTCGCCCTGGCCGGCGCGGAAGTCAGCCCGGACGGCAAGCTGCTGGCCTACGGCACCGCCGCCTCGGGCTCGGACTGGAACGAGTGGAAGGTGCGCGACATCGAGACCGGCAAGGACCTTGAGGATCACCTGAAGTGGGTGAAGTTCTCCCAGACCGCCTGGACCAAGGATGGCAAGGGCTTCTTCTACAGCCGCTACGACGAGCCGACCGAAGCGACCAAGCTGGCCGCCGTCAACTACCACCAGAAGCTCTACTACCACAAGATCGGCACCCCGCAGAGCGCCGACATCCTGGTGTACGACCGCCCGGACGAGAAGGAATGGGGCTTCCGCGCCCAGACCACCGACGACGGCAAGTACCTCCTGATCACGGCGACCAAGGGCACGGCCCACAAGTACCGCATCTTCTACAAGGACCTGTCGAAACCCGATTCGAAGGTCGTGCCGCTGATCGACAACTTCGACGCCGCCTACGACTTCATCGACAATGTCGGCGATGTGTTCTACTTCAGCACCGACCGCAAGGCCCCGCGCCAGCGCATCGTCGCCATCGACCTGCGCAAACCGGCGGAAAGCAACTGGAAGCAGATCATTCCGGAAACGGCGGAAACGCTGAACGGCGCCCACATCATCGGCGACCGCATCATTACCGAATACCTGAAGGATGCGCGCAGCGTCGTGCGCGTGAGCGACCTCAACGGCAAGCTGGTGCGCGAGCTTGCCCTGCCGGGCATCGGTTCGGTCTCGGGCTTCACCGGCAAGCGCGGCGATACGGAGACCTTCTTCTCCTTCACCGGCTTCACCACCCCGACGACGATCTACCGCCTGGATATGAAGACCGGCAAGACCAGCGTCTTCCGCCAGCCCAAGGTCGACTTCGACCCGAACGCCTACGAGACGCGCCAGCAGTTCTACACCAGCCGCGACGGCACCAAGGTGCCGATGTTCATCGTCTCGAAGAAGGGCCTCAAGCTCGACGGCAACAACCCGACCTACCTCTACGGCTACGGCGGCTTCAACATCTCGATGCTGCCGGGCTTCTCGCCGGCCAACCTGGCCTGGATGGAAATGGGCGGCGTCTACGTCGTGGCCAACCTGCGCGGCGGCGGCGAGTATGGCGAATCCTGGCACCAGGCCGGCACCAAGCTGCAGAAGCAGAACGTGTTCGACGACTTCATCGGCGCCGCGCAATGGCTGGTCGCCAACAAGGTGACCCAGCCGTCCAAGCTGGCGATCGGCGGCGGCAGCAACGGCGGTTTGCTGGTCGGCGCGGCGATGACCCAGCGTCCGGATTTGTTCGGCGCCGCGATCCCGATGGTCGGTGTCATGGACATGCTGCGCTTCCACAAGTTCACCATCGGCTGGGCCTGGACCTCGGACTACGGCTCGTCGGAAAACCCGGACGAGTTCAAGGCCCTGGTCAAGTACTCGCCGCTGCATAACCTGAAACCGGGCACCCAGTATCCGGCGACCATGGTCACCACCGCCGACCACGACGACCGCGTGGTCCCGGCCCACAGCTTCAAGTTCGCCGCGGCCGCCCAGGCCGCCCAGGCCGGCTGCAACCCGGTGATCATCCGCATCGACACCAAGGCCGGCCATGGCGCCGGCAAGCCGACCGCCAAGCAGATCGAGGAAGTGGCGGATCGCTGGGGCTTCCTGACCAAGGCGTTGAAGATGTAAGCAAGCGCGTGTCAAGCGGCGTTGGCGCTGCCTGATCCGCGAAAGAGATCGGGCCAGCGAATCGTGAGATTCGGCTGGCCCGATGTGTATTTGTGCAGTGCTTATCTCGGCAGCAGGGGCGCCGCCGTGAGGGTGGGGCAGATCACGGGTACGACCGCGTGGGGCTCAAGAGCCCACCCTACGAAAACCATCGGCTCGCTTCTTTCGCTGGCCGTCGCGAGGGCGTAGGGTGGGCACTCGTGCCCACGCGGTACGGCGGTGATACCGTGGCACGTCGTGCAAACATATGTCGTCATATGAAGACAAATGTCGGGAGGCCCGGAGTAGCTTAGCCTACCGATGCACCACCACCAGCAACGCCTTCGCCTCGGTCTTCCCCACATTCCGGATCACATGATCCTGGTCCGCCGGATAGCGCGCCGTCCCGCCCGCCTTGACCTTGCGCTTCGAGCTACCGACTTCCACCTCGAGCGAACCGTTCAGCACCGTCATGTGTTCCTTGGTCCCCGGATCGTGGGCCTGCGAAGCCAGCTCGCCGCCCGGCGCCAGGGTCAGCTCGTACCATTCATATTGTCCGGCCAGCTCCATCGGCCCCAGGATGCGCAGGGTGTAGCCGGCGTGGGTGCCGGGCAGGGTGGGGGTCTCGTGGGCGTCGAGCACGCGGATGGCTTCGACGTCGCGGGTTTCCGAAGCCAGCAGTTCGCCGATCTGCACGCCCAGGGCATTCGCCAGACGCCAGGTGATGGCGATGGTAGGATTGGCCTTCTCGCGCTCGATCTGGGACAGCATCGACTTCGATACTCCCGCGATGCGCGACAGGTCCTCCAGCGTCAGGCCGCGCGCCAGGCGCAGGCGTTGCAGGGTGGCGCCGACTTCCGGCGGGGCGTTATTGGTCGTGACCACGGTTTTCATCTCAACAGACAGCTCTAGTAATTGATGGACCGCCGCACCCTGCCAAGCGACCTTGCAAGTGATCTTGCCAAGTTCAACAGGTCGGCGTAATATTCATTATATTGAATTTCAGTTCGAAATACCGAAAACGCAAGGCGACAACGAATCGGTACACAGAACGGTCAACGGTACAGCATAGTCCAACAGCCGGTCAAGCCGGCATCACCGACAGGGAAATGACATGAGCGAACAAAGGAAGAACGCGTTTTACACGGGCCTGCAGCAGAACCTCTCCACGCTGCGCGACCAGGGCCTGTTCAAGCCCGAGCGCGTGCTGGCTTCGCGCCAGGGCGCCGAAGTCGTGGCCGACGACGGCCGCACCCTGATCAACATGTGCGCGAACAACTACCTGGGCCTGTCGGGCGACCCGGAAACACAAAAGGCGGCCGAAGCCGCGCTGGCCAAGTACGGTTACGGCCTGTCCTCGGTGCGCTTCATCTGCGGCACCCAGACCGTGCACAAGGAGCTCGAGCAGGCGCTGTCGAAGTTCCTCGGTACCGAAGACACGATCCTGTACGCAGCGGCCTTCGATGCCAACGGCGGCGTGTTCGAGCCGCTGTTCGACGAGAACGACGCCATCATCTCGGACGCCCTGAACCATGCTTCGATCATCGACGGCATCCGCCTGTGCAAGGCGGCGCGCTACCGCTACGCCAACAACGACATGGCCGACCTCGAGAAGCAGCTGATCGCCGCCACCGAAGCGGGCAAGCGCCACAAGGTCATCGTCACCGACGGCGTGTTCTCGATGGACGGCACCATCGCCCAGCTCGACAAGATCGTGGAACTGGCCGAGAAGTACGGCGCCCTGAGCCTGGTCGACGAATCGCACGCATCGGGCTTCATGGGCGCGACCGGCCGTGGCACCCACGAGCACTGCGGCGTGCTGGGCAAGATCGACATCATCACCGGCACCCTGGGCAAGGCCCTGGGCGGCGCGATGGGCGGCTTCACCTCCGGCCGCAAGGAAGTCATCGAGACCCTGCGCCAGAAGTCGCGTCCCTACCTGTTCTCGAACACCCTGGCCCCGATGATCGCCGGTGCTTCGCTGTCGGTGCTGGATCGTATTTCGAAGTCGACCGAGCTGCGCGACCGCCTGATGGAGAACACCGCCTATTTCCGCAGCGAGATCGAGCGCATCGGCTTCACCATCAAGCCGGGCACCCACCCGGTGGTGCCGGTGATGCTGTTCGACGCGCCGGTGGCGCAGAAATTCGCGGCCCGCATGTTCGAACTGGGCGTGCTGCTGTCGGGCTTCTTCTACCCGGTGGTGCCGATGGGCCAGGCGCGCGTGCGCGTCCAGCTCTCCGCTGCGCACACCCGCGAACAGCTCGACAAGGTGTTGGCCGCCTTCGAGCAGGCAGGCCGCGAACTGGGCATCATCAAGAATAGCTAATCAGGCTTCAAGGAATAACAGTCAATGGAACGTATCCTCATCATCGGCGCCAACGGCCAGATCGGCAGCGAACTGGTCACCGCACTGGCAGAAAAACACGGCGCCGAGAATGTCCTCGCCACCGACATCGGCAGCAACAACGTCTACGGCGCCGCGCGCTATGCCCAGCTCGACGTGCTGGACAAGGAACGCCTGGCGGCCGTGATTGCCGACGAAGGCGTGACCCAGGTCTACCAGCTGGCGGCCCTGCTGTCGGCCACCGGCGAAAAGGCGCCGTTGAAGGCCTGGACCCTGAACATGGACGGCCTGCTGAACATCCTGGAAGTGGCGCGCGAGCGTGGCGAGGCCGGCAAACCGCTGAAGGTGTTCTGGCCTTCCTCGATCGCCGCCTTCGGCCCGAACACCCCGGCCGAGAACACCGCCCAGTACACGATCATGGACCCGACCACGATCTACGGCATCAGCAAACTCGCCGGCGAGCGCCTCTGCGAGTACTACCACACCAAGTACGGCGTGGACGTGCGTTCCATCCGCTATCCTGGCATCATCAGCTACAAGTCGCCCCCGGGCGGCGGCACCACCGACTACGCGATCGCCATCTTCCATTCGGCCTTGAAGGGCGAGACCTACGAATGCTTCCTCGGCCCGGAAACCACGCTGCCGATGATCTACATGCCGGACGCGATCCGCGCTACCATCGAGCTGATGGAAGCCCCGGCCGATAAAGTGGCGGTCCGCTCGTCGTACAACGTCGCCGGCGTGTCCTTCAACCCGCGCGAACTGGCCGCCGCGATCAAGAAGGCCGTGCCGGCATTCGAGATCGCCTACAAGCCGGACAGCCGCCAGGCCATCGCCGACACCTGGCCGAAGAGCCTGGACGACAGCCGCGCGACGAGCGACTGGGGCTGGAAGGCGCGGATCGGCATCGAAGAGATGGTGGCGAGCATGCTCGAGAACATCGACGTCGGCGCCACCGCCTAAGCAAACAAAATAATAATAAAGAATAGAAAGACAACCAGATGGACATGAGCGTTTTCGATCTTTTCAAGATCGGTATCGGCCCATCGAGCTCCCACACGGTGGGCCCGATGGTGGCGGCGCGCCGCTTCCTGCTCGAATGCGGCAGCCTCGATGAGGCGGTCGGCGTCGAAGCCCACCTTTATGGTTCGCTGGCGCTGACCGGCGTCGGCCACGCCACCGACAAGGCGGTGATCCTGGGCCTGATGGGGGAAACCCCGCAGGACATCGATCCCGATACCGTCGAGGACAAGCTGGCCGAAGCCGAGCTCGATGGCGTGCTGCGCCTGCTCGGCACGAAAGAAGTGCCGTTCTCGGCGCGCACCGGCCTGGTCTGGCACAAGTCATCGACCCTGCCCGAGCACCCGAACGGCATGCGCTTCGTCCTGCAGCTGCGTGACGGCAGCGTGATCGAGCGCATCTATTATTCGGTCGGCGGCGGCTTCATCACGGCGGCGGGCGAAGCGCAGACGCGCGCGGCCGAAGCCCCGACAGTGGAGGTGCCTTTCCCCTTCGACACCATGAGCGAGCTGCTGGAGCAGGGCCGCAAGCATGGCCTGTCCATTCCGCACATGCTGCGCGCGAACGAACTGGTACGCACGAGCGAGGCGGAACTCGACGCCGGCCTCGACCGCATCTGGACCACGATGCGCGACTGTATCGCCCACGGCCTGGTGACCGAAGGCCAGCTCCCGGGCGGCCTGAACGTCAAGCGGCGCGCGGCGCGGCTGTGGAAGCAGGCCCACTGCACGGAGGGAAAGCGCGTCAACGAGCTGCCGCACGACGCCACCCACCACGTGACCCTGTACGCGATGGCGGTGAACGAAGAGAACGCGGCCGGCGGCCGTGTCGTCACAGCGCCGACCAACGGCGCGGCCGGCATCATCCCGGCGGTGCTGCGCTACTATGCCGAGGACTGCCGTCCGAGCGATCCGGTGAAGGGCATCCGCGACTTCCTGCTCACATCAAGCGCGATCGGCATGCTGTGCAAGAAGAACGCCTCGATCTCGGGCGCCGAGATCGGCTGCCAGGGCGAAGTCGGCGTGGCCTGCGCCATGGCGGCCGCCGGCCTGGTGGCGGCGCTGGGCGGCTCGAACGAGCGCATCGAGAACGCCGCCGAGATCGGCATCGAGCACCACCTCGGCATGACCTGCGACCCGATCGGCGGCCTGGTGCAGATCCCGTGTATCGAGCGCAACGGCATGGGTGCGATCAAGGCCATCACCGCGGCCTCGCTGGCGCTGAAGGGCGACGGCACCCACTTCGTGAGCCTCGACAACGTGATCGAGACCATGCGCCAGACCGGGGCCGACATGCAGGCGAAGTACAAGGAGACCTCGCTGGGCGGGCTGGCGGTGCACGTGGTGACAGTGAATCACGCGGCTTGCTGAGCGGTTGGCTGCACGCCGCGTGCCGAAGACGGTATTGGGAACGCAACAGGAACCGTAGGGTGGGCGCCCCGTGCCCACCGGACGTGCGTATCTTGGCTGCGTACGGGTCCACACCGGCGCTTTTACCGAAGCGTTTCAATCGCGCGCCGGGACGCACCTTTCCTGGTTTGGTATCCGCCAACGCGGCGCATGCGTCAGGTGGGCACGGGGCGCCCACCCTACGGTTCGCCCTGGCGGCTTCGACGGCGCCAACGCTGTTCCGCTTCCTTCGAACGACACCAATCTCGACCGCACATACGTAACCGGCCGGGCCGCACTATAATAAAGAAATCAACGCGAGCCCAACCGGATCATCAACGTATGCAATATGTCTCTACCCGCGCTACGAGCGCATCCGCTTCCCGTAATCCGGAATCCTTTTCTTCCATCCTGCTCGGCGGCCTGGCCCCCGACGGTGGCCTGTTCATGCCGGCCGAGTACCCGCGCGTCAGCGGCGAGGAGCTCGACGCCTGGCGCAAGCTCTCCTATGCCGAACTGGCCTACGAGATCCTGCGCAAGTTTGCGACCGACATTCCGGACGCCGACCTGAAGGCGCTGACCAGCAAGACCTATACGCCCGAGGTCTACCGCAATGCGCGCGAGGACGAATCGAGCCGGGACATCACGCCGCTGCGCGTGCTGGAAGACGAGGGCGGCCGCAAGCTGATCCTGCAGGCGCTGTCGAACGGCCCGACGCTCGCGTTCAAGGACATGGCCATGCAGCTGCTCGGCAACCTGTTCGAGTACGCGCTGGCGAAGAACAACGACGAACTGAACATCTTCGGCGCCACCTCGGGCGACACCGGCAGCGCCGCCGAGTACGCGATGCGCGGCAAGCGCGGCGTGCGCGTGTTCATGCTGTCGCCGGCGAACAAGATGAGCGCCTTCCAGACCGCCCAGATGTTCAGCCTGCAGGACCCGAACATCTTCAACATCGCCGTCGAAGGCGTGTTCGACGACTGCCAGGACATGGTCAAGGCCGTCTCGAACGATTTGTCCTTCAAGGCGCGCCACAAGATCGGCACCGTCAACTCGATCAACTGGGCGCGCGTGGTGGCCCAGGTCGTCTACTACTTCCGCGGCTACCTGGCGGCGACCACCAGCAACGAGCAGAAGGTGTCGTTCACCGTCCCGTCCGGGAACTTCGGCAACATCTGCGCCGGCCACATCGCCCGCATGATGGGCCTGCCGATCCACAAGCTGGTGGTGGCGACCAACGAGAACGACGTGCTCGACGAATTCTTCCGCACCGGCCGCTACCGCGTGAGGAAGAGCGCCGAGACCTTCCACACCAGCAGCCCCTCGATGGACATCTCGAAGGCCTCGAACTTCGAACGCTTCGTCTACGACCTGGTCGGGCGCGACAGCGAGCGCACCCATGCGCTGTTCCGTAAAGTGGAGACCCACGGCGGCTTCGACCTGTCGGGCGGCCCGGGCAGCGACGGCGACGAGTTCGCGCGCGTGGGCCAGTATGGCTTCGTGTCGGGCAAGTCGGGGCATGCCGACCGTCTCGACACCATCCGCATGGCCTATGACGACTACGGCATCGTCATCGACACCCATACCGCCGACGGCATCAAGGTCGCGCGCGAGCATCTGGACGATGGCGTGCCGATGATCGTGCTCGAAACCGCGCTGGCCGCGAAGTTCAACGAGACCATCCTGGAAGCCCTGGGCACGGACGCGCCGCGCCCGGCCGGATTCGAGGAACTCGAAGCGCTGCCCCAGAAATTCGTGCTGATGCGGCCGAACGTCGACGAGATGAAGGCCTTCATCGCCGCGCACACCGGACTGTAAGAATCATGACCGCAACAAACGAAAAATCCGTGCCCCGTGCGATGCTGAGCGTGCGCGAAGCGCTCGATACGCTGCTGGCAGCGGCGGCGCCCGTGGCCGATATCGAAAACGTCCCGACGCTCGAAGCCAACGGCCGCGTGCTGGCTGCAGACCAGGCCTCGACCATCGATGTGCCCTCCGCGGACAATACCCAGATGGACGGCTATGCGGTGCGCACGGCCGACTGCGTGAACGGCGGCGCCAGCCTGCGCGTCGCCCAGCGCATCCCGGCCGGCACGGTCGGCGCACCGCTCGAACCCGGCACCGCCGCGCGCATCTTCACCGGGGCCATGATTCCGCCGGGCGCGGACGCCGTG
>DEKZ01000406.1:4081-10120 GCA_002354135.1 Massilia sp. UBA2709 | reverse complement strand
TTATGTTTTTACACAGCCTGGACCCTAGGGGGACGGTTGGACAGTGGCCAATCGTGGTTGCGCATCGATGAATAGTACTAGATCACGAACCGTATTTATCTTCCCGTAAAAAGGGTTGTTTTCGGTCTTGTCGAGAGAGTGGCCAGACCGCGCAGCAATGTCCACCAACAAGTCCTCGATATCGTCGGAGTCTATGTGCAAGTCGTCCAGGAGCACGTCCGAGGCGCGCACGGGGAAACCCGGTATGTATGACTTCATCAGTTGCTGGATTTCCTGATGTGCTGCACGAATGACCCAAGTATCCACGTGCCTGGTCGAGAAACTCCGTGCAAAGGCACATATGGATTCCTCGTCCCGGGTGCTGCATATCGCTTCAAGTCTGCGCTTTTCCCGTTCGTTGATGACGGTCACGTAAACGCAAAACGCAAGGATCAGAAACGCTGTAATGCACCGGGCCACGTACGATAAGGAATAGACAAAATACCCGAACCCAACCAGCAGAGCCCCCAGCAGCCATACCCACGAGATGTCCTTCTCACTGCGAGGTGGAATGAGTCTTGACGGAGAACGCATGGTTTTCACCTTGTCGATAGGTCGAAGCGAATGTGTGCCCTTGGCCGATTACAGACCGTCAGCGCGGCTCAGTGTAGCGGGATGTTGCCGTTAGAGCAACTAGAGAGCTTTGTTAGGTGCTCTAAGGCAATTCCGCACTAACGTACTACCGAAACCGTCCTCGGCCACTTTCACCCGTGCTCGTCCGGCCGCAGCGTCAGCACCTGCACACCCTTGCGCGTCACCGCCACCGTATGCTCGAACTGCGCGGACAGTTTGCCGTCCCGCGTCCGCACCGTCCAGCCATCGTCTTCATCGCGCACCTCGTGCGTACCCTGGTTGAGCATCGGTTCGATCGTGAAGACCATGCCTTCCTGCAGGACCAGTCCGGTGCGCGGGCGGCCCCAGTGCAGCACCTGGGGCGGCTCGTGCATCGCGCGGCCGATGCCGTGGCCGCAGTATTCGCGCACGACCGAGTAGCCGTTCAGCCTGGCGTGGCGCGCGATGGCGTAACCGACGTCGCCCAGCTGGGCGCCGGGACGCACCGCCCGGATGCCTTTCCACAGCGCTTCATAGGTCACCTGCACCAGGCGGCGGGCCTCCGGCGCCACCTCGCCGACGAGATAGGTCTTGCTGGAGTCGGCGATGTAGGCGTTCTTTTCCAGCGTGATGTCGAGGTTCACGATATCGCCGTCCTGCAGGATCTCGGTCTCGGACGGAACCCCATGGCAGACGACCTCGTTGCGGGACGAATTCAATACGAAGGCAAAGCCGTACTGGCCCTTGCTCGCCGGCCGTGCATGCAGCTCGTCGACAATGAAGCGCTCGACCAGGTCGTTCACCGCCATCGTCGACATGCCGACCAGGTCCAGTCCGTCGAGGTAGCTGAAGACGCTGGCCAGCAGCCGGCCCGATTCCGCCATCAGCGCGATTTCTTCCGGGCGCTTGATCATGCCGCGGCCCTGGCGAGCACGGGCGCCTCGACCCCGGCGGCCCGCAGTTCGCGCACGATGATCTCGTTGAAGCTCAGCGTCGGATTCAGTTCGGCCAGCATGCCGACCTTGATCCAGAAAGCGGCCTGGGCGTTGATGGAGCGGTTGCTCACCGTGCTGGCCTTGCGGATCTGGTCGTGCAGCTCGTCGTCGATGTTGACAATGCCCATTTGCTACTCCTATATATGTTCCATATATGGAGTATATATAGCCTGAGCGTCGCAACGCAATGCGTTTTCTCAGCCCGACGCGATGTCAGCGTGCCGGGACGATCCAGTAAATCCAGAGCGCCAGCCCGGCGTAGGCCAGCAAAGGCGCTGCCAGCGCAATGGCGACAAGCCATTTCATGACCGTTGCGGTCCTGGTGCGCAGGCCGGCGTGCCGCCTCACCAGGCGCCTGGACCAGAGGGCGCCCGGTCCGGCGATGAGCAGCGCGAACGTATAGGTGATACCGAGCACGGCGATCATGAGAAAGGCGTCGGAACCTCCCGCCGCGCCCTTGTGTTGCTGGGCGTACGAGATGCCGGCGGCCACCCAGGCAGCGCCGAGGAGAAACGGCGCCAGCCCCAGCAGCATCAGGACGTTGGCGACGAACAGCTTGCGCTGGGGGATCATGGGGTGTTCCTTCGGTGACTGGCGGGAGCGTCCTGCGCCGCCATCCGTCCCGCGCCGACGCCCACCCATACCACGACGCACATGACCGACAGCGGTATCAGGAAGATGAGCGGCACCGTCAATTCCGGGCGCCTGGCGGCGACGAAGCGGCAGCCCAGGCTCACCAGCAGGGGAATCAGGAGCCGGATGGCCGCATAGCGGTTCAGGCGCCGGACGGCGTCGCCCGGCCCGTAGTCGACGAAGTTCAGCAGCCGCCAGCCTGGGGCGAAGAACAGCAGCCCGACGATGAAGGCGAAGACCAGGGCGAGGATCAGGAAAATGTCCGGCATGTGTTCCCTTGGTTGATCATGTCGGGTCGTTGTTCTGCACTGCGCCCGCCTGCGTCTGCTGCCTGAACTCCTTCGGCGTCACCCCGATCAGCTTTTTGAAGAGGCGACTGAAGTAGGCTGGGTCCTGGAAGCCCAGCTCGTAGGCGATGCTGGCGATCCCCGCCGGCACATAGGTCAGCTTGCGGCAGGCTTCGAGCATCAGGCGGTCCTGGGTGATCTCGAAGGCGGACTTGCCCGAGAGTTTGATGCACAGGCGGTTCAGCCGCGTCGGCGCGACGCGCAGCAGCTCGCAATACCGGCCGACCTGCCACTGCTCCTTGTAGCGGCGCTCGACCTCGACCCGGAAGCGGCTGAACAGTTCGAAGTCGCCGCGTCCCGAGGTGTCGGCGATGCGGCGCTCGGCGTGCACCCGCACCAGCATCAACAGGGTGCTGCGCGCCAGCCATTCGAGCATCAGGGTGTGGCCCTGGCGCGGCCAGGCCGCCTCGAGGATCAGGTTCTGCAGCAGCGCTTCGATCCGCGCGCGCATCTCCGGCACCGGCCCCAGGTCGATGGCCAGCGGCTGCACGAACAGCGGCGTGAACAGGTCGCCGTCGTGGCCGGCGGCGGCGAACAGCATGTTCTGGTCGATGGTGAGCACGTAGCCGTGCGCCTCTTCCGAGAAATCGAAGCCGTGCGCCAGGGAGGGGTGGATGGTCAGCGCGACCGGCGCCTCGCATTCCCACAAGGCGCCGTCGATGTTCGCGGCTACGCTCCCGCCCAGTAAAAAAAGTACCTGAAACAGCCCGGCATGGGTATGGGTGTCGATGTGCCAGTCGTATTTGCGGCTGCGCGCTTCGATCAGTTCGATGTGCACGCCTTCGGCATCCGTGCCCCGCGTGAGCTCGCCATACAGGGCGAACTGCGGAATCTGGGCGGGCAGGGCGGCGTGGGGCGTCGGCATGGCTGGGAACGGAGTGTCCGCAAGGGAATGCAAAAATAGTACAAGTTTTTTCGGCTTTCATCCATTCATATCGCATCGGCTGCGCACTAGGATGGCGATATCTGAACACCTAGAGCGCCTGACAAAAGCTTCAGGGCAAGGCGCAGTGCCGAAGACAGTACGGTTGTACGGCGAGGCGCTGCAACGCAGCCCTGGGGGTTTTGTCGGGCGCCCCAAAACACAAACACGGAGACACATCATGCGCACCCAAGTCGCCATCATTGGCGCCGGCCCGGCCGGCCTTCTGCTTTCCCACCTGCTGCACCTGAACGGCATCGAATCGGTCGTGCTCGAATCGCGCAGCCGCGCGGAGATCGAAGCGACGATCCGCGCCGGCGTGCTCGAACAGGGCAGCATGGACATCCTCAACGACGCCGGCGTCGGCGAGCGCATGCACAAGGAAGGCGCGCTGCACCATGGCGTCGAGTTCGCCTTCGGCGGCCGTCGCCACCGCATCGACCTTACCGAACTGACCGGCAAGGCCATCACCGTCTACCCCCAGCACGAGGTCATCATCGACCTGGTGGCGGCGCGCCTGGCGGCCGGCGGGCAGATCCTGTTCGAAGCCAGCGAGGTCGCTCTGCACGAACCGACGAGCGAGCGTCCCGCCGTGTCCTTCGTCCACCAGGGCGAGGCCGGTCGCATCGAGGCCGACTTCGTGATCGGCTGCGACGGTTTCCACGGCGTGTCGCGCCCGGCGATTCCCGCAAGCGTCCGCCAGGATTTCCAGCGTACCTATCCCTTCGGCTGGTTCGGCATCCTGGTCGAGTCGGCGCCTTCGTCGAATGAACTGATCTACGCCCAGCACGAGCGCGGCTTCGCGCTGGTGTCGACGCGCTCGCCGACGGTGCAGCGGCTCTACTTCCAGTGCGACCCCAAGGACCACGTCGACAACTGGTCGGACGACCGCATCTGGTCCGAGCTGCACGCCCGCCTGGAGCACAACGACGGCTGGAAACTCAACGAGGGCCGCATCTTCCAGAAGGGGATCATCGGCATGCGCAGTTTCGTCTGCGCGCCGATGCGCTCGGGCCGCCTGTTCCTGGCGGGCGACGCCGCCCACATCGTGCCGCCGACCGGCGCCAAGGGCATGAACCTGGCGATCTCGGACGTCAAGCTGCTCTCGCAGGCGCTGGACAGTTTCTACAAGAAGGGCAGCGAGGAAGGGCTGGACAGGTACTCGGAACAGGCGCTCAAGCGCATCTGGCGCGCCGAGTACTTCTCGTGGTGGATGACGCGCATGCTGCATACCTTCGAGGATGCCTCGCCTTTCGAGCGCCAGGTGCAGCGGGCGGAGCTGGAGAACGTGGTGGCCTAGCGGGCGATGAGCACGGCGCTTGCGGAGAACTACGTCGGGGCGTTTTGAGCTGGCTGATCCGGTGGGCACGGGGCGCCCNNCGCCCCGTGCCCACCGTGCGTGCGCGCCCCCGACGCTACCGTTCTTCCGTGACGGCGGTCAGCAGCGCCACCGCATCGTCCGCCCCCATCTTCGCTGCCGCCTGTTGCGCCGACATCCCGGCCGCGTCCAGCGCCAGCGGATCGGCCCCGCGCGCCAGCAGCAGGCGCGCGATGTCGACGCGGTTGAACATGGCGGCGATCATCAGCGCCGTCTTGCCGTTCGAGCCGGCCGCGTCGACCTGCGCGCCGCTGTCGAGCAGCAGGGTGGCCACCGGCAGGTCGCCCTTGAAGGCGGCGCCGGCCAGCGGGGTCTGGCCGGCATCGTTCGATAGTTCCGGATCGGCGCCGTGCTCGAGCAGCACGCGGGCGGCGTCGATGTGGCCGTGGTAGCAGGCCAGCATCAGGAGGCTGTCGCCGCGCTCGTTGCGCAGGTTGGGCGGCAGGCCCTGGTCCAGCAACGTGGCCAGTTCCCCGGCTTCGCCCGTGCGCGCATGCTGGAACACGCGGCGTACGAAAGCCAGGGTGTCGTCGTCAAGTTCGTTCGGGTTGGCGGGGCGGGGCGGTTCCTGCGCTTGCATCGGGTTCTCCTGTCGATTCGGTCTGGCTTCATTACATCACACGCGCACGCCATGCGTCGCCCGCACCCGCTCAGCGGGCCGGCGTGCTCTGGCGCGCCGGCGCCGCTGTCTTGCGCAGCAAGGGATAGGGATTGATCGCGCCGCCGGTCTCGTAGATGCCGTAATGGAGGTGGGGCGGCGTGTCCGCGGCGTTGCCGGTGGTGCCGACATAGCCGAGGATGGTGCCGGGGCGCACGCGCTGGCCGTTCTCGATGTCGGCGTAGCGGTCCAGGTGGGCATAGTAGTGGCGCTGGCCGCCGGGGCCGAGCACCCACACCACCTGGCCGCCGAGCCGGTTGGTGCCGACCCGCAGGACCACGCCCTCGGTGCTCGAGATGACTGGCGTGCCGCGTTTGGCGAAGATGTCGATGCCCTCGTGCTTGCGCCCGCCGCTACGCGCGCCGCCCCAGGTGTCGCGCAAGGCCCGCGCCTCGACACCGCGCACCGGAACCGGCAGGCTGCCTGGCGCGGGAAGGGAGGCCAGGCGCATCGCGTACAGCATGTTCTTGACGTAGGGGCCGACGAGGGCGTAGCCGCCGACGAACAGGACGATC
>DEKZ01000406.1:0-3988 GCA_002354135.1 Massilia sp. UBA2709 | reverse complement strand
CGCAGGCGCCCGGTATCGATCGGGCGCCTGCGCCTGTACTGAGGCCGGCGGCGCTGCGCCGTCGGCCGTGCTACTGCTTGCTACGTACTGCTTACTGGCTCTGCTTACTGGCTACTACGTACCGCTTGCTGCTTGCCACCTACTGCTCCTTGCCCATCACGTCCTGGTCCAGGCTGCGCCCCGGCGGCCCACCCTGGGTGGTCGGCTGCGAGGCCGATTGCTGCGACTGTTGCGCGCCCGATTGCTGGGACTGCCCCTGCTGGGACCCGGACTGCTGGGACTGCGACTGTCCGCCCTGCCTGTTGCCCGCCGCACCGCGCGTGCCGGTGCCGAGCGCCGGGGTGACGTAGTCGTCGTCCGGCTCGGCCGCCTGTTTGTTGCCGGCACGGTTGCCGGAGTCGCGCGCCGAGGGCTTGCCGACGCCGCCGTCGCGCACGCCGTCGTTCAGGTTGCCGGTGGTGCCGGTGATGCCCGCGCTGCTGGTGCCGACGCCGCTCAGCTCATCGAAATTATTGCCTTTCATGCCATGACCTTTGTTCTCGCCCATACTCGCCTCCTGCGTTCACGTGTCGATGGGTCGATGGTAACGCGCGCATATCGAGGGACAATAGGAGAGGGGACGATGCGCCTGTAGGAACTGTCGGACGAAAGCTAAGTTCAATCCGACGACATGATTTTTCTGTCCGTGCTAGCCTTGCCTTTTGGAAACTTTTTCGGAGGGAAAGCGTGCATACCCAGGTCAAAGATTCAGTGATGGAAGCAATCGGCCACACCCCTGTCGTCCGTCTCAAACGCGTCTTTCCCGACGCCCAGGTTGTCGCCAAGCTCGAATACATGAATCCCGGCGGCAGCATCAAGGACAGGATGGTGCGCCACATGCTGCGCGGCATGCCGGCCGGCACCCGCCGCGTGGTCGAAAGCTCCTCGGGCAATACCGGGGCTGCCCTGGCGATGGCCAGCGCCGTGTACGGCCTGGACTGCGACGTGACTGTGCCCAGGACCACCAGCGGCGAGAAAATGAAACGCATCGCCGCCTACGGCGCCCGGGTGCATCCCTGCAGCGTCGATGGCGGACCGGACTACCATGCGACGGCCGAGGAGATCGCCCGCGACTCGGGCGCCTATTACCTCGACCAGTACTGCTCTGAGCTGAACCGCCAGGCCCATTACCGCGATACCGGTCCCGAGCTCTGGAGCCAGCTCGCCGGCGAAATCGACGTCTTCGTCTGCGGCATCGGGTCCGGCGGCACGATTTCCGGCATCGGCCGCTACCTGAAGGAGCAGGACCCGACGCTGCGCGTGATCGGCGTCGAGCCCCTGCATTCGTCCTACCGCCACCTGGTCACGGACCAGAGAAGCGAGGGCGCGTTCGCCACCGTGATCGAGGGTGTCGGCAAGCGCCAGCCTTCCAGCAGCTTCGATCCGGCAGTCGTCGACGACGTGGTCCAGGTGCCCGACGAGGAAGCCCTGGCCTGGGTGCAGCGCCTGGCGCGCGAAGAAGGCATCCTCGCTGGCGGATCGAGCGGCTGCGTGAGCGCCGGCATTGCCAGGCTGCTGCCGCGCCTGCAGGGTGCGCGCGTCGCCACGATCTTCCCGGATTCCGGCGCGTTTTACCTGTCCAAGTATTTCTGAAGGGGGCAATGCGACGGGCATCGACGCGCCGCGCGCACGATGCGCCCAGCCTGAATATTGCGCGCCGCAGCGTGCTTTACCGGACCGCTCGGCCGTAGAATAGCGCTTGTCTTTACGTCTACATCCGGAAGGAAATGTCCATGTCCTATATGTTGCTGATCCAGGAGCCCGTCGGCCAGCGCGCCACGCGTACCGAGCCCGAGGGCCGCGCCGTGTACGAGCGCATGCTGCGTTTCGGCGACGCCTTGCGCGAGGAGGGCGTGCTGCTGGGCGCGCAGTCGCTGGCGCCGCTGTCGAAGGCGGCGCGCGTGACGCTCGAGGGCGGCAAGGCGCGGGTGGTCGATGGTCCGTTCGCCGAGGCCAAGGAAATGATCGGCGGCTTCTACCATGTGAACGTCGCCACGCGCGAAGAGGCGCTGGCGCTGGCCGCGCGCTGCCCGGCGGCCGAGTGGGCGACCATCGAGGTGAGGGCGCTGGCGCCTTGCTTCGAGGCCTGAAATGCGGAGCTGACATTCAAGGCTGAAAATATTTCTGCATGGCGTGTCGATTTTCGGCGCGCCCGTTCGTCGTGCTGTCGGAAGCCGGTTTTCACGGGGCGTCGCCCCGGGCCAGGCAGTCAATCAACACAGAGGAGAACGACCATGCGCTTCATGATCATCGTCAAGGCCACTCCCGAGTCCGAAGCCGGCGTCATGCCCGGCGAGGATCTGCTCAACGCCATGGGCGACTACCACCAGGAGCTGGCGCGCGCCGGCGTCCTGCTCGACGCCAATGGCCTGCATCCGAGCAGCAAGGGCTGGCGCATCCGCTACGACGGCAAGGAACGCAGCGTGACCGACGGCCCGTTCACGGAATCGAAGGAGATGATCGCCGGCTACACCATGATCCAGGTGCGCTCGCGCGAGGAAGCGCTGGAATGGGCGCGCCGCTTCCCGAACCCGCGCGGCGAAGGGCTGGACGCCGAGATCGAGGTGCGCCAGGTGTTCGAACTCGACGATTTTGCCCAGACCGAGGCGCTCGAACGCTTCCGCGCGCTGGAAACTGGCGCACAGGCGCAGTCCTGAACGGCATCACGACTTCACTGTCCAGAAAGGGAACGACATGCACAAGCAGATCTTCGTCAACCTGCCGGTCAAGGACATCGACAGGACCCGCGCCTTCTTCGGCAGCCTCGGCTTTTCCTTCAATCCCCAGTTCAGCGACGACAAGGCGCTGTGCATGGCGATCAGCGAGCACATCTACGCGATGCTGCTGCAGGAAAGCTACTTCCAGACCTTCACCACGAAGCCGGTGGCCGACGCCAGGACCAGCACCGAGGTGCGCCCCTGCCTGTCCTGCGAGAGCCGCGAGGAGGTCGACACCCTGGTGGCCAAGGCGCTCGCCGCCGGCGGGCGGGCGCCGAACGAGCACAAGGACTACGGTTTCATGTACCAGCACGGCTTCGAGGACCTGGACGGCCACGTCTGGGAGCTGATGTACATGGACCCGAACGCGGTGCCGCCCCAGGCCTGGTGGAAGACCGCGTAGCCAAGGCGATAGCCGCGGTCTGGCGCATCGAGTCGGCCAAGATCGTGGCCGGCGTCGCGCGGCTGGTGCGCGACCTCGGCCTGGCCGAGGAACTGGCCGGCGACGCCCTGGTCGCCGCCCTCGAGACCTGGCCCGCGTCCGGCGTCCCCGACAACCTCGGCGCCTGGCTGATGCGCACGGCGAAGAACGCCGCGCTCGACCGCCTGCGCCGCGACAAGGCCTTCCGGGAAAAGCTCCAGCAGATCGGGCTCGACCTGGAGGCCCAGGAGGCACACCTGGTGCCTGATTTCGTCGACAGCCTCGACGCCGCCCGCAACGACGTGGGCGACGATCTGCTGCGCCTGATGTTCATCGCCTGCCATCCCATCCTGTCGAAGGAAGCCCGGCTGGCCCTGACCCTGAAGCTGGTCGGCGGCCTGGCCACCCACGAGATCGCGCGCGCCTTCCTGGTGCCCGAAGCGACCATCGCCCAGCGCATCGTGCGCGCCAAGCGCAGCCTGGGGCAGGCGAATATCCCCTTCGAGCTGCCGCCGCCCGCGGAACTGGCCGGGCGCCTCGGCAGCGTGCTCGAGGTGGTCTACCTGGTCTTCAACGAGGGCTACACCGCGACCGCGGGCGAGGACTGGATGCGTCCGGCGCTGATCGAGGAAGCCCTGCGCCTGGGCCGGATGCTGGCCCAGCTTGCGCCGGGGGAGCCGGAAGCGCATGGCCTGATCGCTTTGATGGAGCTGCAGGCCTCGCGCGCGAAAGCGCGGGTCGATGGGGCCGGGCGCCCGGTGCTGCTGCTGGAACAGGACCGCGCGCGCTGGGACGGCATCCTGATCCGGCG
>DEKZ01000065.1 GCA_002354135.1 Massilia sp. UBA2709 | reverse complement strand
GAATGGGGCCTGTTCCAGCGCGCGACCAATCCGGCGGCGTATTGCGCCGCCGAGGGCGTGGGCGGCGCCGCCGCGCAAACCGACCATTTCGCGCTGCCCGCCGGGCCGGCGAATGCCCGTTCGAGCCTGGCCGGCTTCGTCGTCACCGTGCAGTGCTGGATGATCCCGGGACCAGCCTCGCAGAACGGCGCCGTCAACCTCGACCGGCGCCGGATCCGAGCGACGGCCTGCACCGGACCGCTGCCGCCCGGCGCCACCTGCCTGCAGGACCCGAACGGCGCCGACCAGGTGCGGCGCGTAGTCGAGGTGCAGATATGATGTCCCTTTGCGGCATGCTGCTGCGCGCGCCGGCGCTGCTCCTGGTCCTGGCGCTGGCGCTGCTGGGCCTGTGCGCGCCGGCCCATGCCGACACCCCCATCAGCCTGTGGAAGAGCTTCAACGGCAGCGTCAATTTCACCGGCACCCAGGTCACGCTGCGCACCCGCAGCAATGCCGCGGACGCCTGCGCCGTCGCGCCGTCCACCAGCAACCGCAACGCCGAACTGACCCTGCCGGTCGGCGCCACCGTGCTCTCGGCCCAGCTGTACTGGGCCGGCTCCGGCCCGGCCGACAACAGCGTCAGCTTCGAGGGCAAGGCGGTCACCGCCGCGCGCAGGTATTCCTCGAGCACCGTCGGCAACGGCATGAACTATTTCGGCGGCGCGGCCGACGTCACCGCGACCGTCAAGGCCAAGGGCTCCGGCACCTACAAGTTTTCCGGCCTGACCGTGTCGACCGGGCGGCCATGGTGCGCCTCGCAGGCGGTGCTGGGCGGCTTTTCGCTGCTGGTGGTGTACGCGCACCCGAACGAGCCCGAGCGTGTGCTCAACCTGTACGAAGGCTTCCGCTACGTCCAGAACGGGGAGATCAGCTTCACCGCCAGCAACTTCCGCTGGCCGAAACCATGGTGGCCGGTCCGCGAGAAAGCCAGGGTCGGCCACATCACCTGGGAAGGCGACTCGACGCTGCTCGGGGACGGCGAGCGCCTGATCTTCGAGGGCAAGGAGCTGACCGACGACATGAATCCGGCCGGCAACCAGTTCAACTCGCGCAGCAACATCAACCGCGACTACAACTCCTACGGGGTCGACTTCGACGCCTACGATACCGAAGTGGTGCAGTGGATCTTCTTCGAGCCGAGCGTGACCACCACATACCGCACCGGCCAGGACCTGGTGCTGCTCAATGCCGAGATCCTGGTGGTGCCGACCCTGCCGATCTCCGACCTGTCGATTGAGATGTCGCGCGGCGGCCCCTTGCAGGTCGGCCAGCAGGCCAGCTATACGCTGGTGGTGTCGAACAACGGCCCCTACACCGAGGCCGGGCCGATCACCGTCACCGATACGCTGCCAAGCGGGATGAGCTTCGTCTCGGCCAGCGGCGTGAACTGGAGCTGCAGCGCCAGCGGCCAGGTCGTGACCTGCACCTACAGCAAGGCGCTGGGACCGAACCTGAGCGCGCCGCCGGTGACGATCATTGCGAGCGTGACCCGGTCCGGGACCATGACCAATACCGCCCAGGTGGCCGGGACGGCGGACAACAACAAGGACAACGACCGCGCGGTCGACGAGGCGGTCGCTTCGGGTACGCCGGCATCGATTGCCGACTATGTGTTTACCAGCGTGGCCTGCCAGCCCGACAAGGTCGTCGGATCGGGCGACTGCCCGCGCTATGCCGCGAACGTGACGGGCGGCGCCAACACCCGCATCTACGTGACGGCCGTGAATGGCGCCAGGACGGTTGCCCTGAGCGGCAACAAGGATACCCAGGTATCGATGCAGTTCAGCCTGAGCTGCACTAACCCGGCGGCGGGCAAGGTCGGGGCAAGCTACGCGGGCGTGAAGCTGCCCGTGTGCGCCAAGGGGTGGTCGGACGCGGTCAGCATGCTGTTCCCGGCCAACAGCGCGTCCGCCTCGGCGCTGGACTGCTCGACATTCAACTATCCCGATGTCGGCTCGATCGCGCTGAACCTGCTCACCGGCGGCAAAACGAACTCGACTGTCACTTTCGTGGCGCGGCCGTATGCGATCGCTTTCAAGCGCATCACGAGCCCGAGCGGGCGGCCGAACCCGGGCGCGACGACCCCGGAGGGTCCGGGCTTCGCGAAGGCGGGCGATGTCCTGGCGATCGAACTGGGCGCGCTGCTGGCGGACGGGGAGAACTTTGCACTCAATTTCGGCAACGAAAAGACGATGCCTTCGGTGAGCTACAGCGCCCAGCGCCTGGCGTCGCTGCTCGAGCTCATGCCGGCCGAAGGGGAGTTCGCGATCTCGACCCCGCTGAAGGCGACCAGCGGGGCGCTGACCGGCACCTTCTCCTGGAGCGAAGTGGGCATCCTGAACCTGACACCCACCCTGGCCGATTACCTGACGACCGGCCCGGTGATGGGCAAGCGCGAAGCGGTCGGGCGCTTCTTTCCGGCCTGGTTCAATACGGCTGTCGACGGCCCCTTCGACTGCCAGCCCTCGATGAACTGTCCGGAAGGCGTGTCCGAGGCGGCGTATTCGCGCCAGCCCTTCGCTGTGACCGTCGAGGCCTTCAATGCCGGCGGCGGTTCGCTGAGCAACTACACTGGCCGCTGGCGCCGTCCGGTCACGTTGTGGGCCTTCACGGCGCCGGGCGGCGACACCCTTGCCGGTGAGCTCAAGGAGGGGGAGCTGGGGAGGGACCCGGCCAACCTGCGGATGGAAGGTTCGCC
The DNA here is from genome assembly GCA_002354135.1 of Massilia sp. UBA2709. Taxonomy (GTDB): domain Bacteria; phylum Pseudomonadota; class Gammaproteobacteria; order Burkholderiales; family Burkholderiaceae_D; genus Telluria. Next base: position 441 of record DEKZ01000065.1, on the reverse strand, counting down.
CAGCTTTGCCCTGGGCGGCGACCCGTACAGCGCGGCGCCCGGGGCAGGGCGCAACTGGGCCACACCGACAGCCGTCTACCTGCGCGCCACGGCGTCGGAAAGCCTGGCGGGCAGCGCGGTCCATACCGTCAGCTCGCAGCGCGGCGCCGACTCGGTCGAGGACGGCGTCCTGATCCTGAATGGGCGCCTGCAGGTGGCCAACACCCAGGGCGTGGCCAACCTGCCGACGCCGGTGGGCTTGCAGGCCCAGTACTGGAACGGCCAGCACTGGCTGAACAATAATGGTCTCGAGGGCGTGGCGATCAATGCCGCCGGCGCCGTGTTCAGCAACTGCGTGGGCAGCCTGGCTGCCGGCGCGGCCTGCAGCGACAAGGTCGCGGCCGCGGCCAACCAGGCCATCGCGCTGGTGCAGGGCAGGGGCATCTTCCGCCTGGCCGCGCC
>DEKZ01000066.1 GCA_002354135.1 Massilia sp. UBA2709 | reverse complement strand
CGCCTGGTGCAGGACGGGCAAGGACAGTGGCGACGGCGAGGTCGAGGTCGAGGGCCGCAACTTCAACCACCTCGAACCGAGCCTGGAGGATAGCGCCACCGGCGTGGCGGCCGGCGCACTGACGCTGGCGCTCGGCCACGGCCTCAGGCTGCGCCAGGGACGCGCCACCGGGCGCGCATGCCTGATCCGCACCGCGCTGCAGGGCGAGGCCGTGCTCGTCGGCGGGCTGGTGAGCCGGGTGGAGGCGGCATGACAACCGGATTGCCCGACTCCCGGGGATGTGTTCACGCTCGGCCCACCGTGACAATGTGCGGATTTCTTCTTGATTTTATTTGCTACCGTGGGAGCGTTCCGCTGCCCCCTGCATTCACATGACCAGACCTCTTCCGTTGCTTGTCCTTGGCTGCACGCTCCTGGCTTCCGCCGTCAACGCGGCCCCTCCGAAAGATGCGCCACCCGCCAGCTGCGACCATGATCGCCTCGGTTTGCTGGCCCTCGACGAGGACCGATTCGACCAGGACTTCGACGGAGGTTGGCGAGCGCTTGCCAATAGGCCGGGCTGCAAGCTGGCCGCAGCCGATCTGTTGCGCGACTATCGCCAGGCGCATAACAACGAAGCCGGCATCCTGTACTGGCNNCGAGGCGCAGTTGCGCGTCATGGCCGGCCAATCCGAGGCGGCCATCGAGTTGATGGAAAAGTCGCGCAAGCCGGCGGACCAGGACAAGGCGGGATGGAACGCCTATGTCGATGCGAGCATCGCCTTCCTGCGCAAGGACCGTCCCGCACTCGAGCAGGCCCGGCAAGACCTTGCTGCGGTCCCCTTCCCAAGCGACAAGGGCCTGCCGCCCTTGAAAAACGGTGTCATCGAGATGCCCATGAAGGGCGGCAAGACGATGAAGATGCGCTGGCCGCCCAACATCGACGTGGTCGACGGCCTGGTCCAGTGTTTCGACAAACCCTACGAGGAAGCCTACGGCAGCGCCTGCCGCCCTCCCGCTCCCTGAACACCTGGGCCGGCGTAGGGTGGGCGGCTCCACCCTGCCCTCTGCGATCCCGAAACCTGCGCGCCGCCCACGCGTTCAACCCAAGCCAGCACCCACGCGCCGCATCACAAAGCTCCGCCTACAACAGGCTGATCCCCGGCAGCGACAACAAAGACGTCTCGCGCATCACCTGCACGAAGTCCGCCAGACAGGCATTGCCCGCCAGCCGCTTCGGCGTCACCGCATACAGCCGCCCCGTCAAGCCCTCCGGCCCGATGCGCTGGCGCGCCACATAGCCCCGCTCCAGGTAACCGTTCACCGCCCACAGCGGCAGCGCGGCCAATCCCCGCCCGCTGGCCACCAGCTGCAGCATGCCCACCGTCAGCTCGGTCGTGCGCCGCGGCGGCTCGACCCCGGCCGGTTTCAGCACCTGGCGCACCAGGTCGAGCATGTCGTCCGGCACCGGGTAGGTAATCAATGCCTGGGTCGCGAAGTCCTGGGCCGTCAGGTGCGGCTTGGCGAGATAGGGATGGTTCAGCGGCAGGATCGCGACCATCTCGAATTCGAACAGCGGATGGAAGTCGACGTCGGTCTCGCTCTCGTCCAGCTCCGACACGATCGCCACTTCGGCGCGGTCCTGGTGCAGCAGGCCGATGGGGTCGGCCTGGAAGCCGGACACGATGTCCTGCTCGACCTCCGGCCAGCGCGCGCGCAGCGCGTCCATCGACGGCATCAGCCAGTCGAAGCAGGTGTGGCATTCGACCGCGATGCGCAGCTTGCCGGTGGCGTTGCTGACCAGGCGCGCCAGGTCGCGCTCGGCCGCCCCGACCAGGGGCAGGACCTGCTCGGCCAGCGCGAGCAGGCGCTGCCCGGCCGCGGTAAAGGCGACCGGCGCCGACTTGCGCTCGAACAGGCCGGTCTCGTATTGCCGCTCCAGCGCCAGCACCTGGTGCGACAGCGCCGACTGGGTCACGTTCAGCAATTGCGCCGCGCGCGAGATGGTGCCGGCCTCCTTCAGGGCCAGCAGGGTGCGCAGGTGGCGCAGCTCAAGGATGGAAGTAGCCATGAATATTTTTCACGTTTTCTCGAAATTTTTTCGTTTGAATTATGCACCAGTTCTCGCGAGAATCCTTAGCATTCTTCATATAAATCGAAAACATCATGATCAAGATTCATACTCTCGGCTACCCGCGCATCGGCCTGCAACGCGAACTGAAGTTCGCCCTCGAAGCCTACTGGCGCGGAGAAACGGGTTCGGCGCAACTCGAAGAAACCGGCGCCGCCCTGCGCGCGCGTCACTGGCAGCAGCAGGTGGATGCCGGGCTGGACTTCGTCAGCGTCGGCGATTTCGCCTTCTACGACCACGTCGCCAACCACATCCAGCTGTTCGGCTGCGAGCCCGCACGCTTCGGTTTCAAAGGGGACGAACCGGCACTGGCGCGTTACTTCACGCTGGCGCGCGGCGTTGCGAACGAAGCCGCCGGCGAACGCACGGATACCTGCTGCGGCGGTGCCCACGGCAAAGGCAGGCCGGCGCTGGAAATGACCAAGTGGTTCGACACCAACTACCACTACCTGGTCCCCGAGTTCGACCGCGCGACGCGCTTCACGCTGGCGCCCGAACGCCTGCTGGGCGAACTCGCCGAGGCGCAGGCGCTGGGCCACAAGACCAAGGTCGTGCTGCTCGGCCCCTTGAGCTTCCTCTGGCTGGGCAAGGCGAAGGACGAGGGGCTCGACAAGCTCGACCTGCTCGATGCCCTGCTGCCCATCTACCTGCAACTGCTGGTGCAGCTGAAAGCCGCCGGCGTCGAGTGGGTGCAACTGGACGAACCCATCCTCGGCCTGGACCTGCCGGGCGCCTGGCTGCTCGCCTTCGAGCGCGCCTACCACACGCTTGCAACCGGCCAGGTCCCGCTGCTGCTCGCAACCTACTTTTCGCCATTGGAAGGCCACCTGAGCATGGCCTGCAAGCTGCCGGTGGCCGGCCTGCACGTCGACGGCGTGAGCGCCGCCCACGAACTGCAGTCGGTGGCGGACTGGCTGCCGGATAACAAGGTGCTCTCGGTCGGCATCGTCGACGGCCGCAACATCTGGCGCACCGATCTCGACCGCGCCCTGGCCTGCCTCAAGCCGCTGGCGCTGCGCCGCCGCGGCGACCTGTGGCTCGCACCTTCCTGCTCGCTCCTGCACGTGCCGCTGTCGCTGCGCGAGGATGCCGCCATCGATTGTGAGCTGCGCGGCTGGCTGGCC
>DEKZ01000017.1:5454-6032 GCA_002354135.1 Massilia sp. UBA2709 | reverse complement strand
TTCGTGACCCGGCCGGCGGGCGCCCGCGCGGCCGGTGACGGGGCAGTGCTGCGTGGCGGTGTCGCCGTCGGCTGCGCCGGCAGCAGCCGCAGGAGCATGCTGGCAGCAGGTGCGTCGTCTGCAGACCTTGGCGGCTGCGACAACTGCCAGAACGAGATCAACAGGCCATGCACGGCCAGCGAGACGCCGATGCCGGTGACGTAGCGCTGCCGCTGTCGAGGGTTTCCTGCCGTGTGTGCAAAGTCCATGGCACAGCAGTATAGAAGCAAAATCTTGCTACTGTGTCATGCATATGCCAGAAAATGCGGCTACCACGGGAAGCGGTCGCGCACCTCGAACATCGGATCGGGACCGTTCTGCATCATGCGGACGATGCCGTTGGCGTCGAAATGCACGTGCATCAGCGAGTTCCACACGCCGGACTCCTTGTAGCGGTAGGACCAGACCTCGTAGTCGTGCATGGCGATGCGCGAGGTTTCTGCCGGCCGGCCGATGGTGCGCAGCACGTCTTCCTTGGTGGCCTTGTCGATCTTGATGGTGGCAAACTTCTCGCCGGTCAGCACCTGCTCGTAGGACTG
>DEKZ01000017.1:0-5310 GCA_002354135.1 Massilia sp. UBA2709 | reverse complement strand
CCGCCGCCGGCTCGCCGACCGTGGGCGCGCCGCGCATGAAGGCCGGGCCGGCGCAACCGGCGAGCACGATTGCCGCGCAAATCGTTGCAAATTTGATCATTTTGTGCATGGTGCACCTCGAAAAATCGTTCAACAACGCCATGATGCCCCAGCTTTGCCGCAGCAAATGCTGGTGACGCCAACCGTTTTCGCATATACTGGCGGGGCTGTCCGCAAGGGCAGTTTTTTTTAACACTTAATCACGGTGCGCTGGGTTGCGACTCATGCACCGCATGTGAAAGGTAACATCATGACCGTAGAAAACATCAACAAAGCCGCGATCATCGCGGACAACGCCCGTGGCCAGAACGACACCGGTTCGCCGGAAGTCCAGGTTGCACTGCTGACCGCACGCATCAACGAACTGAACGGCCACTTCAAGGCCCACCAGAAAGACCACCACTCGCGCCGCGGCCTGATCATGATGGTCAACCGTCGTAAGAGCCTGCTGGCTTACCTGAAGGCTAAAGACCTGAACCGTTACCGTGACCTGATCGCCAAACTCGGCCTGCGTAAGTAATTTTTGCGTCAGACGGTTTAGCAAGGAAATGCCTGCGCCAGTCTCCACTGACGCGGGCATTTTTTGTTTTAAGCGTTTTGTTGTTTTTGCAGTAAATGGCGGAGGCCGCCTGGCCGGTTTCTGAGCCGCCCGTGGTGAGGTGAACGACAGCTCCTGAAAATCTGTCGGCAAATAGAAAGGGATTACCCATGTTTAACAAAGTTACGAAAACCTTCCAGTACGGCCAACACACGGTCACCCTGGAGACTGGTGAGATCGCTCGTCAGGCATCCGGCGCCGTCGTGGTGTCGGTCGAAGACACCGTCGTGCTGGCCACCGTCGTCGCGAAGAAAGACGCGAAGCCGGGCCAGGACTTCTTCCCCCTGACCGTCGACTACATCGAGAAAACGTACGCTGCCGGTAAAATCCCGGGCGGTTTCTTCAAGCGCGAAGGCCGTCCATCCGAAAAAGAGACCCTGACCTCGCGCCTGATCGACCGTCCGATCCGTCCGCTGTTCCCGGAGGGCTACCTGAACGAAGTCCAGGTCATCATCCACGTGCTGTCGGTCAACCCTGAGATCGACCCGGACATCCCGTCGATGATCGGCGCCTCGGCTGCCCTGGCCGTGTCCGGCATCCCGTTCAGCGGCCCGATCGGCGCCGCGCGCGTCGGCTACGCCAATGGCCAGTACATCCTGAACCCGACCACCACCCAGCTCAAGACCTCGCAGATGGACCTGGTCGTGGCCGGTACCGAAACCGCCGTGCTGATGGTCGAATCGGAAGCGCAGCAACTGTCGGAAGAAATCATGCTGGGCGCGGTCGTCTACGGCCACGAGCAGATGAAGGCCGTCATCGACGCCATCCACGCCCTGGTCGAAGAAGGCGGCAAGCCGGAAGTCGAGTGGACCGCCCCGGCCAAGAACGAAACCCTGATCGCACAAGTGGCGCAACTGGCCGACGTGAAGATCCGCGACGCCTACCAGACCCGCGAGAAATCGCTGCGCCAGGAAAAGCTGAAGTCGCTGTCCGGCGAAGTCATGGCTGGCCTGGCCGAGCAGGGCATCGAAGCCGATGCCGCCGAAGTCGGCAACATCCTGTTCGACATGGAAGCCAAAGTTGTTCGATCGCAGATCCTGGAAGGCGAGCCGCGCATCGACGGCCGCGACACCCGCACCGTGCGTCCGATCTCGATCCGCACCAGCGTCCTGCCGCGTACCCACGGCTCGGCCCTGTTCACCCGCGGCGAAACGCAAGCCCTGGTGATCGCCACCCTGGGTACCGCGCGCGACAGCCAGAAGATCGACGCGCTGATGGGCGAGTACACCGACGACTTCATGATGCACTACAACATGCCTCCGTTCGCCACCGGCGAAACCGGCCGTGTTGGCACCCCGAAGCGCCGCGAAATCGGCCACGGCCGCCTGGCCAAGCGCGCACTCGTTGCAGCGCTGCCGTCGCCTGAAGAGTTCTCGTACTCGGTGCGCCTGGTGTCGGAAATCACCGAATCGAACGGTTCCTCGTCGATGGCATCGGTCTGCGGCGGCTGCCTGGCGCTGATGGACGCCGGCGTGCCGATGAAGGCGCACGTCGCCGGCATCGCCATGGGCCTGATCAAGGAAGGCGGCAAGTTCGCGGTCCTGACCGACATCCTGGGTGACGAAGACCACCTGGGCGACATGGACTTCAAGGTGGCGGGCACTGCCAACGGCATCACCGCGCTGCAGATGGACATCAAGATCCAGGGCATCACCAAGGAAATCATGCAGGTGGCCCTGGCGCAAGCCAAGGAAGGCCGCCAGCACATCCTGGCCGAGATGCAGAAAGCCATGCCGACCACGAAGACCGAACTGTCGGACTTCGCACCGCGCCTGATCACCATCAAGATCAACCCGGAAAAGATCCGTGACGTGATCGGCAAGGGCGGCGCCGTCATCCGCGCGCTGACCGAAGAGACCGGCACCCAGATCGACATCACCGACGAAGGCGTGGTCACCATCGCTTCCGTCGACGCCGCCGCTGGCCAGGAAGCCAAGCGCCGCATCGAAGAGCTGACCGCCTCGGTCGAAGTGGGCAAGACCTACGACGGCACCGTGCTGAAGCTGCTGGACTTCGGCGCCATCGTCCAGGTGATGCCGGGCAAGGACGGCCTGCTGCACATCTCGCAGATCGCCAACGAGCGCGTCAACGCCGTGGCCGACTACCTGAAGGAAGGCCAGCAAGTGCGCGTGAAGGTCCTCGAGACCGACGAGCGCGGCCGCCTGAAGCTGTCGATGAAGGCTGCCGATCCGGTGGAAGCTGCGGCGCAGTAAGCCTTACCCAAGCGGTTCGCCGCTTGACATGAAAACCGCCAGTGCGTGAGCCTGGCGGTTTTTTTTGTTACACCAACGCCATCCGCCATGCCACGATTAGTGTGCATACTCGACCCTACCGTGCCGTAGCGAATGGTTAAAAGATGTTATAGTTGGTCATTTTTCCAATCATAGGGGTGTTGCGCCAGTGTTCCGCGCGCAGCCCGAAACCATCCAAAACCGACCAAGGATACGAAGAGATGACCACGAAGGACAACGCCGCCCGCATCAGCCAGCTCATCCAGGAACACGAAGCCGAGATCGGCTCGCAATGGATCGCTCAGCTCGAGGCCCTGACGGTGCGCGGCACTGCCAGCTCGAAGCAGCAACTGCGTGATCACTGCCAGCAGTTCCTGGCCTCGTTCGCGGTCGCCACCCGTGGCGGCGAGCTGGAAAACATCGAGCACCGTTCCTGGGACGACGTGCGCGACATGCTGGCCGAGATTTCGTCCAGCCGCGCCAAGACCGGCTCGACCCCGAGCGAGACCGCGACCTTCGTGTTCTCGCTGAAGCAGCCGGTGTTCTCCCAGCTGACCGCCGCCTTCGCCAACGAGCCGGAGATCCTGACCGCCGCCTCGTGGTCGATCAGCACGCTGCTCGACAAGCTGGGCCTGTACACCATCGAAGTGTTCCAGAAGGCCAAGGACCAGATCATCGTGCGCCAGCAGCAGGAACTGCTGGAACTGTCGACCCCGGTCGTGAAGCTGTGGAACGGCATCCTGGCGCTGCCGCTGATCGGCACCCTGGATTCGGCGCGCACCCAAGTGGTGATGGAAAACATCCTGCAGAAGATCGTCGACACCGGCGCCGTGATCGCCATCATCGACATCACCGGCGTGCCGACCGTGGACACCCTGGTCGCCCAGCACCTGATGAAGACCATCGCCGCCGCCCGCCTGATGGGCGCGGACTGCATCATCAGCGGCATCCGTCCGCAGATCGCCCAGACCATCGTGCACCTGGGCGTGAACCTGGAAGACGTGATCACCAAGGCCACCCTGGCCGACGCCTTCGTCGTTGCGCTGGAGCGCACCGGCACCACCCTGGTCAGCCAGAAGGCATAAGATGGAACGCATTCCTATTTTGCGGATGGGCGACCTGCTCCTGGTCACCATCCAGGTCGACATGCACGACCGCCTGGCGATGACGCTGCAGGACGACCTCACCGAGCGCATCGTCAGCGACGGCGCCAAAGGCGTCCTGATCGACATCTCGGCGCTCGACCTGGTCGATTCCTTCATCGGGCGTATGATCAGCAACACGGCGGCGATGGCGCGCGTGCTCGATGCCCAGACCGTGGTGGTCGGCATGCAGCCCGCCGTGGCCATCACCCTGGTCGAGCTGGGCCTGACCCTGCATGGCGTGAAGACTGCGCTGAACGTCGAAAAGGGCATGGCCCTGCTCGGAAAGAACCTGAATAGATGAACGCTGCAACCGCAGTTGAATTCGACACCGAGCTGCTGGACCGCAACCGCCAGCTGCGCACCGACCGCACGACCCTGCCGCTGCGCGGCGACGAGGACGTGGTCGGCTTGCGCAAGCACGTGCGCGAGCGTGCGGTAGCGATCGGATTGTCGCTGGTCGACCAGACCAAGCTCGTCACCGCAGCGAGCGAACTGGCGCGCAACACCATCAAGTATGGCGGCGGCGGGGCGGTGCACCTGGACAGGCTGGTCGACGGCTTCCGCAGCGGCGTCGGCCTGCTGTTCGTCGATAACGGCCCCGGCATTCCCGACACCGAGCAGGCGCTGCGCGACGGTTACACGACCGGCGGCGGCCTCGGGCTCGGACTGGGCGGCTCGCGGCGCCTGGTCGACGAGTTCGACATCGATACCCGGCCTGGAGAGGGCACCGCGGTGCTGGCGGTGAAATGGAAACGCTGATCAGTTCACTCGACACCCAGCTGTCGATCGCCATCACCCACGCCAGCGACATCGCCGCGGCGCGCCGTGCGGGCCAGAAGCTGGCCACCAGCCTGGGCTTCGACGAAACCCGCGCCGGCCAGCTGGCGCTGATCGTCACCGAGGCCGGCACCAACCTGCTCAAGCATGCCGGCGAGGGCACGATCTACGTGAACGTGTCGCAGTCGGAAGGCGTGCCCGGCGTCGACGTGCTGGCGGTCGACAACGGCCCCGGCATCAAGGACCTCGACGCCTGCCTGCGCGACGGCATGTCCACCACCGGCACCTCGGGCACCGGCCTGGGCGCCCTCAACCGCCTGGCCGACGAGTTCGACGTGTATTCGCGTCCCGGCAACGGCGCGCTGTTCTTCATGCGCCTGTGGAGAGATGACCCGGCACCTGGAATGTGCCGGGTTGACGTAGGGGCGCTGACGGTGCCGCTGGCGGGCGAGGATGCCTGCGGCGACGGCTGGGGCGTCGCCTGCGACGGCGCGGGCGCCACGCTGCTGGCGGCCGACGG
>DEKZ01000358.1 GCA_002354135.1 Massilia sp. UBA2709 | reverse complement strand
CACGGAGCGCCCACCCTACGGATACGCTCGTTAGTGCAGCTTGACCAGCGGCGTCGTACGGCGGATCAGGAAGCGCGCCAGCGCCAGCAGGCCGGTGCGCATCGAGCCCAGCACCGCCTGGTGGTGCATCAGGTGCAAACTGGTGTACATCAGGCGCGCCATCATGCCCTCGACGAACCAGCTGGTCCCGCGTAGCGAACCCATCAGGTTGCCGACGCTGGTGGTCTTGCCCACCGAGACCAGGGAACCGTAGTCGCGGTAGCGGTAAGGCTTCTCGTCGAAGGGCTTGCCGCCCGCCATGCGCACGAACTGCTTGAGCAGGTAATCGGCCTGCTGGTGCGCGGCCTGGGCGCGCGGCGGCACCGGCTTGCCGTTGGCGTCGATGCAGGCGGCGCAGTCACCCAGGGCGAACACGCCGGGCACGCCCTTCACCCGCAGGTTGCCGTCGACCTCGATCTGCCCGCCCTTGTTCACCGGCAGGCCGAGGGTGGCGAGGAATTCGGGCGCGCGGATGCCGGCCGCCCAGACCACCAGGTTGGCCGGATACACGTTGCCGTCGTTGTCGAGCACCTTGTCCGGCTCGATCTTTGTCACGCGGCAGTCGGTGACGACGGCGATGCCGCGCTCGCCCAGCAGCTTGAGGGCCGCCGCCGAGACGCGTTCGGGCAGCGGCGCCAGGATGCGCGGGGCGCCTTCGAGCAGGGTGATGCGCACGTCGCGCTTGACCTGCAGGCGCGAAAAACCATAGGTCGCGTACACGCCCGAGGCTTCGCGCAGCTCGGCCGCCAGCTCGACGCCGGTGGCGCCGCCGCCGATGATGACCACGTCGAGCGCGGCCACCGCGTCGGAACGCTCCTCGCGCGCCTGCTCGGCCACCGCCATCAGGCGCAGCAGGCGCAGGCGGAAACGCTCGGCGTCCTCGGTGACGTTCAGGGAAATCGTGTGTTCGCGTGCGCCCGGCACGCCGAAGTAATTCGCGGTGCTGCCGACCGCCATGACCAGCGAACCGTAGCCGATCTGGCGCTCGTGCAGCACGTCTTCGCCGTCGGAAGCGCGCACGGCGCCGACGGTGATGCGGCGCTGGGCGGCGTCGAGCCCGGTCATCGGGCCGTAGACGAAGGTGAAACCGTTGTCGTGGGCCAGCATCTGGTAAGACAGGCCTTCCTGGTGGATGTCGAGGGTGCCCGCGGCCACCTCGTGCAGGGAAGGCTTCCAGATGTGATACAGCCGGCAGTCGACCAGCATCACCTTCGAGGGTCCGAGTTTACGCCCCAGCTTGCAGGCCAATTCCAGGCCGCCCGCCCCACCACCGACAATCACGATTTCACTTTGCAAAGCCACCTCCAAAACGATGTGCCACTTGGCACAGCGCAAGTCTACACCGGGAGGAGAAAGCGCGTGGCGCGGGACCCAAAAAGCGGCCCCGGCCGGGTCGTTGGCCCCGGATCAGTGGCCGCGGCCATGGCCATGGCCGTGACCGTTGCCATGCCCGTGGCCATGGCCATGGCCGCGGTCCTCGTGGCGGTCGTGGCGCTCATGGCGCTCATGGCGCTCCACGCGATGATGGCGCTCGCGGTAGCGCGGCGCATAGGTGTTGGTGTACCAGTCGTCGCGCACGAACATCACCGGACGGCCGCAGGCGTCGTAGCGGCCGCAGTAGTGCTTCCACTTCTTGCGGTGGCCCGGCGGCACGCGCAGGTAGATCGGCTCGGCGCGCACATGGCGCACTTCGCGCACGATCACCGGACGCTCGTACACGACCGGCGGGCGGCCGAAATCGCCGATGTCGAGGCGGCCGTAGAAACCGGGCTGGCCGACGCTGATGCTGACGTTGGTCTGGGCCATGGCCGGGATCGCGCAAGCGGCCAGGGCAACGCTGGCGAAGAGCAGCTTGAAGGGGGAGTTCATCTGGAATCCTCTCGTTATCTTGTGTGATGTGAACTTTATCAGGTGAAACGTTACTTTTCAGTACGCTGCAACACACATTTACAACTTGTCGCGCGGAATAGGCGCTGTGGGGTCGATCAGACGCCCTTGCGGCTAGAATCGGTCCGAACAGATCATGCAAGGAGAATTTCATGCTCTACCAGCGTTTTTCCCTGGCGCTCGCCGGCCTGCTGGCCGCCACTGCGGCCCAGGCCCAGACCCAGGTCGGCGCCGGGGTCGATCTCGGCACCACGGGTGCCGGCGCCCACCTCGTTTTCGGCCTCACCCCCAGCCTGAATGCCCGTCTCGGCCTGAACTACTTCAAGTACGACTTCGACAAGAGCACCGGGAACGTCAACTATGACCTCGACGGCAAGCTGCAGACCTACAATGCCCTGCTCGACTGGTATCCGCGCGCAGGCAGCAATTTCCGCCTCACCGGCGGCGTGTTCTACAACGACACCCGCTTCGATGCGGTCGGCGTCCCGAGCCAGACGGGGACCTTCCGGCTGAACGGGACCACTTACAACGCCGCCGACGTCGGCCAGCTGGTGGGCAAGGTGGACTTCCGCAAGACCGCGCCCTACCTCGGCATCGGCTGGGGCAACGCCTTGACCGCCGAGCGCGGCTGGAGCTTCGGCGCCGACCTCGGCGTGTTCTACCAGGACGAGGCGCGCGTGCGCCTGCGCAGCGTCAACTGTACCGTGCAGACGGTGCTGTGCGGCCGGCTCGCCGCCGACGTCGGAGCCGAGGAAGCGCGCCTGGCCGACGAGGCGTCGGACTACAAGGTCTTTCCCGTGTTGCGGGCCAGCCTGTCGTATCGGTTCTGAGCGGCGTGCTGCGCGCGGTTCGCGCGCAATTTCGGCTATCATCGGCGCCAAGGAGGTTCGCCATGAAACTGCACCTGCTGCGCCTGTCCGCCCTCGCCCTGGCCTGCGTCCTCGCCAGCGGCTGCAAGGACCGCCACGAGCCGGTCAAGCCGACCGTGCCCGCGCCCTCGAGCATGTTCCTCGACCTGTGAGCCTGGCCCGACGCGCATTCGCCGTGCCTGCCGGCGCGCGGCAAGGTAAACTGTCGGCTGTTCATTTTTGCCCAAGGTTTCCATGTCGTTTGCCTCGCTCGGCCTGATCGACCAGATCGTCCACACCCTCGACACGCTCGAATACACCACCCCGACTGCGGTCCAGTCCCAGGCCATCCCCGCCGTCCTCGCCGGGAAGGACGTCATGGCGGCGGCCCAGACCGGCACCGGCAAGACCGCCGGCTTCGCCCTGCCCCTGCTGCAGCGCCTGTTCAAGAAGACGGCGAAGGCCAGCCCGAATTCGGCGCGCTCCCTGGTGCTGGTGCCGACCCGCGAGCTGGCCGAGCAGGTGCACGAGAGCTTCCGCGCTTACGGCGCCGGCCTGGAGCTGCGCACCATGGTGGCCTACGGCGGCGTCAGCATCAATCCGCAGATGATGAACCTGCGCAAGGGCGTGGATGTGATCGTGGCCACGCCCGGCCGCCTGCTCGACCTGCACCGCCAGAACGCGGTGAAGTTCAACGAGGTGCAGACCCTGGTGCTGGACGAGGCCGACCGCATGCTGGACCTGGGCTTTTCGAAGGAACTCGACCAGGTGTTCGCGGCCCTGCCCAAGAAGCGCCAGACCCTGCTGTTCTCGGCCACCTTCTCCGACCAGATCCGCGCCATGGCCAACCGCCTGCTGCGCGAACCCGTGCGCATCGAGGCAACGCCGCGCAACACGACAGCCAGCGCCATCAAGCAGTGGCTGGTCCCGGTCGACAAGAAGCGCAAACCCGAGCTCTTCCTGCATTTGTTGAAGAAGCATGCCTGGCCCCAGGTGCTGGCCTTCGCCAAGACCCGCAAGGGCGTGGACGAGCTGGTCGGCCTGCTCGAGGCCAGGCGCATCAGCGCCGACGCCATCCACGGCGACAAGCCGCAGCCGGCGCGCCTGCGCGCGCTGGAGCGCTTCAAGGCCGGCGAAGTGAAGGTGCTGGTGGCTACCGACGTCGCCGCCCGCGGCCTGGACATCGACGACCTGCCGGTCGTGGTCAACGTCGACCTGCCGATCGTGGCCGAGGACTATGTGCACCGCAGCGGCCGCACCGGCCGCGCCGGCGCCTCGGGCGAGGCGGTCTCGCTGGTCTGCGCCGACGAAGTGGAGCAGCTGGCCGCGATCGAACTGCTGACGAAGCAGACCCTCAAGCGCATCGAGGAAGCCGGTTTCGAGCCGGACCACCGCGTGCCGGAAACGAATGCCAGCGGCCAGGTCATCAAGAAACCGAAGAAGCCCAAGAAGCCGAAGGGCGATGCCAGGGTGGTGCAGGAGGACGTGCGCTTCCGGCGCTGAGCCTGCAACCGGCGCACGCTGCTGGTGACATATTATTTCAATATCGGCGCATATTTGAACGAATATTTCACCGCCGTGCTCACTGTAGCACCAGCCTCAGCTTGCGCACGCCCTCCTCGCCCGCGGTGACCTCGAAGCCCAGCTTCTTCACCAGCCCGATCATGCGGCTGTTCTGGGGCAGCACCTCGCCGACGATCTCGCGCGTGCCGCGGCTGCGGCAGTAATCGATCAGCTTGCGCATCAGGATCTTGCCCAGGCCGAGCCCCTTGAGGTCCGAGCGCACCGTCACCGCGAATTCGGCCGAGATGTTGTCCGGATCGGCCACCACCCGCCCTACCGCCAGCGTTTCCGGCTCGCCGTCGCGACCGGGCCGGGTGGCGATGAAGGCCATCTCGCGGTCGTAGTCGATCTGGGTGAAGCGCGCCAGCTGCGAGGGATTCAGCTCGCGGATGCGCACGAACATGCGGTAGCGGATGTCGTCCGGCGTGAGCGCGTCGAAGAACCGCAAGTGGGCCGGGCCGTCTTCCGGCCGCACGGGCCGCAGCAGCAGCGTGCCGCCGTTCCACTCGATGGTGTCCTCCAGCTCGCGCGGATAGGGCCGGATCGCCAGCCGGTCGAGCGTCGAGCCCGAGCGGTCGGCCAGGGCCAGGCGCATGCGCGCGTCGAGCACCACGGCGCCGCCGGCATCGGCCAGCAGCGGATTGATGTCGAGCTCGACGATTTCCGGGATGTCGCAGACCATGCGCGAGACCTGCACCAGGGTGGCGAGGATGGCGTCCATGTCGGCCGGCGGACGGTTGCGGTAGCCTGCCAGCAGGCGCGCC
>DEKZ01000111.1:5543-5899 GCA_002354135.1 Massilia sp. UBA2709 | reverse complement strand
GTGGGGGGGGGGGCGGCCCCGGGAGCCCCGGCCCCCCGGGGGGGCGGCCTGAAAGCCGGTCGACCTGGCCGAGCTGGCGCGCCGCACCGTGGGCGACCTGGCCGGCCTGGCCCAGGCCAAGAACATCGACCTCGGCCTGCAGCACGCGGACGAAGCCAGCATCGAGGGGCAACCGGATGCCCTGCACATCCTGCTGCGCAACCTGGTCGAGAACGCGGTGAAGTACACCCCAAGCGGCGGCACGGTCGACATCGCCGTGCACGCGGAAAAGGGCGGGGTGGCCGTCATCGTCGAGGACAGCGGCCCGGGCATCCCGCCCGAGGAACGCGAGCGCGTGTTCGACCGCTTCTACCGCG
>DEKZ01000111.1:0-5481 GCA_002354135.1 Massilia sp. UBA2709 | reverse complement strand
AGCGGCCTGGGCCTGGCGATCATCAAGGCGATTGCCGAGCGGCATGGCGCGACGCTGAAACTCGACAAGTCGGAACGGCTGGGCGGGCTGGCGGCGCTGGTGCGTTTTCCGGCCGCGAAAACCTGAGCCCGGCGTACATCGCTCAGCGCAGATTCGTCGGCAGTTCGCGCGACGGAAACTGGTGGCGCCGCTCTGCAGGTTTCGTGAGCACGCGGCGCGCCACGTCGAAGGGCACGCCCAGGCGCGCCAGTTCGCGCGCGGGCGAAGGCTGGCCGGCGACCAGCGGCGCGTTGACGATCGTGTGGATGAGCAGGGCGGTCTTGTAGTCGGTGCGGCGGTCCATGTCCCATCCTATCACGCAGGCCCAAGCCCCCGGTTCCTCCGCATGCTGCCGTGCGCTGGCGGGCTCCTGCTTACATTTCGCAACACCCGTTACACCAATTGTGTGACGTGCTCGCCCGGAAAGATGTAATCTAAATTACAACTTTAAACCAAGGAGCCCACCATGAAAAAGATCACCATTCCCGCCCTGATGCTGGCTGTTGCCATGGTTGCCACCGGCTGCAAGAAGGCCGACGATAATCCGAACATGGGCCCGGCCCAGGAAGCCGGCGCTGCCATCGACAACGCAGGCGCGAATGCCGCCGCCGAAACCCGTGAAGCCGCCGAACGTGTCGACGCGGCAACCGACCGTGCCGGCGAGAAGATCGAAAACGCCGCCGAGCGCGCCGGCGAGAACATTGACCAGGCAACCGACCGTGCCGGCGAAAAGATGCGTGAAGCCGGCGCCGAAGTGCGCCAGGAATCGCGCGAAGCCGCCCAGAGCGTCAAGGAAGGCGCGAGCGATGCGGCCAACGCGACCGGCAAGGCTGTCGAGCGCGCCGGCGAGAAGATGCAGGACGCTTCGAAGTAATTGTTTTGGCGAAGCACTGTCTTCGCCTGAAAGATCGACAGACCGATCGCTCATCAGCCCCGGCCTTACCGGGGCTGTTTCTTTTGAGCCATCCTGGAGGCGCGCGCTTGCTGCCGCATATGCTGAATTCAATACGGGAACTGATGCGCCCGCCCCCGGGCATGGAATTCGATTTCAGCCAGCCGCGCGGCGAGCCCGCGCTGGCCCCGAACGACGGCGTGGCCTGGCGCGTGTTCGCCAATCCGATCGTCCTGTTCGTCGGCGGGGTGGCGGCGGTGCTGCTCGAGCTGGCCGAACCCTCGGTGCGCTCGGGCGTCTGGGACCAGGGTGGCTTCCAGCGCGATCCGGGCATGCGCCTGCGCCGCACCGGCTTCGCGGCCATGATGACCGTGTACGGGCCGCGTTCGGCGGCCGAGCAGCTGATCGCGCGCGTCGTGCGCATGCATGACCATGTGACGGGCACTACGTCCGGCGGGCTTGCCTACCACGCCAACGATCCGCGCCTGCTCGACTGGGTGCAGGCGACCGCCGTGTTCGGGTTCACCGAGGCCTATCATCGCCATGTCCAGCCCTTGAGTGCGCGCGAGAAGGACGCGGCCTTCGCCGAAGGCCAGGCTGCCGCCCGGCTGTATGGCGCGACCGGCCTGCCGCACTCCTGGGCCGGGTGGGAGGCCCTGCTTGCCGCCACCGCGCCGGGGCTCGAGGGATCGCAGATTCTTGCCGACTTCCTGAACATCATGTCGAGTGCGCCGATCGTGCCCGCACCGCTGCGTCCGCTCCAGCGCCTGCTGGTGCGCGCCGCCGTGGACATGATTCCCGAGCCGGTGCGCTCGCTGCCGCAGTTGCGTGGACGCGGCCTGCGCTTCGGCGAGGCGGCGCTGGTGCGGGCGGCGGCGCGCTCGAGCGTGCTGCTGCCGCTGGGGGATACGCCGGCCAGGCAGGCGGTGCGCAGGCTGGCAAAGTCCGCCTAGACGCCTGTGCCTGGCGTCCGGAAGAACTGCGTCATCTGCCAGTCGTCGTCGACCAGCAGTTCCGCGCGCACCATGCCGGCCTTGGCCAGGACACGGTGCGAGGCCGCATTCTCCGGATGGGTCGTCGCGATCAGGCCGGACAGCCCGAGGTCCTCGCGGGCATGGCGCAGCAGCCCGGTCACCGCCTCGGTGGCCAGGCCGATGCCCCAGTGGCTGCGCCGGAACGCGTACTTCACTTCGGGCTCGGCCTGGCCGCCGGGGTGGACGATGCCGGCGAAGCCGACGACCGTACCGGTGGCGGCTTCGGCCAGCGCGTACATGCCGTAACCGCGTTGCGCGTAATTGTCCAGGGTGACGGCAATCCACCGCTCGCCAGCCGCGCGGGTGAGCGGCTGGCCATCGCTCACATAACGCATGGCCTGCGCGTCGCCGTAGACCGCCATCAGCGCAGCCAGGTCGCCGGCATGCCAGCGCCGTGCAAGGAGGCGCCGGGTCGCGAATACCGGCGCCCCATCGTGCCTGCCGACGGCCTGCGCCTTACTGGCCTGCATCCACCGCCGCCAACGCCTGTTTCGCCATCGCCAGCACCCCCTCGTACGACTTTGCCGCCGCGATGAACCTGCCGTTGTGGCAGAAGGTCGCATCCGGCACGCCGGTCACCGCCGCCAGGTCGGCGTCGCGCAGGCCGGCCCAGGGCGCCGGCAGGTCGGCGCGCGCCTCGAAGCTTTCCGGACTGACCGACACGGTGTGCAGCATGTAGCGCCCCTCGCCGATGCTGTGGCTGATGACGAACACGACCTTCGGCATTTCCTTGCGCACCACGCTCGACCAGGGCAGGGCGCTGTTCCGCAGGTAGAGCAGGCGCCCGTTTTCCAGGGTCTCGGCGGCGCGCACCTGTTCCACCGCCAGCAGGGCGCCGACGCGGTACTTGACCGAATTGACCATGATGTCGGTCAGCAGCGCCATGGCGCGGCGGAATTCCTGCAGGCGATAGGCCTCGGTCGGCGCCCCATAGCCGATGCGTTCCTCGTCCAGCCAGTTCGGGTTGAAGCCGGAGACGATGGCCGACAGGCCGTAGCCGCCCGGCGCGTTCTTTGCCGCGCCGACGTCCGACAGGTCGAGGTATTGGACGATGTCGGCGTCGATCGCATAGGCCATCTCGAGCGCCGTACTGTCCTTCAGCTGGCAGCCGAGGTGGGCTGCGGCGAGGGCGGCGACGCAGCGCGCGCCGTATTCGCGCCACACCAGGCCGGCGCTGGCGTAGGGCACACCGGTGGCGCGGGCGCCGTCGAAGCCTTTCTGGTGATGGTCGAAGCGGCCCGCGGCCGGGTCCCAGATGCCGCCGACGTCGACCGCGAAATCGGCCGCCTCGATGGTGGCCGGGTCGCGCGTGCGCACCAGCTCGGCTTCGGGAAACAGGATGTTCAGTACGGCGCAAGCCCATGCGTCATCCGCATGGAACTTGCCATTGTGGGTCACGATGACCATGGAATTCCTCTTATTTATCGATTCTCGGGGCGAATGATACTGGCTTTGGGACTGGGGCGCGAATGCCCCGCAAGCGGGCGGAAACCGTCTGGAGATGCGGGCGGCTGCACTGCGTCGGTGCACCGACGTTGCACACGTCAGCGATTGCAACAAAAAAATAGGAATTGCTCAGCCCTTGAGGTATCGTGTGGTTCTTGAAGATCGGGCAACGTTTTCGATCATGAACGACAACATCCAGGCGACAGCCTCGTCGCCGCACATGCAATGGGGAACATGTAGATGAATGAGTTGGTCAGCACTATCAATGGCATTATCTGGAGCCCGGCCCTGATCGTGCTCTGTCTCGGAGCGGGGCTGTATTTTTCGCTGCGCTCGCGTTTCCTCCAGTTGCGGCATGTGCGCGAGATGACGCGCCTGATGTTCGAGGGTAAGAGTTCGGAGCAGGGCGTCTCGTCCTTCCAGGCGCTGACCATGACCCTGGCCGGCCGCGTCGGCACCGGCAACATCGCCGGCGTGGCGACCGCGATCACCTTCGGCGGTCCCGGCGCCGTGTTCTGGATGTGGGCGGTGGCCTTCCTCGGCGCCAGCTCCGCCTTCGTCGAATCGACCCTGGGCCAGGTCTACAAGGAGCAGATCGCCAGGGAATACCGCGGCGGCCCGGCCTTCTACATCGAGAAGGGCCTGGGCATGAAGTGGTATGCCCTGACCTTCGCCTTCGCCACCATCCTCGCCACCGGCCTGCTGCTGCCGGGCGTGCAGGCCAATTCGATCGCCGAAGGCCTGAAGACCGCCGTCGGCATCGACCCGAACGTCACCGCGGCGCTGCTCGCGATCGCGCTGGGCTTCATCATCTTCGGCGGCGTGAAGCGCATCGCCACCTTCGCGGAACTGATCGTGCCCTTCATGGCGCTGGGCTACATCATCGTCGCCTGCGTCATCATCTTCCTGAACATCGAGCAGCTCCCCGGCGTGCTCAAGCTGATCTTCAGCTCGGCCTTCGGCCTGGACGCGGGCTTCGGCGCCATCATCGGCATGGCCATCCAGTGGGGCGTGAAACGCGGCGTGTACTCGAACGAGGCAGGCCAGGGCACCGGCCCGCACGCCTCGTCGGCCGCCGAAGTGAGCCACCCGGCCAAGCAGGGCCTGGTGCAGGGCTTCTCGGTCTATGTCGACACCCTGTTCGTGTGCTCGGCCACCGCCTTCATGCTGCTCATCACCGGCCAGTACAACGTCGAGGGCCCGAACGGCGTCGCGATGTACACCGGCGTGCAGGGCGTGGCCAGCGGCCCGGGCTATGTGCAGACCGCGCTGGAAAACGTGATGCCGGGCTTCGGCGCCATTTTTGTTGCGGTGGCGCTGCTGTTCTTCGCCTTCACCACCATCGTCGCCTACTACTACATCGCCGAAACCAACATCGCCTACATCGACCGCCATGCGCGCCATCCGTGGATGAAGTTCGTGTTGAAGGTGGCGATCATCGCCGCCACCGTCTACGGCACCGTCAAGACCGCCGACGTGGCCTGGGCCCTGGGCGACATCGGCGTGGGCCTGATGGCCTGGCTGAACCTGATCGCGATCCTGTTGATGCGCAACGTCGCCTTCAAGTGCCTACGCGACTACGAGGCGCAGAAGGCTGCGGGCAAGGATCCGCAGTTCGATCCGGTGGCGCTGGGGATCAAGAATGCGCATTACTGGGAGAAGCGTCTCGGCGAAAGCAAGGCGGCCGGCGAAACCGAGAAGGTTGTCGGTTAAGGCAGTGTGAAAAAATAGCAGTCGTAGGGTGGGCACAGGGTGNNCGTCCGTAACGCGTGGGCACAGGGTGCCCACCCTATGGTTCCATCGCAAACAACAGCAGCTCCGGCTGCTGTTTTTTTTATTGGTTGCGCATTTCCCGGGACTTGCCGATTCCCGCCAGGATCGCCATCAGTTCCCCGGTGTCGGCCGGCTTGACCAGGTGATGGGTAAAGCCGGCGGCGAGCGATTGCCGGCGGTCGTTCTCGTGGCCGTAGCCGGTGACGGCGATCAGCACCGCATTGGCCGTCTTCGGCTGCGCGCGCAGGCGCTGGGCCAGCTCGTTGCCGTCGATGTCGGGCAGGCCGATGTCGAGCA
>DEKZ01000115.1 GCA_002354135.1 Massilia sp. UBA2709 | reverse complement strand
GACGGTTGACTGGCGGGCGACACCGGCCTGTCAACCCGGGGAACATGCCGGGAGAATAGATCCGAGACACGAAGAGGCCCCGCGTGACCCATGCCAGTGACCAGAAACCCGACGCCACCAACCTGTCGCACGCCTCGCGCCGCATGCTGGCGCTGCGCGAGCAGGTGTTCGCGGACTGGGAGCGCGCGGTGCGGGCCGGCGTCGACCAGGCGGCCGAGCTGCGCCACCCGGTGCTGATCGATACGCTGCCTGTCTTCTACGACAACATCGCCGAAAGCCTCACGCCCGGCTACGGCCGCCAGGGCGGCGGCGACGGCACCACGGTGGCGGCGGAACATGGCGGCGAGCGCGCCCGCGTCACGACCTACGACCACGTCGCCCTGATCGACGAGTACCAGATCTTCCGCCGCTGCATCCTCGAAGCCCTGCACCGCGACGGCGTCTCGCTCAGCCATGCCGAGGTGCTCGTCATCGACGGTTCGATCGACGCCGCCATCAAGGAGGCCGTGAATGCCTTCACGCTGGTGCACCGCGGCCTGCGCGAGCGCTTCACCGCGGCGCTGACCCACGACCTGCGCGGCCCGCTGCAGGCCACCTCGATGGCGCTCGAGCTGATCATGATGACCGACGATCCGGCGCGCATCCGCGCCATGGCGGCCAAGGCGCTGGCGAGCGTGGAGCGGATGGGCGGCATGGTCGGCGAGCTGCTCGACTCGATGGCCTTCCACGGCGGCCAGAAGGTGCAGCTCGAACTGAGCCAGTTCGACGTCTGCGAACTGGTGCGCGAAGTGCAGCTCGAGGCGGTCGGCAGCCAGGCCATGCAGATCCAGGTGACGCCGCATTCGGTGCGCGGCTGGTGGGACCGCAAGGCGCTGCGGCGCGCGCTCGAGAACATGGTCTCGAACGCCGGCAAGTACGGCGCCCCCGGCATGCCGGTCGCGATCAGGATCGACGAGGTGCACGAGCGCCTGCTGCTGACGGTGCATAACGACGGCGAGCCGATCCCGCAGGACGAGCAGGAGAGCATCTTCCAGATGTACCGCCGCGCCGAGGCCGCGCGCCAGGGCGTGAAGGGCGGCTGGGGCATCGGCCTGCCCTATGTGCGCGCGGTGGCGGAAAGCCACGGCGGCAGCGTCGGGGTCGACAGTTCGCGCGAGCGCGGCACCACCTTCGTCATCGACATCCCGGTCGACTGCCGGCCTTTCTGCGACGCGCCGACGCTGGCTTGAGGCGGCCCGGCGAAAAAAAACCGGGGCAAGCCCCGGTTCCATGTTCAGGCCTGTTCGGCCCCGCAGCACTTCTTGTACTTCTTGCCGCTGCCGCAAGGGCAGTCGTCGTTGCGGCCGACCTTCGGCGCATCGTTGCGCACGGTCTCGACGGCCGGCTTCCTCAGCGGCAGCCAGTAGCGGTGGATGGCCGGCAGGTTGGCCTCGATCTCGAGCGCCAGCTGGTGGGCCTTGACCGGGTCTTCGACCAGCGGCAGTTCTTCTTCCTCGATCTCGTCGGCGCCCAGCAGGTAGAGCGGGCGCATCAGGTCGGCGACTTCGGAATCCCAGATCGGGTCCCAAGAGCCCGGACGCAGCTCCATGCCTTCCCAGAAGCCCCAGCACCAGGCCTCGGCGTCGATCAGGGTCTGGCCCTTGTGCTCGTGCTCGCAGTAGAGCGGCTCGAATTCCTTGGGCGCGACCTCGAAGGTGATCAGGACTTCGTTCATGAAGCGCATGATCAGGTTGACGATGCGTTCCTCTTCCTTGGCGTTCTTCCACTTCGGCGCCTGCTTGCCGTCCTCGCCCCAGACGCGCGGCAGCCACTCGGCCGGCATGATGGTTTCCGGACCGATGGCGATTGCCGTCAGGTAGCCGTGCAGGGTGTCCATCGTCATCGCATCTTCCGGGCTGCGCTCGGAGAGGAGGAACTGGTCGAGTTCGTTGAATTCTTTTTCGGTGAGGGGCTGGTCGAGTTGCATGGGATGCTCTTGTTGCGGTGAAGTCGCCAGTGTAACGCCTGCGGCGGGGAGCGCACGAAAAAAAGCGCGCCGCCTTACAATGGCGCCATGGATCATCTGTCATCTTCTTCGGCGCCTTCGGGGGCGCATCCCTTCTCCGGCCTCGACCCGGACCGCGTGCTCGACGCCCTGCAAAGCGTCGGCATCTACGGCGACGGCCGCCTGCTGGCCCTGAACAGCTACGAGAACCGGGTCTATCAGGTCGGCTGCGAGGATGGCCCGCCGGTCGTGGCCAAGTTCTACCGTCCCCAGCGCTGGAGCAATGAAGCCATCCTCGAGGAACACGCCTTCGTGGCCGAACTGGCCGAGCGCGAGGTGCCGGTGGTGCCCGCCATGACCATCGACGGCCGGACCCTGCACGAGTTCGGGGGCTTTCGCTTCGCCGTCTTCCCGCGCCGGGGCGGGCGGGCGCCCGAGCTGGGCGACGCCGCCACGCTCGAGTGGATCGGGCGCTTCATCGGCCGCATCCATGCGGTCGGTGGACTGTCTCCTTACCGGGTGCGCCCTGCGCTGGACCGCCAGACCTTCGGGCGCGAGCCTGTCGACTACCTGCTGCGCCACGACTTCATCCCCCAGGAGCTGCGCGCCACTTGGGCCAGCGTGGCCGAGCAGGCCCTGGCCGGCGTGGCGCGCTGCTACGAACGCGCCGGCGACCTGCCGCTGCTGCGCCTGCACGGCGACTGCCACGGCGGCAATGTGCTCTGGACCGACGACGGCCCCCACTTCGTCGACTTCGACGACAGCCGCATGGGCCCGGCGGTGCAGGATTTGTGGATGCTGCTCTCGGGCGAGCGCCATGAGATGGTGCGCCAGATGAGCGACGTGCTGGCCGGCTACGAGGACTTCTGCGAATTCGACCCGCGCCAGCTCTACCTGGTCGAAGCCCTGCGCACCCTGCGCCTGATCCATTACGCGGCCTGGCTGGCGATGCGCTGGGACGACCCGGCCTTCCCGGCGGCTTTCCCCTGGTTTAATACCCAGCGCTACTGGCAGGATCGGATCCTGGAACTGCGCGAGCAGGTGGCCCTGATGGATGAACCGCCATTGTGGCCGGTGTAGCAAAGCTGCAAAGCTGGGGTCAAAAAGCTGGGGTCAGGTCTGACAATCGGACACGAACTCAACTGTACGTCGGGCGCCGTTTCGATTGCAGGATGGTGTACGGGCCCGGCATGCCTGCCACGGTAGAGCCCGTGTCTAAATGTCAGACCTGACCCCAGCTGTTTGACCCCAGCTGTTCTTGCTCTTCCGAACGCTGGAATTGGGGCGTTTTTGCCGCGCAGCTCGGCGTGACACGATCCGGCCGTATCGCGGATAATGGTCAAGCGCGGCAATCCGCCCGGAACCCGAGAACCAGCATGGAACGAGACCCAGCTTCCCACGACGATACCGACTTCACGATCGACCTGCCGCCGGCGTCGGCCGAGCACGTGCCGCCGGCGGTCGCGCC
>DEKZ01000448.1:23470-23742 GCA_002354135.1 Massilia sp. UBA2709 | reverse complement strand
GGGCCAGCGCTACGGCGACATCGAGCCCTATGCCGAGGTGGGCGGGCTGGACGCGGCCCTGGCCGGCTCGCTGGCCCAGCTGGTCGAATGCCTGCTCGAATGGCGCGCGCGCCTGGCGCAGTCGCTGACCCCGGCGGAATGGGGCGCGGAGGCGCGCGCCCTGCTGGCCGCCTTCTTCGACGGCCGCGACGAGAAGGACCGCCTGACCCTGTCGCAACTGAACGAAGGCCTGCAATGCTGGCTCGAGATGGTGGAGGCGGGCGGCTTCGACG
>DEKZ01000448.1:0-23442 GCA_002354135.1 Massilia sp. UBA2709 | reverse complement strand
TGCACCCTGATGCCGATGCGCGCCGTGCCCTTCCGCGTGGTCTGCCTGCTCGGCATGAACGACGGCGACTTCCCGCGCCGCTCGCCCCAGGCCGACTTCGACCTGCTGGCCCTGCCGGGCATGCACCGTCCGGGCGACCGCTCGCGCCGCGACGACGACCGCTACCTGATGCTCGAAGCCCTGCTTGCCGCGCGCGACAAGCTCTACGTGAGCTGGGTCGGCCGCAACGTGCGCGACAACAGCGAGCAGCCGCCTTCGGTGCTGGTGGCCCAGCTGCGCGACTACCTGCGCGCCGGCTGGCAGCTCGACCTGCACGACCTCACCCTGGAGCACGCGCTGCAGCCCTTCAGCCGCCGCTATTTCGAGGAAGGCGGGCTGCTGACCTATGCGCGCGAATGGCGCGCCGCCCACGGCGCCGGGGAAGGCGAGGCCGGCGACGCCTTGCCGCCCTACGAGCTGGAGCCGGACTTCCGCCTCAAGCTCTCGGACCTGGCGAGCTTCCTGAAGCAGCCGGCCCGCTACTTCTTCCGCCGCCGCCTGGCCGTGATGTTCGGCGAGGCCGAGGTGGTCGGCGAGGACGAGGAACCCTTCGCCCTCGATGCGCTCGAACGCTACTTCCTCGAGGACAGCCTGCTCGACGACGCCGGCAAGCCGGAGGAAATCGACGAAGTCCGCGCGACCCTGAACGCCCGCGCCGAACGCCTGGCGCGCGAGGGCGTGCTGCCGATCGGCCTGGTGGGCCGGCAGTGGCAGAAGGAGCTGGTCGACGGCCTGGTGCCGGTGCGCACGGCCTGGCTGAAGCTGGGCGCGCGCTTCCCGCAGGCCGCGCCCAAGCTGGCGGTCAGCCTCGAGCTGGCCGGCCTGCAGCTCGACGACTGGATCGACCGCCTGCGCAGCAACGGCGAACAGACCGCCTGGCTGATGCAGATTTCCTCGAAAGTGCTGGACAAGGCCGGCAAGCCGCGCGGCGACAAGCTGATCGGTCCCTGGCTGCGCCAGCTCGCCGCCGGCGCTGCCGGAGCCAACGTGACCGGCTACCTGGTCGCGCGCGACGCGGTGGTGACGATGGCGCCGCTCGACGGTGCCCAGGCCTACGATGAACTGGCGAACCTGGTGCGCCTGTGGCGCCGCAACCTGGACGCGCCGCTGCCGCTGGCCTGCAAGACCGCGCTGGCCCAACTGCAGGAAGGCGACCCGCGCACCGTCTACGAAGGCGGCTTCGAGATCTCGGGCGAGGTCATCGACCCTTGTCTTTCCCGCCTGTGGCCCGATTTCGCCGCCCTGACCGCGGCCGGCGCCTGGCCGGCGCTTGCCGAACAACTGTACGGAGGACTGGCGAACTGGCTGGCGCAAGTCAAGGTGACCAGGCTCGATGGAGAAGAAGCATGAGCCAACTGCTCGACCCGCTCGCATTTCCGCTGCACGGCTCGCGCCTGATCGAGGCCAGCGCCGGCACCGGCAAGACCTGGACCATCGCCGCGCTCTACCTGCGCCTGGTGCTGGCCCACGGCGGCGGCGCCGCCTTCGCGCGTCCCTTGCTGCCCAACGAGATCCTGGTGATGACCTTCACGCGTGCCGCCACGCGCGAACTGTCGAACCGCGTGCGCGAGCGCCTGGTGCAGGCCGCCGCCTACTTCCGCGGCGAGCTCGATCTCGACGATCCCTACCTGGAAGCGCTGGCAGGGAGCTACGACGGCGACTCCGAACGCTTCGTCGCCGCCCACCGCCTGGTGCTGGCCGCCGAGACCATGGACGAAGCTGCGATCTTCACCATCGACGCCTGGTGCCAGCGCATGCTGCGCGAGCACGCTTTTGATAGCGGCAGCCTGTTCGACGAGGAACTGGTCAGCGACGAGCGCGCGCTGTTCGAGGACGCCGCCCACGACTACTGGCGCCAGCACGTCTATCCGCTGAACAGCCACGCGCTGGCGGCCGTGCTCGACACCTGGCGCGACGTCGGCGCCCTGAAAGCGGCGGTGCGCGACCTGGTCGGGCGCACCACGGTGCTGGGCGCACCCGATCCCGAGCCGCTGGCCGCCCTGGTGGCGCGCGTGCAGCGCGCGCAGCAGGCGGAGCTGGCGCGCCTGAAGGAAGGCTGGTTCGAGCGCGCGAACGAGATGGAGCGCTGGATTGCCGGCCACCGCGAGCTCAACGCCAGGTGCTTCAACGGCAACAAGATGCGCGCCGATTCGCTCGTCAAGTGGTTCGAGGCGCTGCGCGCCTGGGCGAACGACGCCGCGATGCTGCAGCCGGACATCAACGAGACCGCATGGAAGCGCCTCACGGTCGAGGGCGTCATGGACGCCTTCAGCAGGGACTTCAGCGCCGAGGTGCCGGCCTGCTTCGACGCCACGACGGCCCTGCGCGAGGCCCTGCAGGCGATCACCCCGCTCGCGCACGCGCTGCTGCGCCATGCCGCCGGCCATATCGCCGCGCGCATGGCGGAGCTGAAGCAGCGCACCCGCCAGTTCGGCTTTGCCGACATGCTGGTGCGCCTGAAGGAGGCGCTGGAAGGCCCGAACGGCGAAGCCCTGCGCCGGCGCATCGTCACGCAATACCCGGTGGCCCTGATCGACGAATTCCAGGACACCTCGCCCGACCAGTACCGCATCTTCGACCTGCTGTACCGCGTGGCCGACAACGACCCGAACGGGGGCCTGTTCCTGATCGGCGACCCGAAGCAGTCGATCTACGGCTTCCGCGGCGCCGACATCCACAGCTACCTGGCCGCGCGCCGCGCCACGCACGGCCGCCACTACCAGCTCGGCACCAACTACCGGTCGACCGCCGCGCTGGTGGACGCGGTGAACCGCCTGTTCCAGCACGCCGAGGGGCAGGGCGGGCATCCGGGCTATGCGGCGGGCGCCTTCCGCTTCCGCAAGGGCGAGGTCAATCCGCTGCCCTTCGAGGCGGTCAAGGCGGCCGGGCGCAAGGCCGAGCTGGTCGGCGTCGACGGTCCCTACCAGGCGCTGGCCATGTGCGCGACCGACGTCGAGGACATGAAGATGGACGAGTACCGCGAGTTCTTCGCCCAGCACTGCGCCGAGCACATCGTCAAGCTGCTGAACGACGAGCACGTCGGCTTCCTGGAGGAGGGGCCGGGGCGTCGTTTTACGCGCCTGATGCCGGCCGATATCGCCATCCTGGTGCGCGACCGGCGCGAGGCGGCGGCGGTCCGCCACGCCCTGATGCGGCGGCGCGTGGCCAGCGTCTACCTGTCGGACAAGGACTCGGTGGTCGAGAGCGAGGAGGCGCGCGACGTGCTGCGCTGGCTGCACGCGGTCGCGAATCCCCTCGACGGCCAGCTCGCGCGCGCGGCGCTGGCCACGCGCACGGCCGGCCTGCCGCTGGCCGAGCTGGCGAAGCTCTCCAGCATTGAAGAGGCGTGGGAAGAGCGCGTCGAGCAAATGAAGACCCTGCACCACTGCTGGCAGCGCCAGGGCGTGCTGGCCATGCTGCGCCGCTTCATCCACGAACTCGGCCTGCCGGCGCGCCTGCTGCGCGAGCCGGGCGGCGAACGCCGCCTGACCAACCTGCTGCACCTGGCCGAGCTGCTGCAGGAAGCGTCCACCCAGCTCGACGGCGAACAGGCCCTGATCCGCTGGTTCGCCGAACAGGTCGAAGGCCTGGGCGAGGGTGGCGACGAGCGCGTGCTGCGCCTGGAATCCGACGCCGAGCTGGTCAAGGTCATCACCGTCCACAAGTCGAAAGGCTTGGAGTATCCATTGGTCTACCTGCCCTTCGCCGTCACCGCGCGCAAGACCGACAAGCGCAACCGCACCTTCTTCGAATACGTCGGCGAGGAGGGCGGACGCAAGATCGACCTGGCCCTGTCCGACGAGGCGCTGCAGGCGGTCGACCGCGCGCGCCTCGAGGAAGACCTGCGCCTGCTCTACGTGGCCCTGACGCGCGCGCGCCACTTCCTGTGGCTGGGCGTGGCGGCGATCGCCGCCGGCAGGAAGGGCGAGAACCGCCTGCACGAGTCGGCCCTGGGCTACCTGCTCAGCGGCGGCAGCCCGGTGGCGGCCAGCAACCTGCACGAGCACCTGGACAGGTTGCGCGGCGACTGCGCCGGCATCGAACTGCACAAGCTCGATCCGCTGGACGGCTGCACGGTGCTCGACCGGGTCGAGACGCGCGCGCCCCTGGTCGAGCCGGCGCCTTTCGACGCCCACTTCGAGCGCAACTGGTCGGTCGGCTCCTTCACCTCGATCACCCGCCACACCACGGCGGTTCCCACCCCCCAGCGCGCGGCCGAGGAAACCCTGCTCGAAGAGGACGAGGTTGCCGCCCCTGCCCCCGCCTCCGCTCCGCGCGGCGAGGACGCCCCCTGGCACCGCTTCCCGCGCGGCTCGGTGCCCGGCAACTTCCTGCACGAGCAGCTCGAGTGGATGGGGCAAGAAGGTTTCGGCATCGTCGACGACCCGAACATCGATGCGCGCCTGGCCCAGCGCATCGAGCGCGCCGGCTGGGGCAACCGCCTGGACGACGCACTGGCCTGGCTCAAGATGATCGTGACCACGCGCCTGCCGCCGCTGGGCGCCAGCCTGTCGGAGATCGGGTCTGAAATCAATGCGCCCCTGCCCGAGATGGAGTTCTGGTTCCCCAGCGAAGGCCTGGCCGTGGGCGAGCTCGACCGCCTGTGCCGGCGCCGCCTGCTGGGCAACACGCCGCGCCCGACGCTCCCCGAGCGCGAACTGCACGGCATGCTCAAGGGCTTCGCCGACCTGGTGTTCGAACACGAAGGCCGCTACTGGGTGCTCGACTACAAGTCGAATGCACTGGGCAATGCCGACGCCGCCTACACCAGGCGCGCGATGGAAGAGGGCATGGCCGCGCACCGCTACGACATCCAGGGCGCGATCTACATGCTGGCGCTGCACCGCCTCCTGAAAAGCCGCCTGGGCGAGTCCTACGATCCGGCGATCCAGCTCGGCGGCGCGATCTTCCTGTTCCTGCGCGGGATCGCGAACACCACGACCCACGGCTGCTGCCTGCTGGAGCCGGACCTCGACCTGCTGGGTGGCCTGGACCGGCTGCTCGCCAAGGAAAGCCTGGTATGAAGCACGAAATGAAGCAACAAGTGAAGCACGAAGTACAAGCCGAAGCCCGGCCTGACGCTTTATGGGGCGAGGTCGCGCGCCTGACCGAGGCCGGCGAGCTGCGCCGCCTGTCCGGCGCCTTTGCCCGTTTCGTCGCCTCCCTGGGCGGCGCCTCGCCGGCCATGCTGCTGGCGGCCACGGTCCTGTCCGAATTGGAAGGGCGCGGCCACAGCTGCCTGCAGTTGTCCGACCTTGCCCATGATCCGGCCGGTCTGCTGGGCTGGAGCCAGGAGCAGTGGAAAGACCTGGCCGCCACCGTCGCACCCCTGCCGAAGACGGCCAAAGCCTGGGCTGCCCAGCTAGCCGCCTGCGAGCAGGTCTGGCGCGTGGGCGACTTCGACTACGGCGAGCCTCTGGTCTTCGACGGCGAGCGCCTCTACCTGCGCCGCTACTGGCGCGACGAAACCGTGGTGGCCGACAGCATCCGCGCCCGCGCCGCCGCGGCCCGGCCGGTCGAGACGGCCAAGGTCCGTTCCTGGCTCGACCTGCTGTTCTTCTCCCAGCGCGCCTCGGAAAAGCCGGACTGGCAGAAGCTGGCCTGCGCCGTGGCCCTGCGCGGTTCGGTCGCGATCATCACCGGCGGACCCGGCACCGGCAAGACCTATACGGTGGCGCGCCTGCTGGCGCTGTTGTTCGCCACCGCGCCCGATGCCGCGCGCCAGCGCATCGCCCTGGCCGCGCCGACCGGCAAGGCCGCCGCGCGCCTGAAGCAGTCGATCGACAAGGCGCTCACCGAACTGGCCGAGCGCGTCGGCGAAGCCCTGCCGCTGCGCCAGCTTGCCGAGCGCATGGGCGCCACCCGCACCCTGCACAGCCTGCTGGGCGCGCGTCCCGACAGCCGCGCCTTCGCCCACCACGCCGGCAACCCGCTCGACGTGGACGTCCTGATCGTCGACGAAGCCTCGATGGTCCACCTGGAGATGATGGCCTGCCTGCTCGACGCCCTGCCGCCGAGCGCGACCCTGATCCTGTTGGGCGACAAGGACCAGCTGGCCTCGGTGGAGGCGGGCGCCGTGCTCGGCGACCTCTGCCACAACGCCCAGGCCGGCGGCTACAGCCGGGACACCGCCGAATACGTGCGCGCCGCCAGCGGCGAAGAGGTCCCTGACGAATTCCTCGGCGCGGCAGGCCCCCTGGCCCAGCAGACCGTCATGCTGCGCCACAGCCGCCGTTTCGGCGGACCGATCGGCCAGCTCGCGCTTGCCGTGAACGCGGGCGACGCCGCGCGGGCCGAGGAAGTGCTGCATGGCGACGGCGAGGCCGTGCGCTGGATCGAGCACGCGCACCAGCACCAGGTGGTCAACCTGGCCCTGGCCGGCTACCAGCCCTACCTGGAGGTGCTGCGCGCCGGACCCGATAGGGCATCGCACGAGGATTGGGTGCGCGCCGTGCTGCAGCACTTCGAAGCCTTCCGCATCCTGTGCGCCGTGCGCGAAGGGGAGTGGGGCGTCTCGGGGCTGAACATGGCGATCGAGCAGCGCCTGGAAGCGGCCGGCCTGCTGCGCCGCGGCGGCGAGTGGTATGTCGGGCGGCCCGTGATGGTGACGCGCAACGACTACGGCATCAAGGTCTACAACGGCGACATCGGCCTGACCCTGCCCGACCCGGCGCGGCCCGGTTCGCTGCGGGTCTACTTCCTGGAAGGCGACGAAGTGCGTTCCGTGCTCGCCACGCGCCTGCGCAACGTCGAGACGGCCTATGCGATGACCGTCCATAAATCGCAAGGCTCGGAGTTCCGGCACACGGTGCTGGTGCTGCCCGAGGACCGGCACGGCATCCTGACGCGCGAGCTGGTCTACACCGGCATTACCCGCGCCAGCGCGGAGTTCACGCTGGTGTCGCCGGCGGGCGCGGTGCTGGCCGAGGCCGTCGGGCGGCGGACGCATCGGGCCAGCGGCTTGCGCAGCCTGATCGAGCGGTAATGGTGCGCAGCCAAATCGCCAGGTCTCGAGCTTGTCGATATGTACGTCGGAAAGAAATCAGGTTGAAACATGCTGAGGAAATATGAAAGAAAGTATTGCGTTGAATCTGGCGAAGATTGTTCTCGATGTTTGTATGTTCTGCGAATTCACGGATGCAGAACTCCTCGACGAAGATCTCGCCGTCGAGATGATGGAGCAATTGGCTGGTCGCCTGCATGATTTGAACGAGACCGACAAGGCAGCCCTGGTTGCACAGTTCGAACGGCTGAGTCTGAGCTACGATGAGAGCGAGAAGGCAGAATTCGCGCGTGGCTTGCCGGATTCGCTCGGGCTCCTCGGCTAAGAGCCCTCTAAGACGTTGGCAGTATTTAACTTGAGGCTCAGATGGACTATCCTTACCCGCCTTCCGCGGCTATCGATCACGCATGGGGCGAGGTCGTTCGCGAAGCACGCTCGAGAGGGATACGGATCCAGGATGTACAGCTGCCTCCGCTGACGGATGGGGAGCTCGTGCTGGACGTGTGGTTCTTTTATGAATATGAAGCGGACGTAGAGGCATACGAACAAGACCGCACCAATGAATGGGTTGAAGAAAAGTTCGTCAAGGAGCTCGATGCCGCAAAAAAGCAGTTCGGTTTCTCCGAGCTCCCTGAAACGAGGTGCATGTTCGACTCAACGGAGAACGTCAAGAAGAATTACCAGGGAAGTTATTACTTAAGATTCAAATAGGCGCTCATTCCCGGTGTTTGCGACTCGAAGGAGTGCTCGAAAATGTGAGCTGGGCCGAAGCGGTCAAGCTTGGCTGGCTCATCAATACGGTCACCGCGTACGCGATGACCGTCGTCCATCATTCAGCGCGCCGGCACCACCCGCCACACGGTATTCGACAGGTCGTCCGCGACGATGAGGGCCCCGCGCGGGTCGACGGTCACGCCGACCGGTCGTCCGCGCGTCTTCCCATCGTCATCGCGGAAGCCGGTCACGAAATCGACCGGCTCGCCGGAGGGCCGCCCGTTCGCGAAGGGCACGAAGATCACCTTGTAGCCCACGGGCTGGGCGCGGTTCCAGCTGCCGTGCTCGCCGACGAAGGCACCGTTGGCGTACGCCGCGCCCATGGCCGGCGCCGAGAAGGACACGCCGAGCGCCGCGACGTGCGAGCCCAGGCTGTAATCCGGCTTGATGGCGGCGGCGACCTTTTTCGGGTCCTGCGGCTTGACGCGCGGGTCGACGTTCTGGCCCCAGTAGCTGTACGGCCAGCCGTAGAATCCGCCTTCGCGCACCGAGGTCAGGTAGTCCGGCACCAGGTCCGGTCCCAGTTCGTCGCGTTCGTTGACCACGGCCCACAGCTGCTTGGTCTCGGGATGGATCGCCAGGGCCGTCGGGTTGCGCAGGCCGGTCGCATACGGCTTGTGGGCGCCCGTGGCGGCGTCGATCTGCCACACCATGGCCCGGTCGAGCTCGACTTCCATGCCGCGCTCGGTGATGTTGCTGTTCGAACCGATGCCGACGTACAGGAAGCGCCCATCGGGGCTGGCCGTCAGGGCCTTGGTCCAGTGATGATTGATCTCGGAGGGCAGCTTCGCGACGCTGGCCGGCGCGCCGCTGGCCTTGGTCTGGCCTTCCCGGTAGTCGAAGCTGACCAGTTCGTCCTGGTTGGCGACATACAGCTTGTTATTGGCAAACGCCAGGCCGTAAGGCGCATTCAGGTTGTCCGCGAACACCGTCTTGAGTTCGTACGTGCCGTCGCCGTCGGCATCGCGCAGCAGGGTCAGGCGGTTGCCGCTCTTGGCCTTGGTCGTGCCTTTGGCCTTGATATAGCCGGCGATCACGTCTTTCGGCTTGAGCTTGGCCGCGTTGCCGCCGCGGCCTTCGGCGACCAGGATATCGCCATTCGGCAGGACCAGGGTCTGGCGCGGAATCTGCAGGTCGGTCGCGATGGCCGTGATGGTGTAACCCTTGGGCACGATCGGTTTGCGATCGCCCCAGCTCTCCGGCTCGGCGATCTTCATGCTCGGTAACAGGCCGCGTTCCGGTGCCGGCAGCTTGGGATCCGGACCGCGCGCCTGGGTGGCGGCGCCTTTTTCGCCGCATGCGGCCAACAGCAGCGCCGTGCTCAACGCCGTGCTCAGTACTGTCACGAGTTTCAATGGTTTCATTTCGCCGCTCCCGGACGCGTATTCAATCCCACCCAGGTGCTGGCGCAGGCCAGCACGGTGACGATGACCGATAACACCAGGCCGGATGGCATGGATGCCCAGGCGTCCTTCGCATGTTCGAAGGCGTTGACCAGTCCGAGCACGAAGGTCACCAGCAACAGGAGGAAGCAGGTGAGGGGATGTCCCGCCTTGCGCTGGGCCCGAAGCAGATTGATCAAGGCAGCAAGCAGGGCCAGGCCGCAAAAGACCAGGCCGCCGGCGATGAGCCAGGAAGCGAAGTTGTTCCACTGGATCTGGTAACTGTTGTAGTAGGCGATATCACTGAGTAGTGCGCCCAGGAACAGGGGAACGGTCCCGGCAAGCAGCGTGGTGTGCAGCGGACCTGGATGGCTTCGATAGGCCGGACTGGCCGTCGCTGAAGAAGACATGGCATTCGTCCTTGTTAGCGGTTTTTCATGGCCTGATCATATCGGCAATGAAATAGTTCTGTCGCATAATTGGTCCGGGGGCGATAAGGTTTGTAGCAATTAGGAAATTGCAATACTATCCAGAACTCTGCGGTGCTCGGCACCCATCGTTCGATTCCTTGCAAGGACCTGATTACATGAAGACGCTCCCCTCGAAGCTCCTGCTGGCCGCCTGTCTCTCGTCGGCTTTCCT
Organism: Massilia sp. UBA2709; assembly: GCA_002354135.1. Lineage (GTDB taxonomy): Bacteria > Pseudomonadota > Gammaproteobacteria > Burkholderiales > Burkholderiaceae_D > Telluria. Next base: position 13,602 of record DEKZ01000448.1, on the reverse strand, counting down.
GGCCCCGGCCCATGCCGCCCAGGCCGCGCCGCAAGCCGGCCTGAAGGTGGACTTCCAGAAGTTCACCCTGCCCAACGGACTCGAGGTGGTCTTCCACATCGACCGCTCCGACCCGGTGGTCGCCGTGAACCTGACCGCGCACGTGGGGTCGTCCCGCGAGAAGGCCGGCCGCACCGGCTTCGCCCACCTGTTCGAACACCTGCTGTTCCTGGAATCGGAAAACCTGGGCAAGGGCGGCCTCGACAAGATGACGGCGCGCATCGGCGGCTCCGGCGCGAACGGCTCGACCTCGCAGGACCGCACCAACTACCTGCAGACGGTGCCGAAGGACGCGTTGGAAAAAATGATCTGGGCCGAAGCGGACAAGCTGGGCTGGTTCATCAACACGGTCACCGATCCGGTGCTGGCCAAGGAAAAGCAGGTCGTCAAGAACGAGAAGCGCCAGGGCGTGGACAACGCGCCCTACGGCCATACCCGCTACGTCATCAACAAGGCCCTGTACCCTGAAAACCATCCCTACAACTGGCAGGTGATCGGTTCGCTCGAAGACCTGCAGAACGCCACCCTGGACGACGTCAAGGAGTTCTATCGCCTGTGGTACGTGCCGAACAACGTGACCCTGGTGATCGCGGGCGACTTCGAACCGGCCCAGGCGCGCAAGTGGGTCGAGAAGTATTTTGGCGAGATCAAGCGCGGCGAGCCGGTAAAGGCGATGGCGAAGCGCCCGGGCGTGGTCAAGCAGACCGTCAAGCTCGCGCATGAAGACAATTTCGCGAAACTGCCCGAGCTGACCATGGCCTGGCCCACCGTCGAGGACCTGCACCCCGATTCGTATGCGCTCGAAGTGCTGGCCGAATACCTGTCCGACACCAAGCGCGCGCCGTTCTACCAGGTGCTGGTGGAAGACAGCAAGCTGGCGCCAGCCGTCCAGATGGGCAACCAGACCGCGGAACTCGCCGGCCAGTTCATGCTGCAGGTGCGCGCCTTCGAAGGCAAGCCGCTCGACGCCGTGGCCGCCGCGATCGACCAGGCCTTCGCCAAGTTCGAGAAAGAGGGCATCTCCGAGCGCGACCTGAACCGCATCAAGGCCAGCCAGGAGACCCGCTTCTACAACGCGATGTCCAGCGTGCTCGGCAAATCGGCCCTGCTGGCCGAATACAACTACCTGACCGGCAATCCAGGCAAGGTCGAAGAGAGCATCCGCAAGACCCTAGCCGTCACCCCGGCCGACGTACGCCGCGTCTACGACACCTATATCAAGGGCAAGCCCTATGTCGCGACCAGCTTCGTCCCGAAAGGCAAACCGGAACTCGCCCTGAGCGGATCTTCCATGGCCGACGTGGTCGGAGAGAAGGTGGTGCAGGGCGCCGAGAACGCGGTCGACCCGACGGCGAATGCCGAGTATGCGCGGACTCCGTCGAAGTTTGACCGCAGCAAGGAGCCGCCTTACGGCGCGGCACCGGTCGTGAAGGTGCCCCAGGTCTGGGACACCAAATTGTCCAACGGCATGCGCGTGGTCGGTATCGAGAACAAGGAAGTGCCGCTGGTCCAGTTCGATATCGCGATCGACGGCGGCCTGCTGCTCGACAAGCCGGAGAAGGTGGGCGTCGCCAACCTGATGGCGCGCCTGATGACCCAGGGCACCGCGAAGAAGACGCCGGAAGAGCTGGAGGAAGCGATCCAGCAACTGGGTGCGACGATCAATGTGTCGGCACGCATGGAAGACGTGCGCATTAGCGTGACGACCCTGGCCCGCAATTACGGGGCGACCCTGGACCTGGTCGAGGAAATCCTGTTGCAGCCGCGCTGGGACGAAAAGGAGTTCGCACTCGTCAAGCAAAGCGTGCTGAGCCAGATCCGCCAGCAGGAAGCCGAGCCGAACGCGCTGGCCGCCATCCACTTTGGCAAGCTCGTCTACGGCAAGGACGATCCCCGTTCGCGCAACATCCTGGGCACGACCGAGAGCGTGAACGCGATCACCATCGACGACCTGAAGGACTACTACCGCGCCAACCTGTCGCCATCGGTGGCGCGCATGCACGTGGTCGGCGCTCTGCCAAAAGCGGCGATTACGAGTTCGCTGAGCAAGCTGAGCCGCGACTGGAAGGCGCATCCGGTCAAGCTGCCGGCGGCGGTGACGGCGGGCGCCCAGGCGCCGGCCAAGGTCTATTTCGTCGACGTGCCGGACGCCAAGCAATCGGTGCTGCGCATCGGCTACCGCGCGCTGGCGGCGACCGATCCGGACTTCTACCCGGCCACCGTCAGCAACTACATCTTGGGCGGCGGCGGCTTCGCCTCGCGCCTGACCCAGCAACTGCGCGAAGGGAAGGGCTACACCTACGGCATCAACTCCTCGTTTGCCGGCAGCGAGAGCGCAGGGCCCTTCACCATTGCCAGCGGCGTGCGCAGCAACGTGACGCTCGAATCGACCCAACTGGTGAAGCAGGTCCTGCAGGACTATCCTGCGACCTATACAAAGGCCGACCTGGAGACGACCAGGAACTTCCTCATCAAGAGCAATGCGCGCGCCTTCGAGACGGCTGCGGCCAAGCTGGGCATGCTGGACAACATCAGCAAGTACGGCTGGCGCGCGGACTACGTCAAGCAGCGCGAAGGGATCGTCAAGGCGATGACCCTGCCGCGGGTGCAGGCGCTGTCGCAGAAATATCTCGATCCGTCGAAGATGGTGTGGCTGGTGGTGGGGGATGCGAAGACGCAGTTGCCGCGGATGCAGGAGCTGGGGTTCGACGAGCCGGTGCTGATCGCCAGGTAATCGGCAAACCGCGCGGAAACGCCGAGGCATTGCCTTGTCCTGCAGTCGATGTCGCAGAAGCAGGGCTGGTACGGCCGGCGCCATGATCGGCTCGGAAGCCCTGTGTCCGCCCCGGGTTTGATTTCAGAAGTGGAATGCGCGCGACAGGTGCGCGCTTTCCTCGTCAATTGTTTTTCTTGTAACTGACTGTGTTATATTTTTGTGCATTACTTTTTACGAAAGTGCTCACAATGAACATGACCTTCCTGGCGCGCGCGTCGAGTGTCGTTGTATTTCTTCTTGTCTTCACGCCGGCGCACGCCCAGATTCGCACGGATCAGGGAACCGATGTGTCGAAGAGCTGCGATCAGGGACTGACGATTCCGGCGCCGTATGGCGAGTCGGACTTGAAAGGCAACGCCAAATTCCCGGCATACTGCAAATGCTTCATGAGCAAGTTCGAGGTGCGCGCCATGAAAGCGGCGAAATACATGCAGGCGAATCCAGGCAAAGCGCCGCCAGGGACGCTGGAACAGTCGAATGCCGAGGAACTGGAGATGCGTAATTCCTGCCGTAAGCAATTCGGGTTGCCGCAGGTGGTGCTTCCGAAGTAAGCCGGACGGTTGCGCAGCGCGGCTGCAGTCCATGCCGCGCGCTGCGCCCCCAACTGCTGCCTCTCTTACGCAGGAACCGAAGTGTTGTTATATTGATCGCCTGATCACTTCGCTCGACGGACGCCGCTATCGTCCAGGCCAGCAATTCCATGACAACAAACCGCCCCTGGTACTTCGGCTGGAACATCGTCGCCGCCGCCACCCTCCTGACCACGCTCACCGTCGGCATGCGCCTCGGTATCGGTCCCTTCTTCCTGCCCATGGTCGAGGACCTGGGCTTCTCCCGCAGCCTGCTGGCGTCGATCATCGCCATCGGCATGCTGTGCTACGGCCTGGCGATGCCGCTGGCGGGCTACCTGGTCGGGCGCTACGGCACCCGCTTCGTGCTGCTGCTCGGCACCGCCATCGTCTTCGTCTCGATTGCCTGGACGGTCAACGCACGCACGCCTGTCAGCTTCCTGCTCGCCTTCGGCGTGCTGATGTCGATTGGTCTCGGCTTCACCAGCCCGGTCGCGCTCACGCCCATCATCAGCCGCTGGTTCACGCGCCAGCGCGGCATGGCCCTGTTCTTCCTGTCGACCGGTTCCATGGCCGGCATGGCGATCCTGACGCCGGTGCTGTCCTCGGCCATCCATGCGGTCGGCTGGCAGTCGACGCTGGTCGGCTTCGCGGTCGTGTTCGCCGTGGTGACGATCCCGGCGGCGCTGTTCTGCATGCGCGAGGGGGCGCCGGCGCACACCGACCTGCTGCCGGAGCAGGTCAGCGCCCAGGCGGCGAGCGGCAAGCCGGCGCCGGTCAGCCTCTCGTTCGGGGAAGCCGTGCGGACCTCGCCGTTCTGGAAGATCGTCATCGGCCTGTTCGCCTGCGGCTTCAGCATGAACCTGCTCGGCACGCACGGCGTGCCGATGCTGATGGACCACGGCTTCGACGCGATGACGAGTTCCTATGGCATCGGCCTGATCGGCCTGGTGGCGATCCTCGGCACGCTGGTGCTGGGCCGCCTGTCCGACCGGCTGCCGCGCCGGAACATCCTCGGCACCATCTACCTGGTGCGCGGCCTCGGCTTCTTCGCGCTGCTGCTGGTCGGCACCCACTGGGAACTGTACATCGCGGCGGCCATCGGCGGCATGGTCTGGGCCGGCAGCATCGCCACTTCCTCGGCCATGCTGGCCGATATCTACGGCGTGCGCCTGGTCGGCGTCATGTACGGCACCGCCTACCTGGGCCACCAGGTCGGCGCCATGCTCAGCTCCTGGCTGGGCGGCTGGGGCTTCGAGCACTTCGGCACGCACTGGGTCGCCTTCGGCAGTTCCGGCGTGCTGCTGGTGATCGCGGCCCTGGTGTCGCTGCGCCTGCCCCTGAAGGGCTACACGCTGATGGCGGCGCCCGTTCCTGCGGGCAGGTAAGACGCATCCGGCAGCAAGCCGGGGCAGGGCATGGGTCATGTCTGCCACGCCAAACAAAAAGGGACTGCGGCGTGAGCGGCAGTCCCTTTTTTGCCTCCCGGCGCCCGAGGCGCGCGCGGATCGGATCGGATCAGTTGCGGCGCTTGCGCGTCACCACCGCCTTTTTCTTCTTCGGCGACACCACCACTTTCGACTTGCTGCGCGACGAAGCCTTGGCCTTGAGCTTCACGCGGCCGGCGCTGGCCTTGATGCGCGGTGCGCGGCTGCTTGCCTTGGCGACCGAGCGCGAGGCATTGGCCACGACCGGATCCTTGCCGTTGATGAAGCGGCGGATGTTCAGCGCGTCCATGATGCGGGCCGAGGAGGCGCCGGCGTTGAGCAGGACCATGGTCGCGTTCTTGCCGCCGGCCTTGATGCTCATGATCAGGCAGCGGCCTGCTTCCTGGATGTAGCCGGTCTTCGACAGGCCGATGTCCCAGCCCTTGGCGCCGACCAGGCGGTTGGTGTTGCGGAATTCGACTTCGCGGCTGTTGATGCTGATGAGGTTCTTGGCATCGGTGGTGCGGTCGGTGATTTCCTTGTACTTGCTGGCGGCATTCGCCATCTTGACCAGGTCCGCCGCGGTCGAGCGGTTGTTCGGCGACAGGCCGGTCGGCTCTTCGATCACGGTGTGGCTCATGCCCAGCACGGCGATCTTGCGGCGCACGGCTTCCTTGAACGCAGGCAGGCCGCCCGGGTAGGTGCGCGCCAGCGAGGCGGCGGCGCGGTTGTCGGAGGACATCAGGGCCAGTTGCAGCACGTCGCCGCGCGGGATGCTGGCGCCGACCGGCACGCGCGAGCTGCTGTGCTTGAGCGTGTCGACGTCGCTGCGGTCGATCTCGATCAGTTCGTTCATGTCCTGCTTCGCGTCCAGGATCACCATCGCGGTCATCAGCTTGGTCAGCGAGGCAATCGGGACGACGGCAGTCGGGTTCTTTTCGAGCAGAACCTTGCCGGTGTCATCTTCCACCACCAGGACCGATTGCGAACCGAACGGCACCGCGATTGCGGCAGCAGACGAGATCGACAACAGGACGGCAGCGAACAGTTTTTTCATCATGGGTGTCGGAGTATGGAGTCGGATCGGTTGGGGCCAAGGCGCCGTTGCGGCGCCACTTTTACGCATCTTGCTTTAAGGCACACCTAAGTGTTGAACGATAGCACCGTGATTTAACGATGTCTATGGCGCACAGGCAAAAACCGGGCTCATGTATTGGGATTTCCCAAAAAAAAGCCCTGCGTTGTAGCAGGGCCTTTTTAGAATGGCAAGAAATCGCTCCGGCCGTCAATACGGTTTACTTGGACTGGTAGATCTTGTCGAATTCGCCGCCGTCGTCGAAGTGCTTCTTCTGGGCGTTGCGCCAGCCGCCGAACAGCTCGTCCACCGAGAACAGCGTGATCGGTTTGTAGTTGGCGGCGTACTTCTTCATCACTGCTTCGTTACGTACGCGCAGGAAGTGCTTGGCGCCGATTTCCTGGCCCGCGGGCGAGTACAGGAAGTTCAGGTAAGCCGTTGCCGGCTTGCGCAGGCCGCGGCGATCGACGACCTTGTCGACCACGGCCACCGGCGACTCGGCCAGGATCGAGACCTGCGGGTAGACGACTTCGAAGTTGTCGCCGAACTCCTTGCGCACCATGCTCACTTCGTTCTCGAAGGTCACCAGGGCGTCGCCGATCTGGCGCTGGGTGAAGGTGGTGGTGGCTGCGCGGCCGCCGGCATCGAGGATGGGCACGTTCTTGAAGATACGGGCGACCAGGTCGCGCGCCTGGGCTTCGTTGCCGCCTTTCTTGAGCACCGAGCCCCAGGCCGCCAGGTAGGTGTAGCGGCCGTTGCCCGCGGTCTTCGGATTCGGGATCACGACCTGCACGCCCGGCTTGGCCAGGTCGTCCCAGTTCTTGATGCCTTTCGGGTTGCCCTTGCGGACCAGGAACACCATGGTCGAGTAATAGGGCGCCGCGTTGTTCGGGAACTTCTTGGCCCAGTCCTTCGCGACCAGGCCGCGGTCGGCCAGCATGTCGATGTCGTTGGCCTGGTTCATCGTCACGACCGAGGCTTCGAGGCCGTCGGCGACGGCGCGCGCCTGCTTGCTCGAGCCGCCGTGCGACTGCTTGATGGTGACGGTGTCGCCGGTGGCTTTCTTGTACTCGGCGATGAAGGCCGGGTTGACGTCCTTGTACAATTCGCGCGCCACGTCGTAGGACACGTTCAGCAGCTCGACATTGGCGGCGCTTGCCGTGAGTGGCAGCGCGGCGCCGACGGCCAGCGCGAGGATCCAGCGGCGCAGGGGCAGGAAGGGTTTGTTCGGCATATGTTCTCGCTTTTTAGAATGCTGTGAAGACAGTGTGCATGTTCCGTAATTTCAGGGCAAAACGGAAGAATACTTTTGTCATATGCTTAGAGGCTATCCGAGGTATGCATGGCATCCGGCAGACGAACCCGCTTTCGGTGTATAGTCCGGTCATGCGCTACCCCAACGGGATGGCGCGTTCGAAAGCAACAAGTCACGTTTTACTGGGTCAGATGTATGGGTATCGACATTCGCAAAGCAGCACCGGCCGACGCGCCTTCCGCCTGCGCCCTGTTGCGCCGCTCGATCGAGCAGGGCTGCGAGCGTGATCACCGCGGCCGTCCCGACGTCCTCGACGCCTGGCTGGGCAACAAGACGCCGGACAATGTCGCCGCCTGGTTCGCTTCCCCGACCAACCACGCCATCGTCGCCGAGCGCGACGGCGAGCTGCTGGGCCTGGCGCTGCTGACCCAGGCCGGGAAGCTCGCGCTCTGCTACGTGCAGCCGGACGCGCTGCGCCTCGGCGTCGGCCGCGCCTTGCTGGCTGCGGTGGAAGAGCAGGCGCGCGCCTGGAACATCCGCAAGCTCTTCCTGCACAGCCCCGAGAGCGCCGCCATGTTCTTCGAGCGCCATGGCTACACCAATTCGGGCATGGACAAGTCCTGCTTCGGCCTCGAATGCAACCTGATGTGGAAATCGCTGGAGGCCGACCAGGCCGCCGGCGCCACCCAGAGCAAGCGTTTTTGCAATTGCAACCAATAAGCAACAAGTAAGGTATTCATTGTGCGAAGTTGTTGCGTTATAGTACGCAACTTCGCATAGATGAGTACCTTATGTCTTCCCGCAGAGATTTCCTCCAACAGAGCATGCGCCTGTCCGCCCTCGGCGTGCTGGGCCCTGGCCTGGCAAGCAATGTCCTCGCCGCGCCGCAGGCGGCGCCGGCCGACCTGACTCCTCCCCCCGATCTGTTCGACGCCCAGCTGCTCGACCTCGACTTCTGGGTCAAGCCGCGTACCCTGAGCGTGACCCGTCCCGCCAGCGGCGAAAAGGCGAAAGTGCTGTACTGGAAGGATGGCGAAGTCATCGACTCGGCCTACCAGCAGCTCTGCCACCTGCTGCGCGACGTCAACGGCAAGGAAACCGCGCCAATCGATCCGAAGCTGCTCGAGATCCTGTGGAGCACCCAGGCCTTCATCGCCCGCTACGGCCTCGAGCAGCCGCTCGAGATCCTGTCGGGCTACCGCACCCCGGCCTCGAACGCGCGCCTGATCGAAGCCGGCGTGCCGGCCGCGCGCAAGTCGCTGCACATGACGGGCAAGGCCGCCGACATCCGCATTTCCAGCCTGACAGAAGAAGTCCTGGGCGGACTCGTGCGCAGCTTCCGTACGGGCGGAGTCGGGTATTATTACCGTTCCGGTCCCAAGGGCGGCTGGATCCATGCCGACACGGGGCTCAACCGTACCTGGAAGGGCTGAATCCCCCAGGCGCCAGGCGCGGTCGGGGCCGCCAACTTGCACGGGTTTTTGCTGTCGAAGGGGCCGGGCCGGCAATGTACACGCCGGAACACCGAAATCACCTCACCAAGGAGAGAACGATGGCAACGATGAATGCACCCACGATGGATCGTCGGACCAGCCCCGAACGCCGCCTCGCTTTGCGCGAAGGCCGCCGTTCGGCCATGTCGGCACTCGATTACCTTGCAATGGCGCTCCTGATCATCGGCGGCCTGAACTGGGCCATGGTCGGCCTGTTCGATGTCGACATCGTCGCCACCATCTTCGGCCCGGGCAGCCCGGCAACCCGCCTGGTCTACGTGGTGGTCGGCCTGGCCGCGCTGTACTCGATCTACACGATGGCGAAGATGGCGACGGCCAAGCGCCATTGAGCGGACACGAGGCGAGGACGGCGCCGGGGGCCGTACGTGTTGGCCTGATTTCCGATACCCACGGCCTGCTGCGTCCGGAAGCGCTGGACTTCCTGGCCGGCTGCGACCACATCGTCCACGGCGGCGACATCGGCAACCCGGGCATCCTCGAGCGCCTGGCCGAGCTTGCGCCGCTGACTGTCGTGCGCGGCAACAACGACCGCGAGGACTGGGCGCGCGGCCTGCCCGCGACCGCCTTGCTGCACTTCGGTCCGGTATCGCTGTACGCGATCCACGACCTGAAGGAAATCGACGTCGACCCGGCCGCCGCCGGAGTGCGGGTCGTCGTTTCCGGCCACTCGCATCGCCCCGCCTGCAGTGAGCGGGCGGGAGTTCTTTATATCAATCCCGGCAGTGCGGGGCGGCGCCGCTTCAGTCTGCCGATCTCATGCGGCGAGCTGGTGATCGAGGGAGAGACGGTCCGGTCGCGCATCGTCACGCTGGTTGCAAGCTAGGCTTGCTGCCGCGCTAGCGCCGAACGCGGCAGTCCGCAATGTCAAAGTGTAAAACTTTGCGAATAAGACACAAAATCATCCACTTAAAATAAGATCTTAAAAAACTACTTTAAGTGCAGGTATGGCTCTGTTAGCATCTCCCGCTTGCATGGAGGACACATGGGCGAACTGAGCAGGAACGACGCACGAACCGACCAGAGAACCGCATCGCACGTGGACGAGGCACTGAGCCTGTGCACCCAGCAGGGCATCGACCCCGCCCTGATGCTGATGGAGCGCTCCGGAGTGCCGCGGCTGGTGGCGCTGCGCGTGCTGTGCTCCCCCGACCATTTCCGCAAGCAGGACCGCCGCCGCACGGCAAGGCCGGTGCGCTGATCGCAGTGTCGTTTCGGGCAGAGCAGTGTAGCCGATCTATCCCTGACAGTCCGACACACGATCGCTCGGAAATGCCTTAGGATACGCCCTTACGTATTCCTACCGCATGTCATGACCGCTCCTACCGAAAATCCGCCGCGCTTCCGCCCCCGTCCCTGGATCCACCTCGAAACGCCCCAGGACGTCGAACTCTGGATCGACGAGCACAACCGGGCAATGCAGGAGCTGATCAGGCCGCAGGAGACCGGCTACGGCATCTGCTTCACGCTGGCCGAAGGCGGCAATGTTTACATGCAGACCGCCGAGGACGCGGTCGTGCTCGACGTCGAGCCGGATGCGAGCTGGATCGCGCCCCTGATCGTCGCCGCAACCGGCGCCGAGCCGCCGCCGGGGCAGTACTGGCTGCTGCCGGCCGACAAGCTGGTCCAGCTCATCATCGGTTTGTCGAGCCTGGTTGCCAGCACGACCCTGGTCGTGGGCCACCGCTTCGGTTCGCATGGCCGCCGGATGATGTACTAACGCAATTTTTCTTCGCGCAGGGCTGCGCTTTCGGTTATAAAAGCACCAGGTGCTTTTTTCAGGAGAGCAGTCCGATGCGCAAGGAACCCATCCACCATTCCCGCCGTGCCTTCGGGCTTGCCGCCATGCTGATGGCGCTCGGCGTCTCGACAGTGGCATCTGCAGCCGACCTGCTCGACACGGCCAGGGCGCGCGGCACGCTGCGCATCGCGCTCGAAGGAACCTACCCGCCGTTCAACTTCCGGGATGCAAAGACCGGCCAGCTTGCCGGTTACGACGTCGACGTCGCCAGGACCGTCGCCGCCAGGCTGGGCCTGAAGCCCGAGTTCGTCACCACCGAGTGGGCCGCCATCCTCGCCGGCCTGGCCGCCGGCAAATACGACGTGATCGTCAGCCAGGTGGGCATCACGGACAAGCGCCGGCAGGCCTTCGATTTCTCCCAGCCTTATACGTATTCCAGCCCCCAGCTCATCGTGCGCAGCAACGAAGCGGCGCATTACGCCAGCCTGGACGACCTGAAGGGCAAGAAGCTCGGCGTGGGGCAGGGCAGTGTATTCGAGCAGCAAGCGAAACAGGTGCCTGGCATCGAGGTCAAGAGCTACCCGGCAGCCCCCGAGAACCTGCAGGACCTGGCTTTCGGCCGGGTCGACGCGGCCCTGAACGACAGCCTGATGGTGTCCTACCTGCTGAAGAATTCGAAGCTGCCGATCAAGGCCGGCGCGCGGGTCGGCAAGGTCGAGCGGATGGGCATCGCCATGCGCAAGGGGAACCCGAAGCTCAAGGCGGCCATCGACCAGGCGCTGGGGGATCTGCAGGCCGACGGCAGCCTGAAGGCGATCTCGATGAAGTGGTTCGGCAGCGACGCCAGCCGCCCGGCTCCTTGAGCGCCGGCCGATGGAACTGATTGCGCTGCTGCGCGAGGCCGCGCCGGCGATGCTGACCGGGGCCGGCTACACGCTGCTGTTCGCGCTGGCCTCGATGCTTGGCGGCCTGGCGATCGGCTTCCCGGTGGCCCTGCTGCGCCTGGCGCCCTGGGCGCTGCTGCGCTGGCCGGCAACGCTCTACGTGAGCATCATGCGCGGCACGCCGCTCCTGGTGCAGATCTTCGTCATCTATTACGGCCTGCCCAGCGTGGGCATCGAGTTCACGCCGGTGACGGCGGGCGTGCTGGCCCTGTCGCTGAACGCCGGCGCCTACCTGTCGGAGAGCCTGCGCGGGGCGATCGCGAGCATCGGCCAGGGGCAGTGGCGCGCCAGTTTCAGCCTCGGGCTGGGCTACGGCCAGACCCTGGTGCACATCGTGCTGCCGCAGGCGCTGCGGGTGGCGGTGCCCTCGATGAGCAACACGCTCATCAGCCTGATCAAGGATACCTCGCTGGTCTCGGTCATCGCCTTGACCGAACTGATGCTGGCGACGAAGGAGGCGATCGCGACGACCTTTCAGCCGCTGCCGCTGTACATGACGGCGGCCGCGATCTACTGGGTGCTCAGCCTGTTCTTCGAGGGGCTGCAAAGGCGCGCCGAGCGGCGGCTGGACCGGGCGCACGCGGCGCGCTGACGGTGTCGGAACGTTCGGCCGGCAGTGAGCGGAGGGACGTAGGGTGGACGGCTCCACCCTGGAGCATGCCTTGACGCGGCGTCAGCGCCGTCCACGCGTTCAAGCGACGAGTGATCAGCCCGTAGGGTGGGCGCCCCGTGCCCACCGCATGAAGCGACGTCGGCAAGCATGGTGGGCACGGGGCGCCCACCCTACGACGTCAATACCGAAGTCGGCCGGGCAGCAGCGCCCGAATGACCATCAGAAATGGTGATACATCCCCACCGAGAAGGTCCGCGTCTCGATCCCCGTTTGCGGCATGGCGCTGCCCGCCACCAGCGGCAGGGCGACGCTGTTGAGGATGATGGTCGAGGCGCCGAAGTTGCGTACCGAGCCGGCGCGCGCATACAGCGCGGTGCGGCGCGACAGGTCGTAGTCGGCGCCCAGCATCAGACCCAGCGCCGAGGAATCAGCCGGGCGGCCGGCGTTGTCCCGCGCGCGCTCGGTGTCGCGGTAGACGGCCGAGGCGCGCCAGGTCAGGCGGCCTTGCGGCAGGATCGCGCCCAGCGTGACGAGCGAGGCTTCGCCGGCCTGCGCCGCCTTCGGCTGCATGCGCGCGTAGGAGGAGGACAGCACCAGCTTGCCGTTGTCGAAGATCGCGCCCACCGACGGGATGTCGGTGCGTACGCTCTGCATCGGCAGGCCGGCGCTGACGGTCACCGGGCTGCTCCAGGTCTGGATCAGGCTGGCGGCCAGGTAGAAGGGACCGCGGTTGTAGGCGACCACGCCGCCGCGCGTGCCGACCTTCGGTTCGTTCGCGCCCGAGGAATTGGTGGCGTAGATGAACTGGGCCGAGACCGGGCCCAGGGCGCCTGGGGTGGCATAGGTGATCGACTTCGGCACGCGCACCGGGAGGGTGCCGGCGCCGGGGCCGAGGTCGGTGTTGGCGCCGACGCCGCGCGGCGTCTGCATGGCGCCGCCGCCGATCCAGGTGTAGACCGAGTTCGTGTTCACCAGCATGAAGGGATCGATCAGCAGCGGCAGCATGGCGTTGATCTGGTTGCCGACGCGGACGGTGCCCCAGGTGCTGGAACGCAGGCCGATCCACGACTCGCGGTTGAACAGGGCGCTGGCCTGCTGGGCGCCGTTGTCGGCGTTGAAGCCGGCTTCGAGCTTGATTTCCGCCTTCAGCCCGCCGCCCAGGTCTTCCGAAGCATACAGGCCGAGCTTGGAGCTGTAGTTGCCGCCGCTTTGCGCCTGCCAGCGGCCGCCCGCGTGGTCGGTCGTCGCGTACATCGCGCCCATGTCGACGGTGCCGTAGACGCGCACGGCGTCGGCGCCGCGGCCGTACTCGGGCAGCTGGGCCATGCGGGTCATCAGGTAAGGCACCGTCTGGGCACTGGCGGCGGGAGCGAAGGCGACGGCAAAAGCGGTGCAGAGCAGGGCGCGGCGCAACGGGCGCTGGCCAGGAGAAAGGCTTGGCATTCGGATAAAGTTGATAGAAATTGCAGGCGCGAATTATCCCATAGGCGAAATCCATGCGCCTGCCAAAAATTATCAGCCGAAACTATTGTTGTGTTGGGGAAACATATGTCGAGGTGGCGCCTGCTTGCGATTGTGCGAATGAGCAGGCGCCGTACCGCGTGGGCACAAGAACCCACCGTGCGACACCTGGCTTTTCGTAGGGTGGGCAC
>DEKZ01000318.1 GCA_002354135.1 Massilia sp. UBA2709 | reverse complement strand
GTGGGGCGCGGCGACGAAGCGCCCGGCCTTGGCCACGGCGGGCACTGCCGCGAGCCGGCGCAGCACCGCGTATTCGTTCTCCAGGCGGCGCAGCACGCGCTGCGACACGCCCAGGCCGGCGGGGCCGCGCAACAGCTTGACGATCTTCTCGCTGCCGTCGCGCTCGCGCACCCGGTAGACGCCGTCGAACTTGCGGTCCTTGAAGGCGGTGAGCAGCTCCAGGCCGGCCTGTCCCAGGATTGCCGCTGCCTCGGGCACCGGGATGGCCTCGTCGTGGAACTCGAGCAGCGGTGTCTTCAGCATGGCCTTGCCGAACTGGAGGACGTTCTCGGGCGCGAAGCCTTGCTCAGCCAGGGACGCGGCAGCCTGCTGCAGCGTCAGCGGCTGGCGGAAACACTCGAGGAAAGTCTGGATGTGCGCATCGATGGCGAAGCGCGTGGTCGACGTGCCGCGCGCGATTTCCGCCCGCGGCCGTCCCGTGTCGTCCGCCGTGAACACCACTCCCGGGCTGAGGCGGATGACCAGATGGTCGATGCTGGCGCTGGTGTCGTTCATGCGGCCTCCTGTCCGGAAGCGGGCGCTGCTTCGCTGATCCGGCCCTGGGCAATGTTCAGCACGCGGCTGATATGCAGGCCGTCGATGGGCTCATGGGTGGTATAGATCACGATCTTCTCCTGTGATAGCGCGTTCAGGGTGCGTACGATGGTCTGCTTCGATTCGACGTCGATGCCGCGGAAGATTTCGTCGAAGATGATGACGTCGGCGTCGCTCACCAGCGCGCGCAGGATCAGCAGCTTGCGTTTCTGCCCGGTCGACAGGTTCGCGCCCTGGTCGTGGACCATCGATTCGACCGGATGGGTCGCGGGCGAGATGAAGTCGTCGGCGCCGACCAGGCGCGCATACTTATAGATGTTCTTGCCGCCGCGGCCATTGCTGAAGGTGACGTTGAACTGGATGGTGTCGCTGAAGATCTTGTCCTCGGCCCGGATCAGGCTGACCTTGGCGAAACCGGCTTCCTGCGGCAGCGGGGTCTGCTCGTCGGCGTAGAACACGACGCTGCCTTCCAGCCCCTTGCGCGTCATGCCCGACAGGACTTTGAACAGGGTCGACTTGCCCGAGCCATTGGCGCCTTCGAGCAGTATGCGGTCGCCGGCGCGCATGGTGAGCGCCGGGATGTCGAGGCCGAAGTGGCGGCCCGGGTAGCTGTAGCGCACGCCGCTCAGCGACAGCTGGGCCACCCGCGCCGCGCAGGGCTCAGCCGGGACGCGCTGTTCGATCTGCTTGATCTCGAAGAAGCGCTCGATGACGACGCTCTGTTCCTGCAGGCTCAGCTGGGTACGCAGGATCATGCGCAGGGACTGGAATGCCATTTCGCTCAGCGCGATCAGGGTGAAGATCTGGCCCAGCGAGATCTCGTCGCCGATCACGTGCAGCTTGGTCGTGACCAGGATGACGGTCAGCCCCCCCAGGACGGCGATGAAGCGCGGCACGTAGGCCAGCAGGTGCGAGGCCAGCATGCTCTTTTGCTGGACCTGCAGGAAGTTGCCCAGCTTGCGATGCTGGTCTTCGACGAACACCGCCTCCGAGCCGTTTTTCGCGATCACGTTATGCCCCTCGATCAGGTTGATCAGGGAATTCACCAGGATGCCCTTTTCCGTAAATCGGTGGCTTTCGAGGGTCTTGACGATATCGACCGCGCGCCGCAGGATCGCCGCATAGGCGGCCGACACGCCCAGGATCACGAGTGCGATCTTCGGGTTGATATACGTCGTCATGAGCAGGCAGAACACGACCGTGATCAGGTTGAAGACATAGTCGTTGACGTAGCTCGTGATGACTGACTTGATGCGCAGGAGGTCGTTCACGCGCTGGGTCAGCTCGCCGCGGCTGTAGGTGCCGAGCGCTTCGCCGGATGAGTGGACGATCGCCTCGTTGTAGCTGCCGCACAGCCAGTTATCGAGAATATAGGACAGCCGGATCTCGATCAGGCTCTTCGCCACGTTCTGGATCAGTTCGAACAGCCGGAAGAAGAACAGCACGCCGACGAAAGCGTAGAGCGTGCCGAGCTCGCGGGTCGGAATGACCTCGTCGACCAGGATCTGGTTCGCATACACCACCAGGAAGGAGGTCACCGAGACGAACAGGCCGACCAGCAGCAGCTGGACCAGGTTCTTGCGCAGGGCGGGGCGGCCCAGCATCTCGCTGAGCAGGCGCTTGACCGGATCGCGCATCGGCGTGAGCGCCTTTGCGCCGGCGCCGTCGACGCGGAACGACAGCACCACCGGGCTCTTCACGTTGAGCTGCTCGGGATTGGCGCGGAAGGTCTTGAAACGCGAGGGGACGACCGAATCGTCTTCGCAGGCGAACAGCTCCTCGAGGAAGCTGCGGGCGTGCTTCGGGCTGGAGAACTGGACCTGGGCAGCCAGCCATTCCATGTAGCGCAGCTTGTTGTACTGGCCGACCAGGGCATTGCGGTCGACCGCGACCGGCTGCTCGACCCCGAATTCGCGGCACTTGCGGGCGACGAAGGCTTCGATGAAGGCATACGACAGCTCGGCGTTGGCATGGGTCGAGATGCGCAGCAGATGGTCGCTCAGGTATTGCACTGGGCGGTGTTCGAAGCGGCCGCGCTCGGGATCCATGATGGTGATGCTGTCGCCATGGATCGCATGGATCACGATGTAATGGTTGTACTTGCCCTTGCTGACCATCGCTACGCAGGGCAGGAGCGGCGCCAGGCTCGCTTCGCTGACTTCGGCCAGTTCCAGCACCCGGTAATTGCACGCCACTTTCTGCTGGGTCAGGTAAGCCTTGATCGCGTCGAAGCTGCTGCCTTCCTCGTCGAGTGCGATGGCGTCGCGGATCTGGTGGCGCGGCACGTCGCGACCGCACAGGTTCAGTACGGTCTTGATGGCCGATAAGCCGCAATCGTTCTTGCCCATCTGGCGGTCGGCGTACTGGTCGAGGCGGGCGAGATGGCGGCGCCGGAAGAATGCTGTAAACATGGGCGTCTCAGTCGAGGTTCAGTTTCTTCAGCAGATAATCGAAGAGCGAGATATTGCCCAGGATGATCTTCGCTTTCAGGTCGAAGCCCATCTTGATATTGCGGGCGTCGGCCTGGGCGATGCGCACCTTGGCAACGAAGGCGGCGGTCTTGCTCTCGGCAATGGTCGGTATGACCTTGGTGCGCGTGATCGCCACGATCTCGCCCGGGATCACGCCATGCTTGTAGTGGTTCCAGGCGTACAGTTCCATGTTGACGCGCTGTCCGACGCGGGCATCCTTGAACTGTTCGTCCGTCAGGACCAGCTCGGCCTCGAGCGGCGAGGCCTGGTTATGGATCGCGAACATCTCTTCGTTATCCTTGACCAGGTTGGCATCGCGCACACTGGGCGAAACGTTGACGATGTAACCGTCGATCGGGGCGACCACGAAAGCGCGGGCCAGGTCCGCCTTCAGCTTGTCGCGGCGAATTTCCAGGCGCGCGACAACGCTCTTGATGGCGAATGCGGCGCGTTCGGCATTGGCGCGCGCCAGGCGCAGGTCGGCGTTTTCCTTGCGCAAGGTCGATACTTCGATGGCTGCCTTGCGCCGGGTTTCCTCTGGCAGGTGGGAGTTGTTCTGCATCTGGGCCGCGATGTCCTGCATCTGGCGCAGCTCGGCATGCGCGTTCGACAGGATCTTCATGCGGTCCAGGGACGAAAACATCGGATCGTCGATGCGCGGCAGGATCTGGTTCAGCAGTTTGCTCGAGAGGGCGCGGATTTTCTCAGTCGATACCTTGCGCTCGGCGTCCAGGCTGAGGATCAGTGCGTTCTTCTCGTCGACGATCTGCTTGAGCTTTTCCTTGTCGACAATGATGCGCTCGTTGAGCACGATTTTTTCGGCGATGGCATCGCTCTCGGCCAGGTGGAAGGCCAGTTCGCGCGCGTTTCCGGCGATTTCCGACTCGGTTTCCTGTAACTCCGCCTGCTGTGCTTCGTGTGCGAATTCCAGCAGCAGCTGGCCCTTGCGCACGTACTCGTCGAGCCGGACGTGGACTTTTGAAATCCGGTACTGGCCGTCCGCCATCAGCTTCATCGGCGGAGAGGCAGAGGAGATCTTGCCGCTGACATTGTCGAGATGGTCGGCGATCGGCACCAGGTGCAAGATTGCCGCAAGCGCGCCGAGGAAGAGGATGATGGCGCCGAACAACATGTGTTCGAGGTATTCCAGGCGGGCAAACTTCTTCAGGTGAACGCGGTAAGGCAGGGAGATCATGCTGCTTCCAATACTCGTCGTTTAAACCAGCCCCGGCGGCTGACCGCCGGAGCCAGGAACTACGGTGCCGACGGTGTCAGCTGAAAGTGAAGGTCCAGACTTCGAACGGCTCGCACTTGTCGACGGCCATCAGGGCGCCCTTGTCGGCGACTTCGGTCACGATGTCCAGGTTACGCAGGTCCAACTCTTTGGTTTCAAGCTTTTCCATTTCAATTCCTTTGGGTTGTGGGTTGTTTTTGTTGTTAAAAAACAATTACGGGAAGGTGATGGTCCAGATTTCGAACGGTTCGCAGTTGTCGACGCCCATCATGGCGCCCTTGTCGGCGACTTCGGTCACGATGTCCAGGTTGCGCAGGTCGAGCTCTTTGTTTTGTACGTTTTCCATTTCTGTCTCCTAGGTAATTTCCACACAACACATGTTGTAGGAAGACTCATCGTAGCGAAGGCGAGACAAGGGGAAATGAGCCAATTTCTGGCCTGGACCGAGAAAAATGCTTGTTGCGTGGAGGGCCGAAGCAGACTAGACGGGCGTCGAAGCGCGCGGGAGGTCTTGCAAGGTAGGGATGAGTTTGCTATAGTCCTGTTCCCGCTGAAAACGACAACGAAATCAAGTAGTTGAAGGGAAGAAGGGGGCCGCGATAAAACGCGGTGTCGTAAAAAGAAGTTGACGACGAGC
>DEKZ01000449.1:36795-45873 GCA_002354135.1 Massilia sp. UBA2709 | reverse complement strand
GCGGCGGCACCGTCACCACCGGCACCAAGGTCACGGTGGCGCTGGTCGACGGCGCCGGCAACGCCGTCGCCAGCCTGTCCGGCGGCCAGAGCGCCAGCCTGAAAGCCACGGTCCTGGGCCCGGACGGCAAGCCGGCCGCGGGCGCCATCGTCCAGTTCGCCACCTCCTCGTCGAGCCTGGTCACCTTCACGCCCGACACCGCCTCGGCGCTGACCGATGCCAACGGCGTGGCCGTGGTCACGGTCAAGCCGGCCAGCTATACCGCCTCGGGCGCGGCCGCCCTGAGCGCCACCTCCGTGGTCGAGGGCAAGACCGGCACCGCCGGCATGAACATCTCCATCGGCGCGGCGCCGCTGACGCTCGGCGCGCTGTCGTTCAGCCCGGCGCCGAGCGGCTCCCTGCCTGCGTTCAGCACCGTTGCCCTGAACATCCCGGTCACCAGCGCCGGCCAGCCGGCCAGCGTCGCGACGGGGCTGACGCTCACCTCGCTGTGCGTCGGCGACGGCAGCGCCACCCTGGTGCCGGGTACGCTCAGCAACGGCGTGCAGACGGCAACCTATACCAACAAGGGTTGCATGCGCGGGCGCGACACGATCACCGCCTCGATCGGCAACTCGAGCCAGTCGATCTCGCTCGACGTCAGCGCGGCCAATATCGGTTCGATCGCGTTTGCCGGCAGCAGCGTGAGCGGCAGTTCGATCGTGCTGAAGGGTTCGGGCGGCGAGGGCCGTTCGGAATCGGCCCAGCTGACTTTCCGCGTGGTCGACCAGCAGAGCAACGGCCTGGCCGGCGTGGACGTCGACTTTGCCGCCACCACCAATACCGGCGGCCTGAGCGTCAGCCCGACGCGCGCCACCACCGATGCCAACGGCAACGTCAGCACCATGGTCTCCTCGGGCACTATCCCGACGCCGGTGCGTGTGACGGCCACGGCCACGCGCAACGGTCTCACCATCACCGGCCTGTCCGATGCGCTGACGATTTCGACCGGCCTGCCGATCCAGCGCTCGATGTCGATGAGCGCCGATCACTACAACATCGAGGGCGGCGACGTCGACGGTCAGCGCGTGGGCATCATGGTGCGCCTCGCGGACCAGTACGGCAATCCGGTCTCGGACGGCACCACGATCAACTTCGTCACCGAAGGCGGCGCCGTCGGCAGTTCGGCCCAGGGCGCCTGCAATACCAAGGACGGCGGCTGCTCGGTCGACCTGGTGACCCAGAACTTCCGCCCGGCTGACGGGCGCGTGACGGTGCTGGCCTTCGTGCAGGGCATCGAGAATTTCATCGACCTCAACGGCGACGGCCAGTACACCTGCGCCGGCGCAGCGCCCGGCTACCGGCCGCTGGTCGATGACTGCCCGCTGGGCAATGGCGAGCCTTTCCCGAATCCGGCCGACGAGCCCGGTGACATGGGCGACCCCTTCCTCGACACCAACCTGAACGGCGTGTAC
This sequence comes from Massilia sp. UBA2709, assembly GCA_002354135.1. GTDB lineage: Bacteria > Pseudomonadota > Gammaproteobacteria > Burkholderiales > Burkholderiaceae_D > Telluria. The sequence continues at coordinate 44,419 of DEKZ01000449.1, read as the reverse complement.
GAACCTGCGCTCGGCGACCGGCCATTCCCGTTCAAGCACGCCAGTTACGTCGCCAGCGGCGACGGCAAATGGGGGATGAACTACCTGCGCAGCGCGATCGAAGTCGTGTTCAGCGGTTCGGATGCCTTCCTGACCCAGGTCTGCAATGGCACCGACTGCACAGGCGTGATGCTCGGCAATGGCGCCGTCATCCCGGTCACCGGCGCGGCCGGGGCCAGCTGCCAACCGCAGAACCTGTCGGTGCGCCTGGCCGATAGCAGGAACAATCCGCTGCCCTTCGGGACCTCGGTAACGGTCCCGTCGGCCAACAAACTGACCGTGGCGGCGGTGTCGCCTTCGACCATCAACTCGACCACGACACCCGGCGGCACGGTGCACCTGATGACCGTGACGCCGGATCCGGCATGCGCGGCTGGCGATTTCACGCTCCAGGTGAAGACGCCTCAGGGTAAGATTACGGAGTTCAAGTTCACCGCAAACTGATGTGAAATCCGAAAATGTGTTTCTTGTCGGACTAATGGGGTCCGGCAAGACCACCATCGGCCGGCTCCTCGCGCGCCGGCTGGGCAAGCGCTTCGTCGATTCCGACCACGCCATCGAGGCGCGTACCGGCGCCTCGATTCCCTGGATCTTCGAGATCGAGGGCGAGGCGAGCTTCCGCCGCCGCGAGGCCGACATGATCCGCGAGCTGACGGCCCAGGGCGACATCGTCCTGGCCACCGGCGGCGGCGCCATCCTCGACCCGGCCAGCCGCGCCCTGCTGGCCGAGCGCGGCACCGTGATCTACCTGCGCGCCGGCATCGGCGCCATCCTGCAGCGCACCTCCCACGACAAGAACCGTCCGCTCCTGCAGACGGCCGATCCGCGCCGCAAGCTCGAACAGTTGCTGGCCCAGCGCGAGCCGCTGTACCGCGAGATTGCGGACCTCGTCATCGATACCGGCCGACCTAACGTACAATCGATGGTCCAGACTATCCTAGAACAGCTGGACGCGCTCGCAGCCGGGCGCGCCCGGCGGGCAAAGACATCGATGAACCAGGCAGCACAACTTACTCTCAACGTCGAACTGGGCGAACGCAGCTATCCGATTGCGATCGGTCCCGGTTTGCTCTCCGACCCGGCGGCGCTGGCGCGCCACGTGGGCGGCAACAAGGTGGCCATCGTGACCAACACCACGGTGGCGCCGCTGTACCTGGACAACGTGGCCGCGCCCCTGCGCGCCGCCGGGCGCGAGGTGGTCGAGATCGTGCTCCCGGACGGCGAGGAGCACAAGCACTGGGGCTCGCTCATGCAGGTGTTCGACGCCCTGCTGGCCAACAAGTGCGACCGCAAGACCACCCTGGTCGCCCTGGGCGGCGGCGTGATCGGCGACCTGACCGGCTTCGCGGCCGCCAGCTACATGCGCGGCGTGCCCTTCGTGCAGATCCCGACGACCCTGCTGGCCCAGGTCGATTCCTCGGTCGGCGGCAAGACCGGCATCAACCACCCGCTGGGCAAGAACATGATCGGCGCCTTCTACCAGCCGCGCGCCGTGCTGGCCGACACCTCGACCTTGAGCACGCTGCCGGACCGCGAGCTGTCGGCCGGCCTGGCCGAAGTGATCAAGCATGGCGCCATCCTCGACGCCGAGTTCTTCGACTGGATCGAGGCCAACATCGCGGCCCTGGTGGCGCGCGAGCCGCAAGCGCTGGCGCACGCGATCGCGCGTTCCTGCGAGATCAAGGCCGACGTCGTGCGCAAGGACGAGCGCGAGGGCGGCCTGCGCGCGGTGCTGAACTTCGGCCACACCTTCGGCCACGCGATCGAGGCGGGCCTGGGCTATGGCGAATGGCTGCACGGCGAAGCCGTCGGCTGCGGCATGGTGATGGCGGCCGACCTGTCGCACCGCATGGGCCTGGTCGACGCGGCCACCGTGGAGCGCCTGCGCACCCTGGTGCAGGCCGCCGGCCTGCCGACGGTGGGGCCGGACCTCGGCATCGAACGCTGGATCGAACTGATGGAAGTGGACAAGAAGAACGAGGGTGGGGCGATCAAGTTCATCCTCCTGAAGCCGCTGGGCAGCCCGAGCATTACCAGCGTGCCCGAGGAGCTGCTGCGCGCAACGCTCGCAGCCTGTGTGACCGACGGGAGGACCTGATGGACTTCGACGCCCACCTCGCACCGTATGCGGCGCATTCCTCGAAATCGCGCGGGCGTCGTTATCCTGAACCGGCGCCGGGCTCGCGCAGCGAGTTCCAGCGCGACCGCGACCGGATCATCCACTCCACGGCCTTCCGCCGGCTGGAATATAAAACCCAGGTCTTCCTGAACCACGAGGGCGACCTGTTCCGCACCCGCCTGACGCACTCGATCGAGGTGGCGCAAATCGGGCGCACCCTGGCGCGCAGCCTGCGCCTGAACGAAGACCTGGTCGAGGCCACGGCGCTGGCGCACGACCTCGGCCACACGCCTTTCGGCCACGTCGGCCAGGACGTGCTCAACGAATGCATGAAGGACTACGGCGGCTTCGAGCACAACCTGCAAAGCCTGCGCGTGGTCGACCAGCTCGAGGAACACTACGGCGCCTTCGACGGCCTGAACCTCACGTTCGAGACGCGCGAGGGCATCCTCAAGCACTGCTCGCTGAACAACGCGCGCCAGCTGGGCGAACTCGGCCAGCGCTTCCTCGACAAGACCCAGCCGAGCCTGGAAGCGCAATTGACCAACCTGGCCGACGAGATCGCGTACAACAACCACGACATCGACGACGGCCTGCGTTCCGGCCTGCTGACGATGGCGCAGATGGAAGAAGTGGAGCTGTTCGCGCGCCTGCGCCACCAGGTCGAGGCCCAGTATCCCGGCCTGCCGGGACGGCGCGCACTGTACGAGACGATCCGCCTGATGATCACGGCGATGACGGCGGACCTGGTCGAGACCTCGGCCGAACGCCTGCGCGAGGCTGCGCCGCAGAGCATCGACGAGGTGCGCCAGGGGCCGCCGCTGATCCGCTTCTCGGACCAGATGCGCGCCGAAACGACCGCCCTGAAACGCTTCCTGTACGCGAATTTGTACCGCCACTTCCAGGTCAACCGCATGCGCGTGAAAGCCAGCCGCATCGTGCGCGAGCTGTTCGACGCCTTCATGACGGACCCGGTGCTGCTGCCGCCGGACTACCAGGCGGCCGATGGCGACACCATCAAGCAGGCGCGCAAGATTGCGGATTACATTGCGGGGATGACGGACCGGTACGCGATCCGCGAGCATCGGCGGATTTTCTCGCTCGACCATCTGTAGGGTGGCGGCTTCGCCGTTCACGCGGAATACGCGGCAGTGGCACAACGATTTTCGTAGGGTGGGCTCTCGAGCCCACGCTGTCTGACCGTTTGAATAGCGGGGCGGTCTACCGGCGCCGTCGTGGTAGGGATGAGTACCATACCGCGTGGGCACAAGTGCCCACCCTACGAAAAGCCTAGAACAAGCTCGGCCGCGCGAGTTCGCCCAGCAGCTTCTTCACCGGCGCCGGCAAGGCCGCCTCGTCGATCGCCGCCAGCTTCCACCACACGAATCCCGCCGGCGTCGCCGGACGCGCGGCCAGCGTGAGCTTGTGCGGGAAGATGTGCAGTTTGTAGTGCGTGAACACATGCACCAGCGGCAGCAGGGCCTGCGCTTCCTCGATTTCACCGAAACGCGCGAATGCCTGGGCCAGGCCGGCAGGCGCCGCCAGCGCGGGCGCGGCATCGCCCAGCGCCACATGTCCCTCGACTTCCGGCAGCGACAGCAGGCCGCCCCAGATCCCGCTGCCCGGCCGCTGCTCGAGCAGCACCTCGCCGTCATGCACGACCACCAGCAGGTCGGCGCGCTTTTCCGGCGTGGCCTTTTTTGGCTTGCGCACCGGCAGTTCGGCCGTGCGGTTCGTCGCAAACGCCACGCAGCGCGCCTGCAGCGGACAGCGCCCGCATTCGGGTTTCGAACGCGTGCACAGGGTCGCGCCCAGGTCCATCAGGCCCTGGGTGTACGACTCGATGCCTTCCTCGGGCAGCAGCGCATCCGCGCGGCGCCAGAGCGCTTCCTCGACCCGCTTTTCGCCCGGATACTGGTCGACGCCGAACACGCGCGCGAACACGCGTTTCACGTTGCCGTCCAGGATGGCGGCGCGGGTGCCGTTCGAGAACGCGGTGATCGCCGCGGCCGTGGAGCGGCCGATGCCGGGCAGGTCGGCGAGCAGGGCAGGGTCGCTCGGGAACACGCCGCCGTATTCCTCGACCACGCGCCGGGCGCAGGCGTGCAGGTTGCGAGCGCGGGTGTAGTAGCCCAGGCCGCTCCAGTGCGCCATCACGTCCTCGATCGGCGCCTCGGCCAGGGCCTGCACGGTGGGGAAGCGCTCCAGGAAGCGCGCGTAATAGCCGAGCACCGCGGCCACCTGCGTCTGCTGCAGCATGATCTCGGACAGCCAGACGCGGTAGGCGTCGCGCGTGTTCTGCCAGGGCAGTGTGTGGCGGCCGTGCGCGCGCTGCCACGCGATCACGGCACTAGAGAAGGTCGGGTCGATCAGGTCGTCGAATTCGGTCAAGCGTTTCATGCAACTTTCATGCAGCTCTATGCCGCTTCTATGCCGCTTCCAGGAGCGCGGATTCGTCGAGCGAGGCGTGCACCGCCGCGCCCAGGTCCAGCACGGTGCGGCGCTGGCGTTCCAGTTCGGCCTGGCGCGCTTCGAAGGCGGCGATCTTCTGTTCCAGGCTGTCGGTCGCGTCGTGGATGCGCTGGATCGAGGCCAGGCGGTGGCGCAACTGCTCCTTGTGCTGGCGGATCTGGGTCTCGAGTGGGGCCATGATCACCTTCAGCCAGGCTTCCACATCCGCATTCGCGGCGCGGAAGGCGCGCCGCACGCGCGAGGCGATCGAGTCGAAGAAGCGTTCCATCAGCGTGGCGCGGCTGGTCATGAGCAGGGTGGCGGTGCCGAACTGCTTGGCATACAGCGTCTCGATGGCGTCGATCTCGTCGCGGTAGCGCGCCAGGCTCAGGCCGGGCGGCGCCGACAGGGTGAGGCCGTGCTCGGCCGCGAAGCCGCGCACCATGGCCTCGGTCATGGCGCCGATCTCGCCGACCTTGGCCTCGGCGGCGTCGAGCGCCGCGCGCGCTTCGTCGAAGAAGACGCGCACCGGGGCGCGCATGCCGGTGGCGAAACGCGTGGCCTGCAGCGCCAGGCGCACGGTCTCGGCCTGGCGCTGCACGGCGTCCATGCCGAGCAGGGAATACAGCTGGGTCGACAGCGCGGCGAAGCGCGTGCGCGCTTCCTGCAGGCGCAGCAGGCCGGCATCGAAATCCTTCCGCTCGGCTTCGATGCGGCGCATCATCAGCGCCAGCACGGCCTGGTTCTTGCCGCGCAGGCTTTTCAGTTCCTGCAGTTGCTCGACCAGGTCGCGGGTGCGCGCCGCCAGCGCGCCGGCCAGCGCGCCTTCCAGCGCGGCCAGGTCCTCGCGCAACTGGCGCGACAGGATTGCCTTCTTCTGCGGCACCAGGCCGTGCAGCAGGGCCGCTTCCAGCGCGCCGACGCGGCTGCGCTCGAACAAGGCCATGTCGCCCTGGATGCGTCCGACCAGCGCCTGCTGGGCCGATACCGGATACACCTGCCTGGCCTCGAGCCCGAGCTGCCGGGCCACGCTGTCCTGCTGGCGCGCGAGCTCGGCTTCGTTGTCGGCCTCGTTCTTCAATGGGTCCCACATCGCGTCGATCTTGTTCAGGACGACGATGCGCCCCGGCCCGGCGCCGATATGGGTGCGCCAGACCTCGATGTCGCTGCGCGTCACGCCGGTCTCGGCGGCCAGCACGAACAGCACCGCGTGCGCGTTCGGGATCAGGTTCAGCGTCAGTTCCGGCTCGGTGCCGATCGCGTTCAGGCCCGGCGTGTCGAGGATCACCAGGCCCTGCTTGAGCAGCGGGTGGGGCAGGTTGATGATGGCGTGGCGCCACTGCGGGATCTCGACCGTGCCATCCGGGCCCAGCGCATCGGCATGCTCCGGGTCCTGCGGGTCGTACAGCCCGTAGCGCTGCGCTTCCCCGGCGGGGACGCGGCGCGTCAGGCTGACCTGGCGGAAGGCCTCGCGCATGCGCTCGGGATGGTCGAGGGCGAGCGGCAGCACGGTCCAGGCGGCGGGATCGTCGCGGTAGTCGCCCGTCGACAGGCGGCTGGCGCGGGTTTCGATCGGCAGCAGGCGGATGCAGGGTTCGAAGGCGGCGTCGTAGAGCAGCTCGGTCGGGCACATGGTCGTGCGTCCCGCGGCCGAGGGCAGGATGCGTTGGCCATAATCGGCGAAGAAGATTGCGTTGATCAGCTCGGATTTGCCGCGCGAGAATTCGGCCACGAAGGCGACCGACAGCCGGTCGCCGCGCAGGCGTTCCTGGGCCTGCTTCATGCGGCCCAGGGTGGCGGCGTCGGCCAGCTCGGCCGCCTGCAGCGTGGCGCGGTAGGCGTCCAGCGCATCGGCAATGGCGGCGCGCCAGGCGCCGTATTCTTGAATCTGTTGCATGTTCGGCCCGCTCGAAAGTTTGCTTACCGCTGGCAGGTCGCGCAGTAGAAGGTGGAGCGCTGGCCCTGCTTGATCTGGCGTATCGGCGCCCCACAGTTGCGGCAAGGCACTCCAGCACGATCATAGACGAAATATGTCTGCTGGAAATATCCTGACTGTCCGTTTACGGCAATAAAGTCACGCAATGTGCTGCCGCCCTGCACGATGGCAGCGGCCAGCACCTCGCGAATAGCTTGCGCCAGCTTGTCGTAGCGCGCGCGGCTGATGCGAGAGGCCGGCGTCTTCGGGTTGATCCCGGCGCGGAACAGGCTCTCGCAGGCGTAGATGTTGCCGACCCCGACCACGATGTCGCCGGCCAGCAGCACCTGCTTGATCGGTGCGCTGCGCTTGCGCGTTGCGCGGTACAGCAGCTCGGCCGAGAACTTGTCTTCCAGCGGCTCGACGCCCAGGCCGCGCAGCAGGATGTGCCCTTCCAGCTCGCCGTCGTCGATGTCATGCCAGAGCACGGCGCCGAAACGGCGCGGATCGTGCAGGCGCAGCACCTGGCGCACGCCGTCCAGGCTGACGACCAGGTCGAAGTGGTCATGCTTTTTCAGCTCGATACCGGGCGGCAGCACGCGCAGGTGGCCCGACATGCCGAGGTGGACGATCAGGGTGCCCGTCGCGAAGCCGAGCAGCAGGTACTTGCCGCGCCGCTTGACGTGCTCGATGCGCTGGCCGACCAGGGTCTCGGCCAGGTGGGCGGGGAAGGGCCAGCGCAGGCCCTCGCGGCGGAACACGACCTGCTCGACCACGCGGCCTTCCAGGTGCGGCGCGACGCCGCGCCGGGTGACTTCTACTTCCGGGAGTTCAGGCATGAAAATCTGACAAATTCTTGTAAATTCGTGTTGCGGGGGCGCACGCGTAGCGGGGCTTGGGCGTAGAATCGGGACATCCTTCCCGATATGGACTAGCTTTGAAAAACGCTTTCGTCATTGTAACTCTCTCTGGTGTGCTGGCGGCATGCGCTGTGGCGCCGCAACCGCAGCCTGTTGCGCAAACGGCAGCAGACGCCCAGGCCGCCGATCCGCAGCGCGACCCCGAGGCGCAGGCAGCGAAAGCCGAAGCCGAAGCGGAAG
>DEKZ01000449.1:0-36694 GCA_002354135.1 Massilia sp. UBA2709 | reverse complement strand
CCCAAGGTCGAGCTGACGCCGACCCTGCTGAACCAGTTGCTGCGCGCCGAGTTCGCGTTCCGCAAGGGCGACTGGCAGGGTCCTTACCTGACGATGCTGGCGCTGGCCCAGCAGACACGCGACCCGCGCCTGGCGCGCCGCGCCGCCGAGATGGCGCTGGCTGCGCGCCAGCCCGAGGACACCCTGGCCGCGGTGCGCGAATGGCGCAAGCTCGACCCGGAGTCCGACGAAGCCACGCAATACTATCTGGGGATGGTCATCCTCTCCGACAATATCGCCGACGCCGAAGCCATCTTCCGCAAGCGCCTCGACAACGCGCCGCTGGAAGCGCGCGGCGTGGTGCTCTACCAGGTGCAGCAATTGCTCGCGCGCGCCAAGGACAAGGAAGCGGCGAATGCCATGCTCGAGCGCCTGGTGGCGCCCTACAGCGATACCGTCGAGGGCCGCGTCGTGCTGGCTCAGGCGGCCTTGTCGCGCGGCGCCAAGGAAGAGGGCGCCAGGCAGGCGCGCGCCGCGCTGGCGCTGCAGTCGTCCTCGCAGATCGCGATGCTGACCCTGGCCCAGGCCAGCGACACCGAAGAAGAAGCCACCGCGCTGCTGGAAAAATTCCTGGTCACCAATCCGAATGCGCGCGAGGTGCGTGCCGCCCATGCCCGCATCCTCGTCAACGCCAAGCAGTACGAGGAAGCGCGCCGCCAGTTCATGCTGCTCGACCAGAAGCAGCCGGACAACGTCACCACGCTGTACGCGCTGGGCGTGCTGTCGACCCAGCTGAACGACCCGGCCGGGGCCGAGCGCTATTTCACCCGTTTCGTCGACGTGCTGGGCCGCAATCCCGACGACGAGCGCGACCCCTCGAAGGCGCTGCTGATCCTGTCGCAGCTGGCCGAGGAGCGGGGCGACCTGAAGGCCGCCGCCGGCTGGCTCGACAAGCTGCCCGAGGGCGACGAGAAGACCGTGTTCAGCGCTCAACTGCGCCGTGCCCAGCTGCTCGGCAAGGGCGGCGACGTGCCGGCCGCGCGCCGCCTGCTCGCCTCGCTGAAGCCGTCCGAGCCGGCTGCCCAGGCCCAGGTGCTGGCGGCCGAAGCCCAGATCCTGCGTGATGCCGGCCAGGCCGGGCAGGCCTACCAGCTGATGCAGGCGGCCACCAAGCGCTTCCCGACCAACCCCGACCTGCTCTACGACTACGCCCTGCTGGCCGAGAAGACCGGCCAGGTCGAGGAGATGGAGCGGGCGCTGCGCGAAGTGATGCGCCTGGCGCCGGACAACCACCATGCCTACAACGCCCTCGGCTATTCCCTGGCCGAGCGCAACGTCCGCCTGGACGAGGCGCGAACGCTGATCGAGAAGGCGCTGGCAATGGCGCCGGAAGACCCCTTCATCATGGACAGCATGGGCTGGGTCGAGTACCGCATGGGCAACCTGGAAGCGGCCGAAACCCACCTGCGCCGCGCCTACAGCCTGCGCCGCGACCCGGAGATCGCCGTGCACCTCGGCGAAGTGCTGTGGCAGCGCGGCAAGCGCGCCGACGCCGAGAAACTCTGGCTCGAAGCACGCGCCAAGGACCCGCAGAACGACACCCTGCGCAGCACGCTGGCGCGCCTGCGCTTGTCCTTGTGACGCATTGCTGTGAAATAATCCTCTTCATGATGAATCCCGCGGCGGGGGCGCGCCCCCCCCCCCCTTTTTCTCGCCCCCCTAAAAACCCAACCCACCCCCCCCCCCCCCCTTTTCCTTTTTTTTTTTTTNNCCCCCCCCCCGCTCCTTTTGCAGACTACTGAACGATGCCAATCACCCGCCGCCTGACCCTGTTCGCTTTCGCCGCCGCGCTCGCCGGCTGCGCCAGCGCACCGCTTTCCCAATCCACCGTTGCCGACTACCGCGAAACGATCGAGCTGAGCGGCCGCCTGTCGGTGAACTATGAAAAGGACGGCCAGCCGGGTTCGGTCACGGGCAATTTCGAGTGGTCGCAACAGCCGGGCCGCATCGACGTCAGCCTGGCGTCGCCGCTGGGCCAGACCCTGGCCGAGATCAGCGTCACGCCGCAAGGGGCCACGCTGACCCAGGCGGGCCGCGAGCCGATGAGCGCCCAGGACATCGACACCCTGACTTCCCGGGCGCTGGGCTGGTCGCTGCCGGTGGCCGGCCTGCGCGACTGGATGCAGGGCTATGCCACGGCGGCCGACGGCAAGCGCTTCGTCGCGTCGCCGGCGAATAACAGCGTCTACACCAAGGATGGCTGGCGCCTGCGCTTCGTGTCCTGGCAGGACGACAAGGCAGCACGGCCAGTGCCCCAGCGCATCGACGCCGAGCGCAGCGCCACCGCCACCAGCGGCGAGCTGCAGATCCGCATCATCATCCTCCCGGCCGCCTGATGAAATCGCTGCACCATTGCCCGGCTCCGGCCAAGCTGAACCTGTTCCTGCACGTCGTCGGCCGCCGCGCCGACGGCTACCACTTGCTGCAAAGCGTGTTTCAACTGATCGACCACGCCGACACCCTGCACTTCGACCTGCGCGACGACGGCCGCATCCATCGCACCAACGAGGTGCCCGGCGTGCCCGAAGAGCAGGACCTGGTGGTGCGCGCGCTGCGCCGCCTGGCCGAGGCCCATGAAACGCGCCACGGGCGCGCCGTACCCGGCATCGACGTGCGGCTCGATAAAATCCTGCCCATGGGCGGCGGCCTGGGCGGCGGCTCGTCCGACGCGGCGACCGCGCTGATGGCTGCGAACCACCTGTGGCAGGGCGGTTTCACGGATGCCGAGCTGATGGAGATCGGCTTGCCGCTGGGCGCCGACATTCCTTTCTTCCTCTATGGCCAGACCGCCTTTGTCGAGGGAATCGGGGAGGCGATGCAGCCGGTGGAAGGCCCGGATTGCTGGTATGTGGTGATCGAACCGGGCGTGTCGGTGCCGACTCCCGCAATTTTCACCGCGCCGGATTTGACAAGGGACACAAAAGCCGTCAGAATAGCGGACTTTCCTGAAGCACATAAGTTAAGTGCATACGGGAAAAATGATTTGCAAGCAGTAGCGGCCCGGTTGTTTCCTGAAGTAGGAGAGGCGATCAAGTGGTTGGGACGTTACGGCGCTGCCAGGATGACTGGCTCAGGGGCGTGTGTATTTTGCGCGCTGCCCGGCGAAGCGGAAGCGGATCAGGTGTTGGCGCAAGTGCCCGGCAACTGGAAATCGTGGAAAGCAAAATCGCTGGCGCGACACCCGATGAAAAAGCTCTTGCAAAACAGTATGTTGTAGAATAAAATTTTGCCTGTCGCAGCGATTGACGTTACAATAGTTAAGCACTGCGGTAAGCTGTAGGTTGCGTAGGGGAATCGCCAAGTTGGTTAAGGCACCGGATTTTGATTCCGGCATTCCAAGGTTCGAATCCTTGTTCCCCTGCCATTAAATTTGTCCGGTCTGTCGATGCTCGAAGCGTCCAGCGGATGAATAAGGAAGGCACGAAACGTCGCTCTCCATAACGCATAATCAGCCGGTATATCCGGCTGATTGTTTTTCAAGTTCAAGCTCACCTTTCTGGGACTCCCATGGCTTACGAAAACCTGATGGTTTTTACCGGCAATGCCAATCCGGCGCTAGCAGAAGGGGTCGCAAAAAACCTCGGCATTCCTCTCGGTAAGGCCGTGGTCTCGAAGTTCTCCGATGGCGAAGTAATGGTCGAAATCAACGAGAACGTTCGTGGCAAGGACGTCTTCGTTCTGCAATCGACCTGCGCTCCCACCAACGATAACCTGATGGAAATCATGCTGATGGTCGACGCTCTCAAGCGCGCATCGGCTGGCCGCATCACTGCCGCCATTCCATACTTCGGCTATGCCCGCCAGGACCGCCGCCCGCGTTCGGCGCGTGTCGCGATCTCGGCAAAAGTCGTCGCCAACATGCTGGAAGAAGCCGGCGTCGAGCGCGTCCTGATCATGGACCTGCACGCCGACCAGATCCAGGGCTTCTTCGACATCCCGGTCGACAACATCTACGCTTCCCCGATCCTGCTGGGCGACCTGCAGAAGCAGAAGTACGACGACCTGCTGGTCGTCTCGCCCGACGTCGGCGGCGTGGTGCGTGCCCGTGCGCTGGCCAAGCGCCTCGGCTGCGACCTGGCGATCATCGACAAGCGCCGCCCGAAGGCGAACGTGTCGGAAGTCATGAACATCATCGGCGAAGTCGAAGGCCGTAACTGCGTGATCATGGACGACATGGTCGACACCGCAGGCACGCTGACCAAGGCTGCCGAAGTGCTGAAAGAGCGCGGCGCGAAGAAAGTCGTGGCGTATTGCACCCACCCGGTCCTGTCGGGTCCTGCAATCGACCGCATCTCGAACTCGCCGCTGGACGAGCTGGTTGTCACCGACACCATCCCGCTGTCGGCCGCCGGCGCCGCCTGCCCGAAGATCCGCCAGCTGACCTGTGCTCCGCTGCTGGCCGAGACCTTCAAGCGCATCGTCAAGGGCGACTCGGTGATGTCGCTGTTCGTCGACTAAGCAGTATTCAGTATTAAACACGGCGCGCCAGGCTGAACAGCCGGCGCGCCGTTGTGTCGTAGAAATACCGGAATTCTTGAGTGCGCAGTCAGCGCTCAATCGCCGCCTGTCCCTGGTCGCGGGGGCAGGCATTTACCGGGCGCGGGCCGGGAGTCATTCCCGGCATTCGGGCCCACACAACTATTGGAGTTTCACATGAAAGTAGTCGCATTCAACCGCACCCTGCAGGGCACCGGAGCGAGCCGCCGCCTGCGCAACGCTGGCCAGACCCCTGGCATCATCTACGGTGGCGCCGAAGCCCCGCAGCTGATCGCCCTGGACGGCAACGCGTTGTTCCACGCGCTCAAGAAAGAAGCTTTCCACGGTTCCGTGCTGGACATGGAAATCGACGGCAAGACCCAGCAAGTCCTGCTGCGCGACTTCCAGATGCACGCATACAAGCAACTGGTCCTGCACGCTGACTTCCAGCGCGTCGATGCATCGCAGCCGATCCACACCAAGGTCACCCTGCACTTCGTCAACGCCGAGACCTCGCCGGCCGTCAAGCTGAGCAGCGCTGTCATCTCGCACGTGCTGAACGAACTGGAAGTCGCCTGCCTGCCGGGTAAGCTGCCTGAGTTCATCGAAGTCGACCTGGGCAACCTGGAAGCCGGCCAGTCGATCCACGTGAACGACCTGAAGCTGCCGGAAGGCGTGACCGCGCTGACCCACGGCCAGAACCTGACCATCGCCACCTCGACCGTGCCGCGTGGCGCTGCCGCTGCTGCCGAAGGCGAAGAGAAGTAATTTTTTCCGCCGCCCTGATGGGCGGACGGGAAGTCGAAAACCCGCCGCGGCTTGCCCGGCGGGTTTTTTATTGCTTTGTCCCGATTGCTGATCCTTCCCCGTTTTCGGCGATAATCGCCTTTTTCCTGACGCGACCGCTATGTCCATCCGCCTCATCGTCGGCCTCGGCAATCCTGGCCCAGAATACGAACAAACCCGCCACAACGCCGGCTTCTGGCTGGTCGACAACCTCGCCAACAGCCTGCCGGGCTGCCGCCTGCAGCGCGAGAGCCGTTTCAATGCGCTGATGGCGAAAACGTCAATCTCGGGCAAGGAAGTCTGGCTGCTCGAGCCGCTGACCTTCATGAACCGCTCCGGACAGTCGGTCGGCGCGCTGGCGCGCTTCTACAAGATCAACCCGGACGAAGTCCTGGTCGTGCACGACGAGCTCGACCTGCTGCCGGGCGTCGCCAAGCTCAAGAAGGGCGGCTCCTCCGGCGGCCACAACGGCCTGAAGCACATCACCGCGGCCCTCGGCACCCAGGATTACTGGCGCCTGCGCATCGGCATCGGCCACCCGCGCAGCCTGAACCTGCAGCAAGGGGTGGCCGACTTCGTGCTGCACCGTCCGCGCCGCGAAGAGCAGGGCCCGATCGAGGAATCGATCGACAAGGCCCTGCGCATCATTCCGCTGGCCGTCGAGGGCAAGCTCGACGCGGCGACGATGCAACTGCACACCGCCTGAGCAAGTCAGGCGTCCCGGCGCCGCTCCCGCAGGCGGCGCGCCACGGCCATGGCGCCCAGTGCCGTCAGGCCGATGCCGGCCAGCGTCACGCTGCTCGGCTCCGGGATCGGGTGCAGCAGTTCGGCGTCGAACGCGACCTCGCCGATGGCCACGCAGCAGGGATTGCCGAAGTTGCCGTCGATGGTCAGCTTGACGTAGCGCCCGACCGAGGGCGTGATCCAGTATTCGGTGCCGACGTAGCCCCGCTGGTGCCCGGTGAAGGTGCCCACCACGGTCGCCTCGCTGAAGTCCAGGGTGCGCGAGGTCGTCACCGTGAACGCCGCAGGACTGGCGCTGATGCCGGTTCCCCCGTTCCACATCATGAAGTTCCAGATCCGGTACTCGCGTCCCATGTCGAAGATCAGCTCGCCCGAATAGATATAGGCGCTGAGCCAGCTGTAGTCGTCCCAGCCTTCGTGCAGCGGCGCCGTATAGACGTAGTCGGTAAAATCGGTGACGCCATCGATGAAGGGTGTGAGCAGCCCGGATTTGTTGATCATGTTCTCTTCCGGATACCAACGCTCTTCGTACTCGCCCATCGTATTGACGACGACATCCACCGGCGAGCGGATGCCGCGCGTCGGCACGGCGTGGGCGAACGCAGTCGCGAACATCAGCACTGCCAGGATTGCGTAGTTCTTCATCGTGGTCTCCCTCATGGTTGTCACGCAGTGAATGCCTGGCGCCGGACGCGCCGGGCAGCCGACCACCATGCGAATTCCGTGCCAAACCGGCGCTGCCCCGGGCCGGGCATTCTGCAGGGACAGGCTGTAAAGATGACCGACAGCGTACGCGTTGACCGGCGTCCGCGCTCCGGCGCGCCGGGCCGCTTCCTGCGATAATTTCCGGATGAGTGCATTGAACTTCCACGCCGGGCCGCGCGCCCTGGCCCAGATCCGCGCGCACGGGTTGCGCGCCCAGGACATCGCCGTCGTTCCCGCCGCCGCCGGCGGCCCCAAGGGCCTGATCTTCCAGTCCCTCGACCAGTACGTCTTCGGCGAATGGCTACCGCAAAGCCCGCGCGAACGCACCCTGATCGGCTCCTCGATCGGCGCCTGGCGCATGGCCGCCGCCTGCCAGCGCGACCCGGTGCGCGCCTTCGAGTGCCTGGGCGCGCTGTACGCCGGCCAGCGCTACACCAGCACCAAGCCCAGCCCCCAGCAGATCAATGCGGTGGTGCAGGAATTGCTGCGCGAATTCGTCAGCGGCCACGAGGAGGACATCCTCAGCCATCCCCACCATCGCCTGCACCTGCTGGCGGTGCGCGGCAAGGGCCCTCTTGCCGCCCCCGTGCACCGGCGCGCCGAGATGCGCGGCTTCGCTGCCGCGGCGCTGACCAACTTCGCCTCGCGCGCACGGCTTGCCGGCATGCTCGAGCGCGTCGTGATCGGCGACGCCCGCGACAGCATTCCCTGGCTGCGCACCCAGTTCGACAGCTTCACCACCCACTTCGCCACGCTCACGCGCGAGAACCTGGCTGCCAGCCTGCTCGCCTCGGGCACGCTGCCGCTGATCATGCAGCCGGTCACCGGTATCCCGGGCGCCCCCAGCGGGCATTACTGGGACGGCGGCATCATCGACTACCACCTGGCCTTGCCCTACGCCTGCCTGGAAGCGCAGGAGCCGGACGCCATCGTGTTCTATCCTCACTTCAACGAGCACATCGTGCCGGGCTGGCTGGACAAGGCCATGCCCTGGCGCCGCTGCGCGCGCGGTCCGAACCGCGGCTGGCTCGACAACGTGCTGATCGTCTCGCCCTCGCAGGAATTCTTGAAGACCCTGCCGCGCGCAAAACTGCCCGACCGCGCCGACTTCAAGTTTTATGGACTCGACCACGACGCCCGCGTGCGCGCCTGGTTGCAGGCCATGCGCGAAGCGCAGTGCCTGCGGGATGAGCTGGCGGCCTTCATCGAACGGCCGGACCTGTCGCGCCTGCGCGCGATCTGACGCCAATAAAAAAGCCGCTGCTCAAGGCAGCGGCTTTTGACCTGGCGTTTCTCCTTACGGGTGCGGGCTCAGGCGCGCTTGCGGCGTGCGATGCCGAACACCGCCAGCAGGCCCAGGCCCAGCAGGGCGACGCTGCCCGGTTCCGGCACGTCCACGGGTTCGACGTATTCCTTGCCGAAGAACTCGAGTTCGGCCAGCTGGTGATTGCCGGCGCTGACGACGGAGAAGCTCTGGTAGCGGAAAATGCTGAACGCGGCCGGCAGCACGTAGTCGACGCCCGCCGTGTATTCGTTCACCTGGTTGCGGTTCAGGCCCCAGGGCGACACGCCGTCGTGGTCGTAGGAGAAGATGACAGTGTAGTTGAGGCCGTCGTTCGAGCCGAGGATCTGCCATTTGTCCGCATCGCGGCCCGGCACGTCGCTGGCCGAGGCGGCGGTGAAACTGGTGAGATGGTAGCGCTTGCTGCCGAAGTCGGTTTCGACCCAGCCGTTCAGGTCGCAGCACCATTTGTCGTCGCCGGCGCCGACCCGGTTGTCGAACACGTTGAAGGCGCCCTCCGCGCCGAAATAGGGCTCGATCGACGAACGGAACACCGCGTTGTAGTTGACGTAAGCGTTGGGGTAGGCATCGTTTTCCGGATCGGTCAGGTCATGGCCGACCAGGGCGCCGGTGCCCCAGCCGCGCACGGTGACGGCCTGGGCCGAGCCGGCCAGCATCGCCGCCGCGGTAAAGAGAACGAAGAAGATTTTTTTCATGCTTGCCTCGGAAGAGTATCACTATGATTTTCTAGCAAGCAATTATTATTCCAGCAAAATAAATTATTGATAGGAAAGCATATTTTTTAAGCGTCAAGTTTTCACCCATGCTAAATGTAAAGAATGTCGACATGGCCATGCCTGCGGCATCCCGGCATCAGCGGCATGCGCCACAGGCCGCCGCCGCGCCTGTTTTTGCGGCATTCACCCGCCTCCCGGGTTACAATGTGGGGTTTCCGAGCTGTGGCATGCAGCTCCATCATCATCGAGAGAAAGAATTCCCATGAGTCTCCAATGCGGCATCGTCGGCCTGCCCAACGTCGGCAAGTCCACCCTGTTCAACGCGCTGACCAAGGCCGGCATTCCGGCTGAAAACTACCCGTTCTGCACCATCGAGCCGAACGTCGGCGTGGTCGAGGTGCCCGATCCGCGCATGGCCCAGCTGGCCGAGATCGTCAAGCCGGAGCGCATCGTCCCGGCCATCGTCGAATTCGTCGACATCGCGGGCCTGGTGGCCGGCGCCTCGAAAGGCGAGGGCCTGGGCAACCAGTTCCTGTCGCACATCCGCGAGACCGACGCCATCGTCAACGTCGTGCGCTGCTTCGAAGACCCGAACGTCATCCACGTGGCCGGCAAAGTCAGCCCGATCGACGACATCGAAGTGATCCAGACCGAACTGGCCCTGGCCGACCTGGGCGCCGTCGAAAAGGCGATCCACCGCGAGAACAAGAAAGCCCGCTCGGGCGACAAGGACGCCGCCAAGCTGGTCGCCCTGTGCGAGCGCATGCTGCCGCACCTGAACGAAGGCCAGCCGGTCCGCACCCTGGGCCTGGACGCCGACGAGATGGCGTTGATCAAGGAACTGCACCTGATCACCGCGAAGCCGGCCATGTACGTCGCCAACGTGTCCGACACCGGTTTTACCAATAACCCGCTGCTGGACCAGCTGACCGAGTTCGCCAAGAAGCAGAACGCCCCGATCGTGGCGATCAGCGCCGCGATCGAATCGGAAATCGCCGACCTGGACGACGCCGACAAGGCAGCCTTCCTGGCCGACATGGGCATGGAAGAGCCGGGCCTGGACCGCCTGATCCGCGCCGCCTACAAGCTGCTCGGCCTGCAGACCTACTTCACCGCCGGCGTCAAGGAAGTGCGCGCCTGGACCGTGAAGGTCGGCGCCACCGCCCCGCAGGCGGCCGGCGTGATCCACACCGACTTCGAGCGCGGCTTCATCCGTGCGCAGACCATTTCGTTCGATGACTACATCGCCTACAAGGGCGAGGCGGGCGCGAAGGAAGCGGGCAAGATGCGGGCGGAAGGCAAGGAATACGTCGTCAAGGATGGGGATGTGTTGAACTTCTTGTTCAACGTGTGATGCCAGACGCTTAAGTCTCGCCGGCCCAATCAGAAAACCCCGTCATGCGTAGTGACGGGGTTTTTCTTTATGCTGTCTGCCGTGTAATGGCGGTTTTTTATTCGTAGCTCGCCAGGAATTTACTCCGCTCATCCGTCATTCGGACTTCGCAGTCGGCAATCACGATAGGCTGTAGCGTGCCGCCTTCGAATTCGTTACCAGCCTCCGCGCATTTCTGGTCCTTTTCCTTGATCCAGGCGCGTTGACTACCCCTTAATTCGGCTTGTCGCTCTGCGGGCAATGCTGCCATCACACGTTTGTATTCGTCGTTCAGTGTTTTGTCGGCGATGGTGAACTTACGGCTCAGGCATTCCGATTGTTCAACGGTGATTGCCAGGTCGAGGCCTTTGCATACGCCTGACTTTTCGACAGTATCCGGCACGTCAGCGGTCGTTTCGACGGACTGTTCTGGCGCAGCGGTTACGACGGGCGTTGGCTCGGCCACCGCCGCCTCGGGCGTCGTACCGGAGGATGCTGTAACGCCGGCTTTCTTCCTCGCGTTGACGATTGCTGCCCCAACATACTGATCGACCTGGCGCAGATCGCCAATCATCACGCCCTTCACGGCAACGATATGGTCACCCTTGTCGTCGAGCTGAGACTCGAAATCAAGTGGAAGCTGATAAGTGTTCCCTGCTTCATCATTGCTTTTCACAATGAGGGTAGCTTCGCAACTCAGCTTCTTGATTTTCTCGTCATATGCCGAGGAGCGAGGGTTTTCGAGACTCAAGATGGCATAGAGCAGTTCCACACCAATTTTTTCCCTGTCGGCCTCATTCACGCCAAGCTTGTCGAGCAGGATTTGCTTGACGAGAGTGAGCGTGGCAGGGTCCGAGCATTTCGGCGGTTCTTTGGTGCAAGCGGCCAACAAGGGGACGCAAAGGAGGGCAGCAAAAAGCTTGTACATATTTTTCCAGTAGTGGGGGCGAAACTGCGGCGCTGCTGAGGCAGCTAATTTTTTTGCATGTTAGCAACAAATTATGCCAACAAAAACTGTTCCCGTCATGTGCGTGGCACTGGAGGCAAGCCCGGCCCTTGTCATGAACGTGACATACGGCCCCGCTATTCTGCGCGTCCATCAGCACAGCATTCGCCGTGCCCACCACCAAATGGAGAAACGACGCATGAACCCGACCCCTGAACTGTCCCGCCGCCGCCTGCTGCGCATGCTGGGCGCCGCCCCAATGCTGCCCCTGGGCGGCTTTGCCGGCGCTTCCCTGCTGGCCGGCTGCGGTGGCGACAGCCACGACGACTCGCCAGTGGCCGTGACCCCGGTTCCACCAGTCGTGCCGGCCACGCTGACGAGCGTCACCTTCAGCTCGATGGATGCGCCGACCCTGGCGAACGCCGCCGCGATGGCCACCACCACGGTCGGCTCGACCATGACCGTGAACTTCAGCGACAGCAGCAAGCTCGATTTCAAGCTGTCGTATCAACCTTTCTTCATCACCGGCGACATGGTTCCGAACGGCGCCGGCGGCACCATCCTGGCCGGCGGTTACTACGACATCAAGAACCAGCCGATCATCGACGCCACCGTGCCCGGCAAGGAGCGCCAGTTCTTCTCGGATTCGCCGGACGGCACCTCGCTGCTGTCGGTGCCGAACGCGAACGTGCCGGGAGTGAAGGGCAAGCCCGTGTTCGCCGTGGTGCAGTTCGAGTACACCACCCTGGCCCAGGACGGCGTCACCGGCATGTACGGCCGCCTGCCGTCGCCGATCGCCGTGCTGACCCTGGACCAGGACCAGACCACCGGCAAGCTGTCGCTGGTGAAGTACCACAACGTCGACACTTCCAGCGTCGAGGGTCTGTGGATCACCTGCGGCGCGTCCCTGTCGCCCTGGGGCACCCACCTGTCGAGCGAGGAGTACGAGCCGAACGCTTTTACTGCCGCAACCGACGCCCAGTTCAAGGCCTTCAGCAAGAACCTGTACGGCAGCGAGACCGCGGCCAACCCGTACAACTACGGCCACATGCCGGAAGTGACGGTGAACCCGGACGGCACCGCCTCGATCAAGAAGCACTACTGTATGGGCCGCATCTCCCACGAACTGGTGCAGGTGATGCCGGACCAGCGCACCGTGCTGATGGGCGACGACGCTACCAACAGCGGCTACTTCGTCTTCGTGGCCGACAAGGAAAAGGACCTGTCCGCCGGCACGCTGTACGTGGCCAAGGTCGGCGCCGGCTTCTCGGTCGACCCGGCTGCCACGACGGCCGCGCCGCTCACCTGGATCAAGCTCGGCTCGGCCACCAGCGCCGAAATCCGCCAGCTGGCCGCGACCCTCAAACCGACGGACATCATGGACGTGCGTACGACTGACCCGCAGGATGCGTCGTTCAAGCAGGTGGTCGCCAACGGCGCGGTCGAGTGGATCAAGCTGATGCCGGGCATGGAGAAGGCCGCCGCCTTCCTGGAAACCCACCGCTACGCCGCCCTGGTCGGCGCCTCGATGGGCTTTACCAAGATGGAGGGCACGACTGTCAACGCGAAGGACAAGATCGCCTACTCGGCGCTGCAAAACTGCCAATCTTCGATGGTCGCCGGGAACAAGCTGAACGTGGCGGGCAATGGTGTGTCGATTCCGAAGGCGCTCAACGCCGGCGCGGTGATGGCGCTGAATCTGAAGGGTGGGCAGAAGGACGTGAATGGCGCGGCGATCAGCAGCGAGTGGATGCCGGTCGACATCAAGGCCCTGATCACGGGCGAAGACATCACCGCCGATGCACTGGGCAATACCGCCAACCCGGCCAAGATCGGCAACCCGGACAACCTGAAGTTCTCGGAAAAGCTGCGCACCCTGTTCATCGGCGAAGACAGCGGCCAGCACGTCAACAACTTCCTGTGGGCCTACAACGTCGACACCAAGCAGCTCTCGCGCCTGATGTCGATCCCGGCCGGCGGCGAGTCGACCGGCCTGCACGCGGTCGATGAACTGAACGGCTGGACCTACATCATGAGCAACTTCCAGCACGCCGGCGACTGGGGCAGCATCCACAACAACGTCAAGGCCACGCTCGATCCGCTGGTGCGCGCGAACTACAAGGACAAGTTCGGCTCCGCGGTCGGCTACCTGACGGGTGAACTGAGCCAGATGCGCCTGGCAAAGGCCTGAGCCTCTCACTGGCGCCGCGTTTGGTGCGATACTGTCGGCCTTTTCGACAGACGCACCGACGCGGCATGGCCATCCTTTCCCAGCTCATCGTTTATCCGATCAAATCCTGCGCCGGCATGGCGGTCGAGGAGGCAGTGGCGACCGTTTCGGGCTTGTGCGCGCAGGGCGTGCACGACCGCGAGTGGATGCTGGTGAACGGGGAAGGGCAGTTCCTGACCCAGCGCGAATACCCGCGCATGGCGACGATCAGGCCACGGGTCGAGGGCGACGCGCTGGTGGTGACGGCACCCGGCATGGCGCCGCTGCGCCTGCCGCTGGCGCTGGACATGTCAGCGCCGACGCGGCGCGTGCAGATCTGGGACGACAGCGTCGAGGCCGGGGACTGCGGCGACGCGGCCGCCGCCTGGTTCGGCGAGGTATTGCGCGGCGCCTGCCGCCTGGTGCGCTTCCGTCCCGGACTGGAGCGCCCGACCAGCACCAAGTGGACCGGCGGCGCGCCGTCCAGCGCACGTTTTGCCGACGCCTATCCGCTGCTCCTGATCGGCGCGTCTGCGCTCGACGAGATCAATACGCAGATGCGCGCGGCGGGACGCGAGGCCCTCCCGATGAACCGCTTCCGCCCCAACCTCGTGGTCGAGGGCACCGATCCTTTCGAAGAGGACTACACCGAATCGCTGCGCAGCGGCGGCATCGTCATCAAGCCGGTGAAACCCTGCGCGCGCTGCCCGATTCCGGCGGTCGACCAGGCCACGGGCATTCCCGGTCCGGACCCGCTCGACATCCTGCAGTCCTGGCGCGGCAAGGCGATGCTCGATGGCGCCGTGTGCGTCGGCATGAACTGCATCGTGCTCGAGGGCGCGGGCGGCACCCTGCGGCTTGGCCAGGAGCTTAGCGTCGCTTTGTCGTTTTAAGGCAGCGCCGGAAGGCGCTCCCGGCCGGGAAACGCCCGTTTTCGTTCCCAAGCGGGGCCGTATCGCGTAAGGTAACGGTTATTGCTGAAAGGAATGTCATGCACCAGCCGGACGCGACGTCGCGCGATCTGATTGCCGAAAACGAAGCCCTGCGCGCGCGCATGGCTTACCTGATCGACCAGGCCCAGCGCAACCACGACATCATGTGCCGGCACCAGGCCTTCGACCTCGAGATCGTCGGCGCCTCGACCTTCCAGGAGCTGGTCGGCACCATTTTCCGGATGCTGCCGGTGATCTCCGAACTCGACGCGGTGACCCTGTCGCTGGTCGACGCCGACGCCGACATCTACACCGTCATGCACAAGCTGGGCGTGGACTTCGAGCCGCTGCCCGACCTGCTGTTCTGCGAGCACGCGGTCGAACTGGGCTTCGAGACGGCCGACGGCGCCAGGCCGCGCCCGCGCCTGGGACGGTTCGATGCGGCCGCACACGGCCCGCGCTTTCCGCACGCCCACGGCCGCCTGAGGAGCGTGGCCCTGGTGCCGCTGTTGCGCAACAAGCGCCTGATCGGCAGCCTGAACCTGGGCAGCGTCGATCCGGAACGCTTCACGCCCAGCATGGCGACCGACTTCATCGAGCACATGGCGTCGATCATCGCGATCTGCCTCGAGAACGTGATCAGCAACGAAATGCTCAAGTACATCGGCCTGACCGATGCGCTGACCGGCGTCTACAACCGCCGCTACATCGACCGTCGCCTGCTGGAAGAGATCGCGCGCGCGCGGCGCCAGGGCTACCGCATTTCCGTGATGTTCATCGACGTCGATCATTTCAAGCAGGTCAACGACCGCGTCGGACACCAGGCCGGCGACGAGGTGCTGCGCGAAGTGGCCGCCCGCATTAAGAGCGAGCTGCGCCTGTCGGACGCGCTGGCGCGCTTCGGCGGCGAGGAGTTCGTGGTGCTGCTGGTCGACGCCGACTTGCCGGCCGCCGCCGTGGTGGCCGACCGCATCCGCGCCGGCGTGGCGCGCTACCCGGTCGACCTGGCCGACGCGCAGTTCCTGGAAATCTCGGTGTCGATCGGCGTCGCCACCCTCGACGATGCCGCACGCGAGCTGCCGATCGAGACCGTGGCCCAGCAACTGGTGGCGCAGGCGGATACGGCGCTGTACCAGGCGAAGGAAGCGGGACGCAACCGCGTCGTGCTGGCAGGTTGAAAGAATATTTCAAGATTGCGGTCTACATGAAATATTCTTTCACGTAGGGTGGGGTCTCGACCCCACCAATACAGCGTTCGCACTGTGCCAGAGCGTGCTAGTATCTTGGTGTTTTGTTACCAGGACTCAACATGACTTTCGAAGAACGCCGCCAGCGCGCCATCGCCGTCCTCAACCGCCACGGCATTCCCCAGCATACGTCCGAACCGGTCCAGCTGCGCCTGTTCCGCAAGCTCGGCATGCAGGTGCGCCCGCTGCACTTCGAATCGTTCTGGCGCACGACCTTCGTGTGCGCGGTCTGGTTCGCGCCTTTCTGGGGCATCTTCATGTGGTTCTTCCGCTGGCGTACGGACGGAACGCATCCTGCCCTCGGCCTGCTGGGTGCGGTGATTTGCGGCTTGTGCTACGGCATGGCGATGGCCGGAGTGTATGCCTGGAGCAAGAAGAAATATAAGCTCCCGAGCTGGGAATCCCTGGGTTCCTGACCCTACAACAACCTTCCCTCGGCCCGCGTCACCGCGTCGGCCGAGCCGCGCAGCACCACCACGTCGGCCGCCTGTAGCACCGTCTTGTCCTCCGGCTCCACCCGCATGCGCGCGCGGCGGATGCCGGTCACTTCGGCGCCCAGCTCCTCCAGCCCCAGCTCGTCCAGGCGCCGCCCGACCGCCTGCGCGTCCTCCCGTAGCACCACCGAATGCAGGCGCACGTACATGTGCTCGGGGTCGTCGGTAATGTCGCTGGCGCCGTGGAAGTAGCCGCGCAGGGCGGCGTAGCGCTCGTCGCGCGCGCTCTGCACGCGGTGCACCACGCGCCGCAGCGGCACCCCGACCACCACCAGCGCGTGCGAAGCGAGCATCAGGCTGCTCTCCAGGGCTTCGGGCACCACCTCGGTGGCGCCGGCCTGGCGCAGGGATTCGAGGTCGCTGTCGTCGTGGCTGCGCACGATCACCGGCAGCGAGGGCGCCAGCTCGTGCACCAGGTGCAGCACTTTCAGCGCCGCGCGGGTGTCGGCGAAGGTGATCACCAACGCGCTTGCCCGATTGATGCCGGCCGCGATCAGGGCCTCGCGCCGGCCGGCGTCGCCGTAGGAGACGTTGGAGCCGGCGGCCTGCGCTTCCTGCACCCGCTCGGGGTCGAGGTCGAGCGCGTACCAGGGCAGGTTCTCGTCCGAGAGCAGGGTGGCCACGCTCTGGCCGCTGCGCCCGAAGCCGGCGATGATCACGTGCTGTTGCGCGGCCATCGTGCGGCTGGCCAGTTGCGTGAGCTGCAGCGACTGCATCATCCATTCGTTGGAGGCGATCTTCATCACGATCCGGTCCGACTTGGCGATCACGAAAGGCGCGACCAGCATCGACAGCACCATCGAGGCCAGTACCAGCTGCATCAGGAAGGGATCGATCAGCTTCGAGCCCGAGGCGAGATTCAGGAGCACGAAGCCGAATTCGCCCGCCTGCGCCAGGGCGAGACCGGTGCGCATCGAGACCCCGTCCGAGGAGCCGAAGGCCTTCGCCAGCAGCGCGATCAGCGCGAATTTCAATAGCACGGGAATCACCAGCAGGATCAGCACCAGCCACCAGTGTTCGAGCACCATGCGCAGGTTGAGCAGCATGCCGATGGTGATGAAGAACAGGCCGAGCAGCACGTCGCGGAAGGGCTTGATGTCTTCCTCCACCTGGTGCTTGAACTGGGTTTCGGAAATGAGCATGCCGGCCACGAAAGCCCCCAGCGCCAGCGACAGCCCGGCGCGCTCGGTGATCCAGGCCGCGCCCAGCGTCACCAGCAGCAGGTTGAGCATGAACAGCTCCTGCGAGCGGCGCTTGGCCACCAGGGTGAACCAGTTGCGCATCAGCTTCTGGCCGAAGAACAGCAGCAGCGCCAGCACGGCGGCGGCCTTCACGCCGGCCCAGGCCAGGGTCGCGGCCAGGTCTTCGGGATTGCGCGCCAGCGAGGGAATCAGGATCAGCAGCGGCACCACGGCCAGGTCCTGGAACAGCAGGATGCCGATGATGCGCCGTCCATGTTCGCTTTCCAGTTCCAGGCGTTCGGTCAGCAGTTTCACCACGATGGCGGTGGAGGACATGGCCAGTGCCCCGCCGAGCGCGAAGGCGGCCTGCCAGCTCACCTGCAGGGCCGGGATCCACATCGACAGCAGCAGGGCCCCGATCACGGTGGCAAGGATGGTCAGCACCACCTGCGCCAGCCCCAGGCCGAACACGATGCGCCGCATCGCGCGCAACTGGGCCAGCGAGAATTCCAGCCCGATCGAAAACATCAGGAAAACGACGCCGAATTCGGCCAGCGCGTGGGTCGAGGCGGTGTCCGAGGCCAGGCCCAGCGCATGCGGGCCGATCAGCACGCCCACGGCCAGGTAACCCAGCATGGGCGGCAGGTGCAGGCTGCGGAAGGCGACCACGCCCAGCACCGCGCTGCCCAGCAGGAGGAGAGTCAGTTCGAGTCCGGATGCCATTCGTTAGCGTGTTGTTGTGCGTCTTTTGTGCGCACGGAGCGTTGTTTGAAACGTCTTGATACGTCTGGCAAGTTTTTTGCTTTCGCAATTCGTTTATACTTCCGGGATGAGTGTAACCGATGAAAAAACAATGCAGAACAGTTTTGACGAGAACCAGTCCCGCCGCGTGATGGAACTGGCGCGCGAGACCCTCGCGATCGAAGCCGACGCGGTGCGCGCCTTGCACGACCGGCTCGCTGCCGACGATGCCATCGTGCGCGCCGTGGCCGTGCTGTACGCCTGCACCGGCCGCGTGGTGGTGTCGGGCATGGGCAAATCTGGCCACATCGCCCGCAAGATCGCCGCCACCCTGGCCTCGACCGGCACCCCGGCGATGTTCGTGCACCCGGGCGAAGCCGCGCACGGCGACCTGGGCATGGTCACCGCCCAGGACGTGTTCATCGCGATCTCGAACTCCGGCGAATCGTCGGAACTGATGGATATCCTCCCGGTCGTCAAGCGCATGGGCACGCCCCTGATCGCGATGACCGGCAAGCCGCAATCGCGCCTGGCGCTGCTCGCCGACGTCCACCTCGACATCTCGGTGGCCAAGGAAGCCTGCCCGATGAACCTGGCGCCGACCGCCAGCACCACCGTCACGCTGGCCCTGGGCGACGCCCTGGCCGTGGCGCTGCTGGACGCGCGCGGCTTTCGCGAAGAAGATTTCGCGCGCTCGCACCCGGGCGGCGCCCTGGGCCGGCGCCTGCTGACCCACGTGCGCGACGTGATGCGCAGCGGCGACGCCGTGCCGGCAGTTGCGCTGGACACGCCGCTGGCGCAGGCGCTGCTGGAGGTGAGCCAGAAGGGCATGGGCATGACTGCCATCGTCGATGCGGACCATCGTCCGCTGGGCGTGTTCACCGACGGCGACCTGCGCCGCCTGATCGAACGCGTGCAGGACTTCTCGAACATCTCGATCCGCGACGTCATGCACCTGAACCCGCGCACCGTGCACCCGGAGCAGCTCGCGGTCGACGCGGTGGCGATCATGGAAGAATTCCGCATCAACCAGATGCTGGTGGTCGACGCCGAGGGCAAGCTGGTCGGCGCCCTGCACATCCACGACCTGACCCGCGCAAAAGTAATTTAATGAGTGATTTCATGACCCCGCTCGACCACATGCAGCGCGCCGCGCGCGTCAAAGTGATGATCTTCGACGTCGACGGCATCCTCACCGACGGCAGCCTCACCTACGGGCCAGACGGCGAAGTGACCAAGACCTTCAACGTCCTCGACGGCCTGGGCATCCAGCTGCTGCAGAAGACCGGCGTGCAGACCGCCATCATCAGCGCGCGCAAGTCGCCCATCGTCAATGCGCGCGCCAAGGACCTGGGCATCACCCACGTCTGGCAGGGCTTCCACGACAAGCGCGTGGCCTTCGCCGAGCTGCTGGCGCAGACCGGCGTCACGGCCGAAGAATGCGGCTACATCGGCGACGACGTGATCGACCTGCCGCTGCTGACCAAGGTCGGCTTTGCCGTCACCGTGCCCAGCGGCCATCCGGAAGTCCAGTACCGCGCGCACTACGTGACCAAAGCGCCGGGCGGGCGCGGCGCCGTGCGCGAAGTGTGCGACATGGTCATGCGCGCCCAGGGCAACTACGAACAGGCGCTGGCGCCGTATTTCGCATAACAGCATGGCGACCATTGCCAACCGCCGGACCTCGCACCGCTGGAAGCTGCTGGCGCTGATGCTCACGGCCGTGTTCTTCGCCTTCGGCAGCTTCTGGCTGCTGCAGGCGATGCAGGCCGGCGACCAGGCCAATCTCGGCAATGCCGGGAACGAGCCCGACTACATCGTCGAGAACTTCAGCTTCGTGCGCATGACCGAGAGCGGGCAGCCGCGCTACCTGGTGACGGGCGAGCGCCTGGCCCACCATCCGGTGAACGACGTCTCGGAGGTGAGCAAGCCGGTGGTCGAGAGCATGGCGCCGGGCCGCCCGCGCATGACCATGCATGCCGACCGCGCCCAGATCCACCACCAGGAAAACCGGATCGAGCTGATCGACAATGTCGACATCGTGCGCCCGGCCACGCCGACCTCGGAAGCGATGCGCGCGCGCACCGCAGCGCTGACCGTGCTGGCCGACGAGGAGATCGTCAAGACCGACCGCCCGGTGGAAATGAAGCTGGGCGCCTCGACGGTGAACGGTGTCGGCCTGGTGGCCGAGAACCCGACCCAGAAGCTGCATCTCGGCCGCGGCCAGATCGTCTATCCGCCGCGCCAGCGCTGAACCATACAACCTCCAGGAACGAGCCCTACACATGAAAAAAATCCTCGCTGCCGCCGTCCTCACGCTGCTGTCCCTGTCCGCTTCGGCCGAACGCGCCGATTCGCTCAAGGAAGCCGTCGTCAAATACGACTCGCTCGACGTCGACGAGGTGACCCAGACCCGCATCCTGACCGGCAACGTGATCCTCACGCGCGGCACGCTGCAGCTCAAGGCCGACCGTGCGCTGCTGAAGGAGACGCCGGAAGGCTACATGAGCGTCACGCTCACCTCCAGCCCGGGCCGCGTGGCGACCTTCCGCCAGAAGCGCGACGGCGGGCCGGACCTGTGGGTCGAGGGCCAGGCCGAGCGCATCGAGTACGACGAACGCCAGGAACTGGTGAAGCTGCATTCGAAAGCCGTCGTGAGGGAACTGGAGAACGGGCGCCTGGTCAACGAGCTCAATGGTCCCTATATCTCCTACGACAACCGCCGCGAAGTCGCCGCCGTGCGCAACGACCCGAGCGGCCAAAGCAAGGCCGGCGGCGAACGCGGCACCCTGATCATCGCGCCGCGCCGCACCGGCCCTGCGCCGGCTGCAGCACCAGCAGGAAAGTAATATGAAAGATGCAAGCACGAGCAGCACCCTGGTCGTCCGGGGGCTGCAGAAAAGTTACGGCAAGCGCCTCGTGGTGCGCGACGTCTCGCTGGAAGTGGGCTGCGGCGAAGTCGTCGGCCTGCTGGGCCCGAACGGCGCCGGCAAGACCACCTCGTTCTACATGATCGTCGGCCTGGTGCCGTCGGACGCGGGCTCGATCGAGATCAACGGCACCGATATTTCGAGCTTGCCGATCCACCGGCGCGCGGTGCTGGGCCTGTCCTACCTGCCGCAGGAAGCCTCGGTGTTCCGCAAGCTGACGGTCGAGGACAATATCCGCGCCGTGCTGGAACTGCAGCGCGACGAGAACGGCAAGCCGCTCACGCGCGACGCCATCGACGCGCGCCTCGATTCCCTGCTGGCCGAACTGCAGATCGAGAAGCTGCGCGAGAACCCGGCGCTGTCGCTGTCGGGCGGCGAGCGCCGACGCGTCGAGATCGCGCGCGCGCTGGCGACCAATCCGCGCTTCGTGCTGCTCGACGAACCCTTCGCCGGCGTCGACCCGATCGCGGTGATCGAGATCCAGCGCATCGTGCGCTTCCTGAAGGAGCGCGGCATCGGCGTCCTGATCACCGACCACAACGTGCGCGAGACCCTGGGCATCTGCGACCGCGCCTACATCATCAACCAGGGCGCCGTGCTGGCCTCGGGCCGCCCTGACGACATCATCGCCGACGAATCCGTGCGCCGCGTCTACCTGGGCGAGCATTTCCGCATGTAGCAACAACGAAGCGACAACCAAGCAGCAACAAGCGATGAAACAATCCCTGCAACTCCGGACCTCGCAGCACCTGGCGCTCACCCCGCAGCTTCAGCAGTCGATCCGCCTGCTGCAGTTGTCCACGCTCGAACTGCACCAGGAGATCGAGCAGATCCTGTCGGATAACCCGCTGCTCGAACGGCTCGACGATCCGCTCGACCACTCGGTGCGCCTGCTCGCCGACGGCGCCATCAGCAACGCGCCGGCCCCGGCCGCACCGAGTGCGGAAGAGGGCGCGCCGAATGGCGAAGCGGTGGACGGTTTCGATGCGGCCGATGCCGACCGCAATGCCGGCGAGGGCGATGCGGACTGGGGCGAACCCGGCCGGACCTCAGGCAACGGCGAAGACGAAGATGGCCGCCCGCAACTGGAAGCGGCCGGCATCACGCTGCGCGAACACCTGTCCGAACAGGTGCGCCTGACGGGATTGAGTACGCGCGACCGCGCGCTGGCCGAACTCGTGATCGACGCCATCGACGACAACGGTTACCTGGAGGAGCAACTCGACGAGATCCACGCGCGCCTGCCCGAGGAACTGGAAGTCGAGATGGACGAACTGCGCTGCGCGCTGGCGCTGGTGCAAAGCCTGGATCCGGTGGGCGTGGGCGCCAGGAGCGCGGCCGAATGCCTGGCGCTGCAGATCCGCGCCATGCCTGGCGTGCCGCTGGTGACGCGGCGCATGGCCCTCAAGATTGTCGAGGGCTACCTGACCTGGTTCGCGCAGCGCGAATTCAACAAGCTCAAAAAAGCACTGGACTGCGACGACGAAGACCTGCGCGAAGCCCAGGCCGTGATCCGCCAGTGCAATCCCCACCCCGGCGCGGCCTATGCCTCGAGCACCTCGGACTACGTGGTTCCGGACGTAATTGTCCGGAAAACGAAGAACGGCTGGGGCGTGATGCTGAACCAGGACGTGATGCCGCGCCTGCGCGTGAACAACATGTACGCGGCCCTGCTCAAGCAGGGCAAGGGCGAAAGCCAGATGAGCGCGCAGCTGCAGGAAGCCAAGTGGCTGA
Organism: Massilia sp. UBA2709; assembly: GCA_002354135.1. Lineage (GTDB taxonomy): Bacteria > Pseudomonadota > Gammaproteobacteria > Burkholderiales > Burkholderiaceae_D > Telluria. Next base: position 14,139 of record DEKZ01000449.1, on the reverse strand, counting down.
TCAAGAACATGCGCCAGCGCTTCGATACCATCCTGCGTGTTTCGCAAGCAATTGTGGAGCGTCAGCGCAACTTTTTCAGCCACGGCGCGGTTGCCATGCGGCCCCTTGTGCTTCGTGAGATAGCTGATACACTAGGACTACACGAGAGCACAATTTCTCGTGTCACAACGCAGAAATTCATGCTGACCCCGCACGGCATGTTTGAGCTGAAGTATTTCTTCGGAAGCCACGTCGCCACCGAAGCGGGAGGTGAAGCATCTTCGACGGCGATCCGGGCTCTCATCGCGCAATTGACAGGAGCAGAAGACCCCAAGAACCCATTATCCGATAGCAAGATCGCGGAAATGCTCGGTGAACAAGGAATGGTCATCGCGCGCCGCACGGTTGCCAAATACCGTGAGGCACTGAAAATTCCCCCCGTCAGTCTCCGCAAATCCTTGTAACGGCGGCACCCACGCGCTTCCTTGTTGCGCGGCGCGGCAGCCGCCACATCTTCAAAGGAGTGTGTATGAATCTCACCATCAGCGGCCACCACCTCGACGTAACCCCCGCCATCCGTGAATACGTACAGAACAAGCTCGAACGCATCACCCGCCATTTCGATCAAGTGATCGACTCCCACGTGATCCTCGCGATCGACAATCTCACCGAAAAAGACAAAAGGCAGAAAGCCGAGATCAACATGCGCATGTCTGGCAAGACTGTGCACGTGGAAAGCGTTGCGCAAGACCTGTACGCGGCGATCGACCTGTTGATGGACAGGCTGGATCGTCAGGTGATGAAATACAAAACGATGCTGAAGAATCATAACCACGAGGCGCTCAAGCGCCGTCCTGAAGGCGGAGAGGCAGCCGTCGCCTAAAAGGCCGGCAAGCACCGTCTGAACGAGGGCGCCAATGGCGCCCTTTTCATTTCCGGCATTTACATTTCTTGTCGTGCCGTCAATACCCAAGCCGTCTAGTCCTTCGGTAGAATGCATGTTTTTTCTACCACGGACCGACCATGACCGACTTCGTCCTGACCCGCGTTGCCAACGGCACCGGCACGATCACCCTCGACCGTCCGAAAGCCCTGAACTCGTTATCGCTCGACATGGTGCGGCGCCTGACCGAGGTGCTGCTGGCCTGGCGCGACGACAGCAAGGTCGACGCGGTCGTGATCACCAGCAGCAGCGAAAAAGCCCTGTGCGCGGGCGGCGACATCCGCTTCTTCCATGAAGCCGGCCACGCCACCCCGACGGGCGGCAGCGCGCTGCTCGAGGATTTCTTCACCGAGGAATACGCCCTCAACCACCTCATCCACTTCTACCCGAAGCCGTATATCTCGATCATGGACGGCGTGGTGATGGGCGGCGGCATGGGCATCGCGCAGGGCGGACCAGGCACCGGCCTGCGCATCGTGACCGACCGCACCAAGATGGCGATGCCGGAAGTGAACATCGGCCTGTTCCCGGACGTCGGCGGCAGCCATTTCCTGTCGCATGCGCCTGGACAATTGGGCAACTATCTCGGCCTGACCGGCCTGACCATCGGCGCGGCCGACGCGCTGTATGTGGGGCTGGCGGACGTCTACGTGCCGGGCGCCCAGCTGGGCGCGCTGACGGCCTTGATCGAATCGTCGCCTGGCGCGCAACTGGCCGATGCCATCCGCGGCTTTGCGGCCGGCTTCGCGAGCGAGGTGGGTGCGAGCGAACTGCAGGCCCAGCGCGCCGCGATCGACGCCCACTTCGCGGCCGCCTCGGTCGCCGCGATCATGGAATCGCTCTCGCGCGACGAGAACCCGTTCGCGCAAAAGGCCCTGAAGGCCATGCGCCAGCGTTCGCCCCTGATGATGTGTGTGACGCGCGAAATGCTGGTGCGCGGCGCCGCGCTGGATGTCGCGGACTGCCTGCGCATGGAGCGCACGCTGGTGCGCCGCAATTTCGAACACGGCGAAGTTTTAGAGGGCGTGCGCGCGCTGGTGATCGACAAGGACAATGCGCCGAAGTGGAATCCGGCGACTTTGGAAGAGGTGACGCCGGCGATGGTGGAGCGCTTCTTCGAGCCGGTGTGGCCGGATCACGCGCATCCGCTGCGGCATCTGGATTGAGCGCTGACCCGTAGGGTGGGCGGCTCCACTGGGCGGGCTGCGATCACGCATCGTATGCGCCGCCCACGCGTTCAACCAAGGCATGAAATGCTACGCGGCCGCTCATCCATGCGTTGAACGCGTGGGCGGCGCACAAATCACGTCAACCTTGCCTGTAGGGAGCCGCTCATCCTACGAAAAACCAACCGTTACGCGACATAGGGTCTTGCGGATCAGGTCCTGGCCAGGCCAAACCGACGGCCGATCCACTGTGCAATCTCCGCCATCGCCTCAGGCGCGAACGTTTCCGCCAGATCCGCATATTCGCCGATGGTGCCTTTGTGCGCGCGCTGGAACATATGGTTCAGGCCTGGCAGTTCCAGCACCGTTGCATCCGTGTTGTCCGCAAGCGAGCGGCGCATGGCGCGCAGGTTTTCCTGCACCGGGACCTGCGTGTCGAGCGAGCCGGAGAGGGCCAGCACCGGAATGCGCAGGCGGCGCAGGTTGTCGGCCGGTTGGTAGCCCAGGAAGTAGCGCATCCAGGGCGTGGCGAACTGCGCTACTACTTGCTCGCGCTGCGCTTCGCCCAGGCCGAGCGCCCGCAGGGACTCGGCCGGCAAGGCCGCGCGCAGGGCGATGCCGGGGTCCTGGCCCGGGTGCGTGTCCCGCACGACCTGCATGACTTGCCTGACCACCGGTTCGGCACGGTCGATGGCGTCCTGGCTTAGTCCCTGCGCCAGGCCGGCGGCGCGGCGCTGGGACAGGATCAGCTGCACCGTATCGGTGGCAGGGCCGGCAAGCAGGACCACGAAAGCCAGTTCGGGGTTGGCGGTAGCGGCAAGCGGGGCGACCAGTCCGCCCTCGCTGTGGCCGGCGAAGCCGATCGCACGCGCATCGATTTCCGGCCTGGCGCGCAGGTAGGCGAAGGCGGCGTTGGCGTCGGTCGCGAAGTCGGCGGAAGTCGCCTGGGCGAAGTCGCCGGTCGAGGCGCCGAAGCCACGGTCGTCGTAGCGTAGCACGGCGATACCGCGACGCGTCAGGTAGTCGGCCAGCACGGCAAACGGTTTATGGCCGAACATAGTCTCGTCGCGGTCCTGCGCCCCGGAGCCGGAGACCAGGATCACCGCCGGGAAGGGACCGGGGCCCTGCGGCAGCGTTAGGGTCCCGGCCAGGACCACGCCTCGCGCGGCGGAATTCGGAAAATGCAGCTCCTCGCTCCGGTAGGTGGCGGGGGCCAGCGGCCATTGGGTCCGCGTGCGCAGGGTTGTCTGCCCGGTATCGCGCTGGAAGCGCAGCTCCGCCGGCGCCTGGCCTGCGCGCGACCAGGCGCCTGTGAAGACGCCAAGGCCGGCGTCGAGCTGCCCCGTGAATTGCACGCCGGCGCTGGGAACCTGGAAGCGTACCGCCGCGCCGCTACGTGAGAATTGCTCGACGGGCAGCCCGAATGCGCCCAGGTCGGGCGAGTCCAGCGTCACCCGGGTGCCGAGTTCGCCGGTCACGATGTGCAGCACCAGGCGCAGCGCGCGACCATCGCGTTCGAGCGTGGCGCGCCAGTCGCCATCAAGGCCTTCGACGACGGCGGCCGCAGGCGGCGCCCCGGATTTGAGGGTGAGCGGCAGCGTCATTCCTTGCCGAAACTGACCGACCCAGGCCTGTTGCGCCGCGTTCCAGCTGGCTTCGTAGGAGGCGCCGATGAGCGGAATGGTAAAGCTGAGCTGCTCGGCCGTGGCCTTGAGCGCACCGAGCGGCATTTTCTGGCCGGGCGCCTGGTTGATGCTCTCGACGTCGCCGCTCAAGGCGCCAGTAGCGTCAGGCTGGAGCCGGAGCAGCAGCATGAGCTTGCCGCTGGGCGTGGCCAGTTCGCCATGCCAGGTTTGCTGGGCAGCTTGTTGCGCGCCTGCCGGGAGGGAGAACAGGAAAATCCAGGCGAGCAGAAGCGAACGCATTGTGATGCGCATATCGTTCTCCGTGAAAAATGAAACCGTTCTGTGGGAGCGGCTGGGGGCGCCGCGGAAAGTATATCGTCGACTTGCATTAGATTATTAGCTAATCATCTAACAATGTCAAAAAGTATTTTCGTGACACGTCTGCCTGGGGATGAGCGGGTCGTGATGGCGGGGCGGGGATAGGTTGGTCGCCGCGCTCAGGCGCGCGCCGACCTCGAGTCAACGACTTTTCAGGACTGCTCGCGATGCCGCAACACCACGCGCTCGGTCTCGCCGAAATACGCCGCCAGGCGCTCGGCCATGTACACCGAGCGATGCTGCCCGCCCGTGCAGCCGACGGCCACCGTCAGGTAGCTGCGGTTGTCGGTCTTGAACGACGGCAGCCACTTTTCGACGAACTTGCGGATGTCTTCCAGCATCTCGGCCGCGCTCGGCTGGGCGTCGAGGAAGGCGATCACCGGGGCGTCCTTGCCGGTCAGCGGGCGCAGCGACAGGTCGTAGTAGGGATTCGGGATGGCGCGCACGTCGAACACGAAGTCGGCGTCGAGCGGCACGCCGACCTTGAAGGCGAAGGATTCGAAGAACAGGGTCAGCGGCGCGTGTTTGACTTCCGCCAGTTCCTTGATCCAGGCGCGCAGCTTATTCGCCGAGGCTTCCGAGGTGTCGATCACGTGGCCGAGCTGCTCGATCGGCGCAAGGCGCTCACGCTCCTCGGCGATGCACTCGATCAGGGTGCGGCGCGAGGCCGGATTTTCGCCCGGGCGCAGCTCGTGCGAGAGTGGGTGGCTGCGGCGGGTTTCGGAAAAGCGCGCGACCAGGGAATGCGTGCTCGAGGTCAGGAACATGACCTTGACCTCGTGGCCTTCTTCCTTCAGCGAACGGACGTTGATCGGCAGTTCGACCAGCGACTCGGCGCTGCGCGCATCGACCGCCACCGCCAGCTTGGCCGTCTGCTGGGCATCGACCGTCTTGACCAGCTGCGGCAGCAGGGCCGGCGGCAGGTTGTCGACGCAGTAGTAACCCGCGTCTTCGAGGACGTTCAGGGCAACCGATTTGCCCGAGCCGGAGATGCCGGTAATGAGTACGATGTGCATGGCGCGATGATACCGCAACAATACCGCCTTGTCGCCGCCGGGTTGGCGAAATCTCGCGCGTTCGAAGTACATACGAGCAAATCGCGCGAGTTAATGAAGAAAATTAGCGCGGGAAAATCGCGGAATCAGTCGCCGCTCATCGCCTGGCGTTGCCGCTCCATGAATTCCTGCAGGGTGTCGATGCCGCGCAGTTGCAGGATGGTGTTGCGCACCGCGGCCTCGAGCAGGACCGCGATGTTGCGGCCGGCCGCGACGGGAATCACGACCTTGCGGATCGGCAGGCCCAGCACTTCCTCGGTCGGGAAGTGGAAGGGCAGGCGCTCGACTTCCTCGTCGAGCACGCCGCGCTTGACCAGGTGGACGATGAGTTTCAGGCGCATCTTGCGGCGCACCGCGGTCTCGCCGAAGATGGCCTTGATGTCCAGCAGGCCCAGGCCGCGCACTTCCAGCAGGTTTTGCAGCAGGGGCGGGCAGCGGCCCTCGATCATGTTCGGCGCAATGCGCGAGAATTCCACCGCGTCGTCGGCGACCAGGCCGTGCGAACGCGAGATCAGTTCCAGGCCCAGCTCGCTCTTGCCCAGGCCCGAGTCGCCGGTGATCAGCACGCCCACGCCCAGCACGTCCATGAAGACGCCGTGCATGATGACGCGCTGGGCCAATTTCTTGGATAAGTAGACCCGCAGGAAGTCGATCACCTGGGCCGCCGGCAGCGGGGTGGAGAACAGCGGGATGTTCTGCTCGTCGCAGATGGCGAGGATGTCGGGCGGGGTTTCCAGGCCTTGCGCGATGATCAGCGCCGGCGGGCCGCCGCCGATCAGCTCGCCGATCACGTGGGTGCGCGAGCTCGATTTCAGGCGGTGGTAGTAGTTCAGTTCCTGGTGTCCGAACACCTGGATCCTGCCCGGGTGGATCAAATTCAGGTGGCCGACCTGGTCGGCGGCCGAGGCGACGTCGCCCGAGATCAGCCGCTCGCCGCCGGGAAAGCCGGCGAACCAGCCGAGTTGTAGGCTGTCGCGGTTATCGTCGTACAGCCTTTGGATGGTGAGCGGAGTCTGCAGCATGGCACGGTGTCCCGGGGGCGAATGACCCCCCAGTTTAACCCAAGGCCTGCAAGCTGGGTTGCCAGTTGATAATTCGTTCGTGTACTGAACGTGGGTCCGGGTCGGTGGCCAGCGCATTGCGGATCGCCTCGTCCGAGAACAGCTCGGCGATCTCGGACAGGATTTCCAGGTGCTGCTGGGTCACGTGGTCCGGGATCAGGAGGAAGAACAGCAGGCTGACCGGGCGGCCGTCCGGCGACTCGAAGGGAATCGGCGAGGACAGGCGGACAAAGGCCGCGATCGGGTTCTTCAGGCTCTTGCTGCCCTTGATGCGCCCGTGCGGGACGGCCACGCCATGGCCCAGGCCCGTGGAGCCGAGGCGTTCGCGTGCGAACAGGTTGTCCGTCACGGTCGAGCGAGCGATACCGCAATTGTTCTCGAAAATCAGTCCTGCCTGTTCGAAGGCGCGTTTCTTGCTCGACACTTCGATGTCGAGCTGGACGTTTTCGAGCGAAAGGATTTTGCTAAGGTTGGTCATAACACGCTTCTGGGTGGGGCGGCGGACTTGCGGAGCAGAATTATAGGCCGGTTCTGTTGGCCTGTAATTCGATTTCGCGTCGGTATCCTACGCCTGTCACGGACCGGTTTCGAGCCCTCATCGGGCCTTGTACGCAGCGCTATTTGCGCTTTCGCAAGGCCCGACGCAATTTCCGCTATGAAAAACCGGATCCCTTGGGTGAAACAGGGGCGCGAGCCCCCTTTCACCATCTTTTCCCTGTATTTGGGGACGCTTTCCGAAAACCGGAGGTGTCAAAGATTTGTTGTTTTTCCGTCACTATAACTGGGTGCGCAGTGTGGCTCGAAACGCACAGTCTTTATTGACGGGCGCCGCGCAGATTGTGAGGACGGCCGGTGCTGAAATTAGCGCGCCAAGGGTTGATGTCGAGGCCGCCACGGCGGGTGTAGCGCGCGTAGACCGACAGCTTGCTCGGCTTGCACTGGCGCAGGATGTCCATGAAGATGCGCTCCACACATTGCTCGTGGAATTCATTGTGTTCGCGGAAGCCGATCAGGTAGCGCAGCAGGCCTTCCTGGTCGATCTGCGGGCCGACGTACTGGATCTGCACGCTGCCCCAGTCCGGCTGGCCGGTGACCAGGCAGTTCGACTTCAGCAGGTTCGACACCAGGGTTTCCTCGACCGGGGCTTCGTCGAAGTTGGCCTTCAGCAGTTCCGGCGCGGGCGAATAGGCGTCGATGTCGATGTCCAGGCGGTCCAGCGAGAAGCCTTCGAGCTCGCCCATCTTGAGTTTGCCGAAGTTTTCCGGTTCCGTCAGCGTGATGTGCACCGGCGCGCCGAAGGCGTTCGACAGGTCTTCGCGCAGCAGCGCCAGCAGGGCGTCGGGGCCGGCCACGCGGGTCTGGTTGAAGGAATTCAGGTACAGCTTGAACGACTTCGATTCGACGATGTTGGGCGAATCGGCCGGGGCGCTGATCGTCGCGATCGCCACCTGGGGCTTGCCGCGCATGTTCAGCCACGACAGTTCATAGGCGTTCCAGATGTCCAGGCCGAAGAAGGGCAGGGTGCCCTGGATCGCCAGCTCGTCGCGCTTTTGCTGGCGCGGGATCGGGAACAGCAGTTCCGGGGCGTACTGGGTCTGGTAAGCGGAAGATTTGCCAAGTGGCGATTGATCGGGAGTATTGGTCATGATCTGGTCTCGATGAGCCGGCGCTGCGCATGGGATGTTCGATGCGCGGGGAACGTGCCGGACCGGCGGCGGCAAAGCCGCGTATCGTACACCTTTATGCGGATGGGTGGGCGATTCGGTTGGACGAGGCAGGCGTGGCGGATGGTGGCGTTGGTAGGGATTGCGGGGGGATGTGGGGCTGTTGCCTGTTACGTTATTGGTGTTCGTGATCCGCGTGGGCTCAAGAGCCCACCCTACGGTCACCGCTGAGAGCGAGATCATACGAAACCCGGATACGCAGCGTGTCCCGTAGGGTGGGCACTTGTGCCCACGCGGATCGTGCGAACCGATAACGGTTCAGGCAACAGCCCCACGTCCTCAGGCGAAGGAGGGGGGCGCCTGGACACACCGCCCAGGCCATCGCGGAAACAGCACCCGTAGGGTGGGCGCCCTGTGCCCACCGTTTGCTGTTAGCGGTGACCGTAGGGTGGGCTCTCGAGCCCACGCGGATTCAACCCACCACGAACAGATCACGCAACAGCGCCACTACCGATGCGAACCGGCTGTACGCCGATCCGCCAACACACCGATCAATACGTCCCGAACATCCGCTGGATATCGCGCGTATTGTTCGTCTTGGTCAGCGCCAGCATCAGCAGGATGCGCGCCTTCTGCGGCGACAGGTTATCCCCCGCCACGAAGTCCAGCTCATCGTCATTCGCCTCGCCATTCCTCGCCACGATGCCCTGGCCGACGCGGCTGGAGCGCACGATGATCACGCCCTTCTTGCGCGCGGCGGACAAAGCCGGGCGCACCTTCGCGGGCAGCGAGCCATTGCCCACGCCAGCATGCACCAGCCCCTTGGCGCCCGAGGCCACCAGCGCCTCGACCGCCACCGGACCGACGTTCGCATGCGCGTAGGCGACTTCGACCTGCGGCAGCGCCGATAAATTCATCACGTCGAACTCGGTCTCGACCGTGTGCTTGCGCGTCGGCTGGCGATAGAAATAGGGCTTGCCGCCCTGGATATAGCCCAGCATGCCCAGGTCGCTCGCCTTGAAGGTGTCGGCCGTGGTGGTGTTGGTCTTGGTGACGTCGCGCGCGGCCTGGATCTGGTCGTTCATCGCGACCAGCACGCCATGCCCGACGGCTTCCTTCGAGCCGGCCAGCACCACCGCGTTGTACAGGTTGATCGGGCCGTCGGCCGAGAGGGCGGTGGACGGGCGCATCGAGCCCACCACCACCACCGGCTTCCTGCTCTTGACGACCAGGTTCAGGAAGTAAGCCGTCTCTTCCAGCGTGTCGGTGCCGTGCGTGATCACGATGCCGTCCACGTTCTGCTGCGCCAGCAGGGTGTTGACGCGCTTGGCCAGCGCCAGCCAGTGCTCGTTGCCCATGTTCTCGCTGGCGATCTGGAACACCTGCTCGCCGGTGACGTTGGCGACCTTGGTGATTTCCGGAACCGCCGCGATCAGCGCCTGCACGCCGACCGTGGCAGCGGTGTAGCCGACGGTCGTGGTGCTGGTTGCGCCGGTGCCGGCAATGGTGCCGCCGGTGGCGAGGATGGTCACGTTCGGCTTGTTGGCAACCGACGTCTGGGCCTGGGCCGCGATGGCAACACAGAACAGGAACCCGAACAGCGCGGCGGCCGAGCGGGCGGTTTTCTGGAACAGCATGCTACTTCTCCTTAAACGTGGCGTCCCGAAGCCGATTACAGCTTCTTGTAGACGACGCCTTCTTTCATCACAAACTGGATTTGCTCGAGCAGTTTCACGTCGCGCAGCGGGTCGCCGTCCACGGCGACGATGTCGGCCGCGTAGCCCGGCGCGATCATCCCCAGGCGTTGCGGCTGGTCGAGCAGGGTGGCGGCGTGGACGGTGGCCGCGCGGATGGCGTCGATCGGCGTCATGCCGGCTTCGACCATGTAGCCGAACTCTTTCGCGTTCTCGCCGTGCGGGAACACGCCGGCGTCGGTGCCGAAGGCGATCTTGACGCCGGCTTTATAAGCACGGGCAAACGTCGCCTGCAGCTGCGGGCCGATGGCGGCCGCCTTCGGGCGCACCAGGGCCGAATAATAGTTCGGGTCCTTGGCCTTGTCGGCGACGTAGCGGCCGGCCGAGATGGTCGGCACGTACCAGTGGCCGGTCTTCTTGAACAGGGCCACGGTCTCGTCGTCCATCAGGGTGCCGTGCTCGATCGAGTCGACGCCGGCGCGCAGGGCGCGCTTCATGCCTTCGGCGCCGTGGGCGTGGGCGGCGACGCGGAAACCGTAGTCCTTGGCGGTGCTGACGATGGCCTTCAGCTCGTCCTCGGTGTACTGCGAGTTCTGGCCGCTGGCGGCCTGGCTCAGCACGCCGCCGGTGGCGGTAATCTTGATCAGGTCCGCGCCTTCCTTGTAGCGCTGGCGCACGGCCTGGCGGCCTTCTTCCGGGCTGTCGATCACGCCTTCCTCGGGACCCGGGGTGCCGACCTTCTCGCTCAGGAAGTGCGACAGGTTGTTGGTCGGATCGGCGTGACCGCCCGTGGTGGCAATCGATTTACCGGCGGTGAACATGCGCGGGCCGGGAATCGCGCCGGCCGCGATCGCGCGTTTCAGCGACACGTTCAGGCCATCCTGGGCGCCGAGGTCGCGCACGGTCGTGAAGCCGGCCAGCAGGGTGCGCTCGGCGTACTTCACGGAGCGGAAGGCGAGGTCGGCCGGGTCGGCGGTCAGGCGGTCGCGGTAGGAATCGACCACGGGCTGGGTTTCGCTGGTGAGGTGCACGTGCATGTCGATCAGGCCCGGCAGGCAGGATTTCGTGGACAGGTCGATGTGATCCGCTCCCCGTGTCATCGGTCCGACCGACTTGATGGTGCCGTCCTCGATCACGATGCTGACGCGCTCGCGCCAGGCGCCGCTCTTGACGTCGAGCAGGCGGCCGCAATCGACCGTCTGGGTGGCGGCGTGCGCGCCGTTCAGGGAAAGCAGCAAACCTGCTGCGACCAGCTGTTTCATGTGTTCTCCTCCATCTCGTTTTTATAAAAAAAGGCCTCCCATTGCTGGAAGGCCTCGGTAGTATTCGATGCGGGACTAGCGCAGCGGCGACGTCGCGACGTCCTTGTGCGGGACAGGCTTCTCGAGGTCGCCTTCCCACTTCGCCACCACGGCGGTGGCGATGCCGTTGCCGATCACGTTGGTGGCCGAGCGGGCCATGTCCAGGAAGTGGTCGATGCCCAGCAGGAGCAGCAGGCCCGCTTCCGGGATGTTGAACTGGGCCAGGGTCGCGGCGATCACCACCAGCGAGGCGCGCGGCACGCCAGCCATGCCTTTCGAGGTCAGCATCAGCACCAGCATCATCATGATCTGGGTCGTCAGCGGCAGTTCGATGCCGTAGGCCTGGGCGATGAACACGGCGGCGAAGGTGCAGTACATCATCGAGCCGTCCAGGTTGAACGAATAACCGATCGGCAGCACGAAGGCGGCCAGGCGGTTCTTGACGCCGAAGCGCTCCAGGCCTTCCAGGGTTTTCGGGAAGGCCGCTTCCGAGGAGGCGGTCGAGAAGGCGAGGATGGTCGGTTCCTTCAGTTCCGAGATCAGGCGCAGCACGCGCGGGCCGAGGAAGGCCATGCCGATCAGGATCAGCACCACCCACAGCAGGATGATGCCGAGGTAGAACTCGGCCATGAAGATGCCGTAGGTGGACAGCACGCCGAGGCCGCTCTTGGCGACGATGCCGGCCACCGCCGCGAACACGGCGATCGGCGCGAAGTTCATCACGTAGCCGGTGACCTTCAGCATGATGTGGGCGATGCCGTCGACGGCGTCGATCAGCGGCGTGGCGCGGGCGCCGACCGCGGCGGCGGCGGTGCCGAAGAAGACCGAGAACACGACGATCTGCAGGATCTCGTTCTTGGCCATGCCGTCGACGATCGAGGCCGGGATCAGGTGGGTGATGAATTCCTTCAGCGTCAGGCCGGTGGTGACGATGTCGGTCTTGGCATCCACCGGCGGCGCCATGCCGGCCAGGTGCATCGCGTCGCCCGGACGGAACAGGTTCACCAGGATCAGGCCCAGCGACAGCGAGATGACGGAGGCGATCACGAACCAGCCCAGCGCCTTGATGCCGATGCGGCCGACTTCCTTGGCGTCGCCCATCTTGGCGATGCCGACCACCAGGGTCGAGAACACCAGCGGCGCGATGATCATCTTGATCAGGCGGAGGAACATGGTCGTCACCAGCGCCAGCGTGTCGGCGAAGCCTTTCGCGTCGTCCATGGTGGTGTTGGCGACGTAGCCGACGACGACGCCGAGCACGAGGCCGATCAGGATGTAAGTGGTGAGGCGGTTTCGATTGTTCATGTGCGTCCTGTGGTCGACCTGCGTTCTGTCCTGCTGCGCCGGGATTCTTGGTCCTGGTACCGCCGGGGCTGGGGCAAAATGGGGTAGTTCTGCGTGCGAACGGGATTCGTTCTGATTATCTTGGCAAGTTCCGCAGTATCCTAGGCACTGTTGGTGCTGTCAAGCACGCCCAAGGGCTTGAAACGATTGGTAAACATGATTGAAATAGACAAGGTCAGCAAGTGGTATGGCGACTTCCAGGTGCTTGCCGAATGCAGCACGCATGTGGCGCGCGGCGACGTGGTGGTGGTGTGCGGTCCCTCGGGCTCGGGCAAGTCGACCCTGATCAAGACCGTCAACGGCCTCGAGCCCGTCCAGCAGGGTGCGATCCGCGTCGACGGCGTGCTCGTCACCGACCGCAAGACCGACCTGCCGAAACTGCGCGCGAAGATCGGCATGGTGTTCCAGAACTTCGAGCTCTTTCCCCACCTGTCGGTGCGCGAGAACCTGACGCTGGCCCAGGTCAAGGTGCTCGGCCGCAGCAAGGCGGAAGCGGTCGAGCGCGGCCTGGCTTACCTCGACCGCGTCGGCCTGCTGGCGCACCAGGACAAGTACCCGAACCAGCTCTCGGGCGGCCAGCAGCAGCGCGTCGCCATCGCGCGCGCGCTGGCAATGGACCCGGTGGCGATGCTGTTCGACGAACCCACCTCCGCCCTCGACCCCGAGATGATCGGCGAAGTGCTGGACGTGATGGTGAATCTTGCCCAGGACGGCATGACCATGATGGTGGTGACCCACGAGATGGGCTTTGCGCGCAAGGTCGCCGACCGCATCGTCTTCATGGACCACGGCCGCATCGTCGAAGACAGCCCGAAGGATGCCTTCTTCACCGCCCCGCAATCCGACCGCGCCCGCGAGTTCCTGGCGAAGATCATCCATTGAATGCCGGCGCCGGCCGGGCCGTATGCGCCGCTGTGCATGCGCTCATGTGCTCATGCGCTTGCGGACATGCCCTGCAGTCCGGCGAACCAGCTCAGTTCTCCGTCCAGCGCGGCGCGGATCGGCGCCGGCGTCAGCCCGGTCCAGCGCTTGAACGAGCGCCGGAAGTTGGCGGCATCGTGAAAGCCCAGGTAGCGCGCCACGTCCTCGTTGTCGGCGCGCTCGACCTGGAACAGCCACAGCGCCACATGGGTGCGTACCTGGTCGAGCTCGGCCTGGAAATGGGTATGGTGGCGCAGCAACTGACGCTTGAAGGTCGCGGGGCTGACGCCGAACTCGCTCGCGGTGCGCTCCAGCGTCGGTGCCTCGCGCACCTGCGCAAGCAGGTAATCGTAGAGCGCGGCGAGCAGGCCGGGGGCGCGTCGCGCTTCCTGTTCGGCCGCCTGCAGGGCAAGGCGCGCGGCCAGTTCGCTGGCGCGCGGCCATGGCCGGTCGAGCCAGGAGGCGGGAATCAGCATGGCGTCGAGCTGGCAGCCGAAACGCAACTCGGCGCCGAGATGGACCTGATGCTGCTCGAGGTGGCGCGGGGCGCCGCGGTTGAAGCAGAAGCGCCAGGGCAGGCGTTCCCCGCTCAGCCAGCGGCAGAGCGCAACCACGGCCGTCATGTACATCTCGACCAGGGCCGCACGCAGGCCCGGCGCGCCGTAGGCGTCGACCCAATACAGCAGCGCGACTCCGCCCCAGGTCTCGAAACGCGGGCGCAGCAGGGGTGTCAGGTGCGCATGGAAGCGGCACAGGGTCTGGAGCAGCGCGCGCAGGTTCGGCGCCTGCACCAGCGCGTGGCTGGCCGCGCCATCGTGGCCCGGAAGCAGCATCTGGCCCAGCATGAAGCTGGTATCCGGGCTGTCCAGGGTGCGCAGCGTGTTGGCCAACTGCTGCAGGTACTGGGCCGGGGAGACCAGCCGGTCGGCGTCCAGGCCCGCAAGCAGGCCGGTATGGCGCAGCAGGTCGGCATGGCTCGCCCCGCGCGAGCGGCCGTATTCCAGCGCC
>DEKZ01000187.1 GCA_002354135.1 Massilia sp. UBA2709 | reverse complement strand
TGCCCACCCTACGGGTCAAGCGCCGAGCTTTTCCAGCCGGTAACCGTAGCTGTACACCGGCACCAGGCGGAAACCGTTCTCCGGACGCAGGCTCAGCTTGTTGCGCACGCGCGAAACGTGGGTGTCCATGGTGCGCGAAGGCACGGCGGTGTCGCGCACCCAGACCGACTCGTGGATGTAGGCGCGCGACAGCGGGCGGCCGATGTTGCGGAAGAACAGCAGGGCCAGGTAGAACTCTTTCTGGGTGACGTCGATGACGTTGCCGTCCTTCAGCAGGCGGCCCGGACGGGTTTCGAACACGTAGGGACCGAACTGCAGCTGCTCGGTGCCGGTCTGGGCCGGATAGGCGCGGCGCAGCAGGGCCGACACGCGCGCGACCAGTTCGCCGCGGCGCAGGGGCTTGACCAGGTAGTCGTCGGCCCCGGCTTCCATGCCGGCCACGATGTCGTCCTCGGCGCCGCTGCCGACCAGGAACATGACGGGGGCGTCCGGCGCCATCTTTTCCTTGGCGCGGCGCAGGATGTCGGCGGCTTCGCCGTCGCCGGCCGGCCAGTCCATGATCAGGAGATCGGCGCTGTCCTTGCGCATCTGGGTCAACAGCTCCTTGCCGCCTTCGAAGGATTGGCAGCTATGTCCGGCGGAGCTGAGCACCTGGCAAATCAGGTCCGCTTGGCTACGTTCATTATCAAGGACAGCTATTCTCATGGCGGCACGCTATTGTCAAATTAACCTGTAGGATCAATCCTACAACGTTAAACCGACTATAGCAGACTTTGACAAAATAATGCTACTCGTAAATTTTCATTTTTTGCCGAAAGGAAGAGCTAAGCAGGAAACCGCGCAATGTTTCGCTCCTTCTCCACTCGGGAAACCTCAATTTCGACAGTTTTTCGTGGTGGCGCGAAAAAACCACACCATGCGGCGGAAACGCAACATATCGGCGCGGCGAGCAGGCTGTCGGACTACTTTTTGGTAGCGGAGCACGCATCGGCCGGAGGGGCGCGCACGGCTGGAGACGATCGATGTAGGACTAACCTGATTGCGGCTTGGACGGCGGGAGCAGGCGTCCGGTTCCGGAAACGCGGAAAGTCGGCACGCCGGGCGTGGGGGAAAGGAAGGAGAGACTAGCCCGTCCGGCGGGCGGACGGGCTGTGTCGGGACCGGTCAGGGGCCGGTCAGGCGTCCGGCAGCACCACGTTGACGTCGAGCACTTCCAGGTTGCCCTGGCGGTCGAGCGAGATCTTGATGTCGTCGGCGTTGACCTTGGTGTACTTCGAGATCACCTCGATCAGCTCGCGGTGCAGGGCCGGCAGGAAATCGGGACCGGTACGGTTGGTCCGCTCGCGGGCGATGATGATTTGCAGCCGTTCCTTGGCCGCGTTCGCGCTCTTCTTCTTTTCGGGGAACAGGAATGAGAGCAATGCCATGTCACTTGGTCCCAAAGATGCGTTGCAGCAGACCCGGCTTTTCGTAGGTCGTGAAGCGCAGCGGGCGGTCTTCGCCCAGGAAGCGCGCGACCACGTCCTCGTAGGCCTCGGCCACGTCGGTGCCCTTGAAGTGGATCGCCGGATTGCCCTGGTTCGAGGCGTGCAGCACCGATTCCGATTCCGGGATGATGCCCAGCAGCGGGATGCGCAGGATTTCCTGCACGTCCTGGTAGGACAGCATTTCGTCGTTTTCGACGCGGCGCGGCGAGTAGCGGGTGATCAGGAGGTGTTCCTTGACCGGTTCGCCGCCGCTCTGGGCGCGGCGCGACTTGGCCTGCAGGATGCCCAGGATGCGGTCCGAGTCGCGCACCGACGACACTTCCGGGTTGGTCACGATCAGCGCCTCGTCGGCGAAGGTCAGCGCCATCAGCGCGCCATGCTCGATGCCGGCCGGCGAATCGCAGATGATGTACTCGAAGCCCATCTTGACCAGTTCGTTGAGCACGCGCTCGACGCCTTCTTCGGTCAGGGCTTCCTTGTCGCGCGTCTGCGAGGCCGGCAGGATGAACAGGTTGTCGCAGTGCTTGTCCTTGATCAGGGCCTGGTTCAGCGTCGCTTCGCCGTTGATCACATTGACCAGGTCGTACACCACGCGGCGTTCGCAGCCCNNGATCAGGTCGAGGTTACGCAGGCCGACGTCGAAGTCCAGCACCGCGGTCTTGTGGCCGCGCAGGGCAAGGCCAGTGGAGAAACTCGCGCTCGAGGTGGTTTTGCCCACGCCGCCCTTGCCGGACGTCACAACAATAATTCTTGCCACAAAAAGGTCCTTTACAGTATCTGGTCAGAGTCTGATTACGCGCGTGCCGGAGCCGGACTCAGCGATGATATATCGATCCGGTCGCCGACCAGGCGAATTTGGGCCGGCTGGCGCGCCAGCTCGGCCGGGAAACCTTCGTCGAACGTGCGGTAGACGCCGGCGATCGACACCAGCTCGGGCTGCAGCGACAGCCCGAAGATGCGCGAACTGGCGTTGCCCGAGGCGCCGGCCAGGGCGCGCCCGTGCATCGGTGCATAGACGTGGATGCTGCCGTCGGCAATGATCTCGGCGCCGTTGTTGACCACCGCGGTGATGATCAGGTCGCACCCGCGCGCATAGACGCGCTGGCCGGCGCGCACCGGGGTGTCGACGATCATGGCCGGCAGCGGCGCGGCCGGAGCAGCAACGGGCGCAGGCGCAGGGGCCGGCGTG
>DEKZ01000382.1:3226-3752 GCA_002354135.1 Massilia sp. UBA2709 | reverse complement strand
TTGCAGATCAGCCAGCGCACCTCGGCGCCGGGCAGGCCGACCACGACATCGCTGACCATCTCGCCGCTGCGCAGGACGCGCGTGACCGGATACTCGGCCGGCGGCATGACGCTGCCGTCCGCGCGCAGCACGTTCCAGGCGCCCGAGTCTGCCGGATGCGTGCGCATCTGGCCGATCGCCTGGCCGAGCAGGCCGAGGGCAAAGCGGTTGGCATAGATGGCGCGCGAGTCGGCCGCGCAGACCACCACGCCGGCCGGGATGTGGTCGAGCAGTTCGTCGAAGCTGCGCTGCCCGCTGCCTTGCCGTGCAGGACTGGCTTCGAACAGGGTGGCGACATAGTGCGTGGCGGCGCCGCCTGCGCCCAGGGGAAGGATGTGCAGGCCGGCCGGCTGGACGAGGACGCTGGAGCGTTCGAGCGCCGCGCCCAGTTCGGCCAGGCTGCGGCCGACCACCTCGGCGTATGCAAGGCGGGTGCGCGCGAGGAATTGCGCGCTGGCGCCCAGCACGCGCTGGCCGGCGTCGGCGA
>DEKZ01000382.1:0-3177 GCA_002354135.1 Massilia sp. UBA2709 | reverse complement strand
CGCGCTGGCCGGCGTCGGCGACCACGCTGGCGCCGTCTTCCAGTGGTAGTTGTTCGTCAGTCTTCATGCCCGGCTTGCCGAAATGCTCAAGCGCGCATGGTAACCGCTCGCGCCGCCGGGCGGCGCAAGCGAGCCGTGCCTGCTACCGGCCCCGGCGCTGGCGCAGCAGGTAGCCCGCGCCCAGGACCGCGAGCCAGACCGGAATCAGGTAGACCGAGGTGCGCAGGCCGGGCGTCAGGTACATGACCACCAGGATGCCGCCCAGGAACACCAGGCAGAGCCAGTTCGAGAGCGGATGCAGCGGGCTCGGGAACAGGGTCGGCCCCTTGCTTCCCGCGGCGCGGCTGGCGCGGAAACGCAGGTGTACCAGCGAGATCGTGGCCCAGTTGATGATCAGGCCCGATACCGCCAGGCCCATCATCAGCCCGAAGGCTTCGCCTGGCATCACGTAGTTGACGAGCACGCAGGCGAGCGTGGCCGCCGCCGAGACGCCCAGGGCCGCCAGCGGCACGCCGCTTTTCGTCAGGCGCTTCAGGAAGCCGGGCGCGTTGCCCTGGCTGGCGAGACCATACAGCATGCGCGTGTTGGCATAGACGCCGCTGTTGTAGACCGAGAGCGCGGCGGTCAGCACCACCACGTTGAGGACGGTCGCTACCGCATTGCTGTTCAGGGCCGCGAAGATCAGCACGAAGGGGCTGCCGCCGCTGACGACCTTCTGCCACGGGAAGAGCGAGAGCAGGATGAAGAGGGCGCCGACGTAGAAGATCAGCACGCGGTACAGCGCCTGGTTGGTGGCGCGCGGGATGGTCTTTTCCGGATTGTCGGCTTCGGCCGCGGTGATGCCGATCAGCTCCAGGCCGCCGAAGGAGAACATGATGACGGCCATCGCCATCACCAGTCCCTGGACGCCGTTCGGGAAAAAGCCGCCATGGCGCCAGAGGTTGGCCACGCCGGCCTCGGGGCCGGCGCCGCCGGTGGCGAGCAGCCAGCCGCCGAACAGGATCATGCCGATCACGGCCGCCACCTTGATCACGGCGAACCAGAACTCGAGTTCGCCGAAGGCGCGCACGTTGAGCAGGCTGAAGGAATTGATGACGAGGAAGCAGGCCAGGGCCGAGACCCAGGTCGGGATCTCGGGCCACCAGTACTGGACGTAGACGCCGACCGCGGACAATTCGGCCATGCTGACCAGGATGTACATCATCCAGTAGTTCCAGCCGGTGACGAAGCCGGCCATGTGGCCGCCGTACTTGTCGGCGAAATAGCTGACGGAACCGGCCACCGGCTCGGCCACCACCATCTCGCCGAGCTGGCGCATGATCAGGAAGGCGAACAGGCCGGCCACCGCGTAGCCGAGCAGGACCGAGGGGCCGGCCATCTGGATGGTCTGGGCGATCCCGAGGAAGAGACCGGTGCCGATCGCGCCGCCGAGGGCGATGAGCTGGATGTGGCGGCCCTTGAGGCCGCGTTTGAGTTGTTGCGTCGGTTCTGCCATTGCCGCTGCGCCAGTATGCAAAAGTCAATGATTCTAATGCATGTTGGCGATGCCGGCGTGCAATTCCAAGGCCAGGGCGGGCGGCGGGCGCTCCCGGCGCAGACCTGGCCGGTTTTCGCTATGCCGCGTGCGGCAGGCCGAGCTGGCGGTTGGCCGGCACGGCGATGTCCATCAGCTTCGGACGCGGCAGGTCGAGGTTGTCCATCAGGTCGATGAAGGCTTCGCGCGAGCGGTTCGCCAGGCGCGCGTTGTGGCGCTTTTCCCAGCCGATGGTCGAGACGCTCTGGCCCTTGTAGTCGTGGCCGGGCCAGACGCGGGTGTCCTCGGGCAGGCGGAACAGCTTGCCGGTGACGCTGTCGTGGAGGTCGGCCGCGCTGCCGCTCTGGAAGTCGGTGCGGCCGCAGCCGTCGATCAGCAGGGTGTCGCCCGTAAACACGTTGCCGCGCCAGAGGAAGCTGACGCTGCCGGCCGTGTGGCCGGGCGTGTGCAGCACCGCGATCTCTTCGCCTTCGCCGAAGCGGATGGTGTCGCCGTCTTCCAGCTGGACTTCGGCGGGGGCGATGCCGCAGCCGCTCGGCACGCAGGCGCGCGCGCCGGTGAGTTCGCGCAGGCGCCCGGCCGAGGTCACGTGGTCGGCGTGCGCGTGGGTCTCGAGCACATAGGCGAGCTTCAGGCCAAGGCGCGCCAGGTGGGCCAGGTCGCGCTCGCAATGGCGGTCGACCGGGTCGATGATGACGGCTTCGTTACTGCCGGCCGCGGCCAGGATATAGGTGAAGGTCGACGACTCGACGTCGAACAGCTGGATCGGGTTCACGTGCATGGAGTTCTCCTTGGACCGGCATTGTAAGGCAGGGCCGGCTTCATGGAGCGCTTCCGTCCTGCCCGGGGCAATACAGCGCGTACAGGGTGCGCATCACCGCCAGCGCTTCGGGGCTGGTGATCGTGTAGTGGATCTGCTTGCCTTCGCGGCGGGTCTGGACCAGGCCTTCGTCGCGCAGGACCGCGAGCTGCTGCGACAGGGTCGGCTGGGTGATGCCGAGCGCGGCTTCGAGCGCGCCCACCGCGTGCTCCCCTTCTGACAGCTTGCACAGAAGCAGCATGCGGTCCGGATTGGAGAGGACTTTCAGCAGGGCGCGGGCGCGCTCGGCGGCGCCGCGCATGGCCTGCAGGTCGATCGGGGCGGTGGCATCCATCATGGTTGCTGGTCCTTCATGGTTACATACTGCCGGTTGATGAAATAGCGGGCAATGGGCCGTGCTGGATATCGGCTTTCAGCGCAGGGTCTCGAGCCGCTCGCGCAACTGGGCAGGCGAAAGCTCGCCCATGTGGCGGGCGGCCAGCTTGCCCTCGCGGTCGTAGAACAGCGTGGTGGGGTAGCCCTTGACGTCGGTGGCGCGTGCGAAGCTGCGGACGGGGTCGAGCACCACGTTGGCCAGCTTCAGCCCTTCGCCGTCCAGGTAGCGCTGCACGGCCTCGGGCTGTTCGGCCTGGTTCACGAAGACGAAGGTCACGTCCGGATTGGCGGCCTGGGCCGCGCCCAGGGCGGGCATCTCGCGCCGGCAGGGCGGGCACCACGTCGCCCACAGGTTGACCACCATCGGCTTGCCGGCCAGCTCGGGCAGGGTGACGCTGGCGCCGTCCAGGCGCTTGAGCGCGACTTCGGGCAAGGGCGCGGCCTCGGG
>DEKZ01000243.1 GCA_002354135.1 Massilia sp. UBA2709 | reverse complement strand
CCGCCGGCGGCCTGGGCCTGGCTGCGGCCACCTATGCGCTGCTGGCGAGCACGCCGCCGCAGACCATCAGCGACTTTTATCTGCTGCGCGCCCTGCCCGAGGGCGGCGGCGCGAATGTGGTGAACGTGCTGCTGGTCGACTTCCGCGGCTTCGATACCCTGGGCGAGATCACCGTGCTGTCGGCGGTGGCCTTGACGGTGTATGCGCTGCTGCGCCGCTTCCGCCCGGCGCCCGAGAGCGTGGCCATTCCGGTGCAGCAGGCCAGCGACGTCGACCCGGCCGCCACCCAGGCGCCGGCCGTGCAGGCACGCAGCGGCTACCTGATGGTGCCGGCGGTCTACCTGCGCTTCCTGCTGCCCTTCATGGGCATGATCGCGGTTTACTTTTTCATGCGCGGCCATAACCTGCCCGGCGGCGGCTTCGTTGCCGGCCTGATCTTCGCCACCGCCCTGATCGTGCAGTACATGGTGGCCGGCACCGATTGGGTCGAATCGCACCTGCGCCTGCGCCCGCATCGCTGGATCGGCTTCGGCCTGCTCACCGCCTGCTTCACCGGGCTCGGCGCCTGGCTGTTCGGTTATCCCTTCCTGACCAGCCACACCGCCCACTTGCACCTGCCGCTGCTGGGAGAAATCCACGTGCCGAGCGCCTTCGTCTTCGACCTCGGCGTGTTCCTGGTCGTGGTCGGCACCACCATGCTGATCCTGGTGGCGCTGGCCCACCAGTCGCTGCGCAGCCACCGCATGCCGCCGGGCGCAACCCGCCACAGCCTGCCGCCGACCAAGGAGATCGCCTGATGGAAGTCATCATCGCCCTCGCCATCGGCATCGTATTCGGCTCCGGCATCTGGCTGCTGCTGCGCCCGCGCAGCTTCCAGGTGCTCACCGGCCTGATGCTGATGTCGTATGCCGTCAACCTGTTCATCTTCATCATGGGCCGCGTCTGGCTCGACAAGCCGCCCTTCACCCCGGCCGGCAGCCAGCCCGACCCTTCCACGCTGGCCGATCCGCTGCCGCAAGCCCTGGTGCTGACCGCCATCGTGATCGGCTTCGCCACCACCGCCTTGTACCTGGTGGTGATGATCGGCGCGCGCGGCATGACCGGCACCGACCACGTCGACGGCGAGGAGCCGGAAGTATGAGTTTGCCGCAGCACCTCGTCATCGTCCCCATCCTGCTGCCGCTGATCTGCGGCGCGGTGCTGGCGCCGTTTACCCAGGGCGCCCACCGTTTCAAGTTCGCGCTCGGCTATGCCTCGGTGCTGGGCCAGCTCGTTTGCGCCCTGCTCCTGATGATGCAAACCGACAGCCAGGCCTGGGCAGGCGGGATCGGCGTCTACCTGGCCGCCAACTGGGCCGCGCCCTTCGGCATTGCCCTGATGGCCGACCGTCTCTCGGCGCTGATGTTGTTGCTGTGCGCCGTGCTGGCCCTGGCCGCATTGCACTACGCGATGCAGCGCTGGAGCCGCATCGGCGTGCACTTCCACCCGCTGTTCCAGTTCCTCCTGATGGGCATTAACGGCGCCTTCCTGACGCACGACTTATTCAATTTGTTCGTGTTCTTCGAGGTCATGCTGGCCGCGTCCTATGGCCTGGTCCTGCACGGCTACAACGCCGAACGCCTGCGCGCCAGCATGCAGTACATCGCCGTGAACCTGGCCGCCGCCCTGCTGTTCCTGCTCGGCACCGCGCTGATCTACGCCACCACCGGCACCCTGAACATGGCCGATCTCGCTGCGCGCATCGGCGCCATGCCCCAGGAGGGCAGCGGCCTGCTGCAGCAGGGCGTGACGGTGCTGGTGCTGGCCTTCCTGGTCAAGGCCGCGATGTGGCCGCTGGGCTTCTGGCTGCCGACCACCTATGCGGCCGCCTCGCCGCCGGTGGCCGCCATGCTGGTCCTGATGACCAAGGTCGGCGCCTACGTCATCCTGCGCCTGTGGCTGCTGCTGTTCTCCGAAGGGTCCAACGCCGGCTTCGGCTTCGACGCCCTGATGTGGGGCGGCATGGCCACCATCGTGTTCGGCGCGGCCGGCATGCTCTCGACCGACACCGCCGGGCGCATGGCCGGCTACAGCGCCATCGTGTCCTCGGGCACCCTGCTGGCGGTGATCGGCTACGGCCAGGCCTCGCTGGTCACGGCGGGCCTGTACTACCTGGTCGGCTCGACCCTGGCCGTGGCCGCCTTCCTGCTGCTGATCGAACTGATCGACCGCATCCGCACCCCGGCAGCGGCGGTGCTGGCGCTGACCATGGAAGCCTGGGCCGTGGACGAAGCGGATGCCGACGACACGCCCGGCGAACCGCGCGGAAAAGGCGTACCGGCGGCGATGGCCTTCCTGTCGGTGGCCTTTGCCGCCTGCGCCCTGATGATCGCCGGCCTGCCGCCGCTGTCCGGCTTTGTCGCCAAGTTCGGCATGTTCCATGCGCTGCTCAATCCCGAGAGCGGCGCGATCCACGCCGCCGGCTGGACGCTGATGGCGCTGATCATCGCTTCCGGCCTGATCGCGGCCATTTCGATGCTGCGCTTCGGCGTGCGCACCTTCTGGGCCGCGCCCGTGGCGCCGCCGCCGCGCCTGCACCTGTCGGAAGTGGCGCCGGTCACGGCCCTGCTGCTGCTGTCGCTCGCGATGACGGTGCAGGCGCGCCCGCTGTTCGACTTCCTGGGCCGCGCCAGCGCCGACATCCACCGCCCGGCCAACTATATCGGCCGGGTGCTGACCGAACCGGCCGTGCCCGGTCCCGGCACGGCACCAGGCGCGGCCCCGGGCACGGGCAAGGAGGCGCCATGACACGCTGGCTTCCTTACCCCTGGGTGTCGCTGATCCTGTGCGTGCTGTGGCTGCTGCTGAACCAGACCGCCGACGTCGCCAACATCCTGCTCGGCGCCCTGCTGGGGATCGTGGTGCCGCTGCTGGTGCGCAACCTGCAGCCGCTCGGCTACCCGCGCCTGCGCGCGCCGCTGACCTTCATCCGCCTGATGGGCATGGCCGGCGTCGAGATCGTGCGCTCCTGCTTCAACGTGTCGCGCATCATCCTGTTCGCCGACTACAGGCAGGTCAATGCGCAGTTCATCCGCATCCCGTTGACGATCACCGATCCCTACGGGCTGGCGATGCTGTCCTGCCTGATCAACATGACCCCCGGCACGGTCTGGGTCGAGATCCTGCCCGAGCGCTACGAGCTCTCCCTGCACGTGTTCGACCTGCACGACGAAGCGTGGTGGATCGAGACCATCAAGACGCGCTATGAACAACCCTTGATCGAGATTTTTGAAACGGAGGCGGCCCGTGGCGACCCTGCTTGAGTTATCCGTCGGCTATGCGCTGGTGTGCGTGCTGGTGGCGATGGTGTTCTGCGCCCTGCGCCTGCTGCGCGGCCCTTCGGCCCATGACCGCGTGCTCGCGCTCGACACCCTGTGGATGACCGGCATGCTGCTGGCCCTGGTGCTGGGCATCCGCTTCGGCACGCAAGTCTATTTCGAGGTGGCGGTCCTGATCGCGCTGGTCGGCTTCGTGTCGACGATCGCCATGGCGAAGTTCCTGATGCGCGGGGAGATCATCGAATGAGCGGCGTCGAGGATTTGCCCGGCTGGGCGGCGCTGGCCGTGTCGCTGCTGCTGATACTCGGCGCCAGCATCGTCCTGATCGGCGCCATGGGCCTGCTGCGCCTGCGCACCTTCTACCAGCGCATGCACGGGCCGGCGATCACCATTACCCTGGGCGCCGGCTCGCTGTTGATCGCGTCGATGGTGTTCTTCACGGTCGGACAGTCGCGCCTCGTGATCCACGAGGTCATCATTTCCCTCTTCCTCCTGATGACGGCGCCCGTGGTGTCGATGCTGATCATGCGTGCGGCCGTGTACCGCGACCTGCGGGCGCGCAAGGGAGAAACCGGGGCGACGGCCGGCGGGGTGTACACGATCGACGAGAACGAGGCGCCCAGCAGCCCAGCGCCAGGAGAACATTGAGAATGTTGCATGAGGAACTATGCGCCGAGCCGGGGCAAGCATCCGGCTCGTTCATTTCTGAACTGCTTTCACGGGACGTGAACAAATATATTTTTTGAACAAGAAGCCGTTTTTGTTCATACTTCGCGTCTGTTCACGTTACGTGAAAAGCGAGCAATTATGAACGAAATTTCCGTACTTTCACCTACGATGGAAGAGGCTGATCTCATCGGTCGTGCGATCGCCGAGTTGGAAGCAAGCATCGATTTGCATGGAAGAATCCTGCCCAAGAAAAAGCATCGATGGGATGCCGATGTGCTTCTTGAGGTAGCAGGGCAAAAACTTCGGTATGTCTGCGAAGTAAAACAGAAAATAGACCGGCGTTCCGCCCTGCTGGACCTGAAAGCCCGAGGCCTGGCCAAGCCGGAAGGCTTGCTTGTCACTTCGTTCCTGAGCCACGAACTGGCAGCCGCGTGCCGCGAGTTGGGACTGCAGTTTCTCGATACCGCCGGGAATGCCTATCTGGATAACGGTGCCGGCCTGTATGTATACATCAGCGGTCGCCGCCCTCATGACCTGAGCCGCAATACCCTGGAACAGGCAACCATTACGCCGGCTGCGCTCAGGATGATGTTTGCGTTTTTGGCTGACCCATCCATGCTGAATGCGCCTTACCGTGAAATCGCGCCTGCCGTCATGGTATCCACCGGTGCTATCAGCAAGGTGTTTGACACACTGGAAACAAGGGGCTTCATTGCGACACTGCCAGGCGGGAAACGCGTCATCGCTGCACCTGATTTGCTGTTGGGCGAATGGGCGACAGGCTATCTAAGCCGATTGAAGCCAAAACTCAAAACCTACCGGTTCAGTGGATCGAGTCCGGCAGAGTTCAGTCGTCGCTGGTTTCCGGAAGACGGCGTCTCGGCCTGGGGTGGCGAACCAGCAGCAGCAATTCATACCGGTCATCTGACGCCCGGAAGCTGTACTGTGTATATCGACATCGGTGAGCCGCGCGTGCTGCGAGACCTGGTCAGCGATTTCAAGCTGAAGGCGGATCCTGCCGGCCCGATCGAAGTCATCCAGGCATTCTGGAACATGGATCGCTTCGCCACTCCGTCTCCGACCGTGCCGCTGCCCTTGATTTATGCGGACCTGCTCGGAACACATGATGCGCGCAATCTAACGGTGGCGAAACAAATCGCAGCGGAGATCATGGATGACCTACATCGTTAAAGCAGAGCGTCCGCTTAACCCGAACATTTGGCCATTCTCACTACCTTGCAAGCTGTCGCGACGGATCTTGGCTTCAGCTATTTTCTTGTCGGTGCCACCGCGCGTGACGTCCTGATGACCCATGTCTTCGGGCTGGATGTCCAGCGTGCAACGCATGACGTCGATTTTGCGGTTGCATTAGCAGACTGGCCTTCCTTCGATGCGCTCAAGAGAAAACTTCTTGATACCGGTGACTTCGAATCCGCAGATGGCCGCCAGCATCTTCTGCGCTATAAGCCGCGGGAATTCAACAATGCTTATCCCCTGGATTTGATTCCTTTCGGAGGCGTCGAACACAAGTCGAAAGAAATTGCTTGGCCGCCCGACATGGACGTGGTCATGAATGTGACAGGCTATGCCGAGGCCTTGAAGTCGGCATTGCAGGTAGAAGTAGGAAACAAGCTCGTCGTACCAGTGATTTCCATCCCCGGACTAGCTGTGCTGAAGCTGCTCGCATGGAACGACCGCGGCCTGGACAACAATAAGGATGCCAAGGATTTATTTTTCTTATTGAGCTGTTATGCAGATGCCGGGAATGGCGACCGTCTATACGGCGAAGCGTTTTCTATTATTGGAAGGATGCGGGTTCGACCCTGGCTTGGCGGGAGCCAGACTGCTCGGCCATGACGCCCGATTGATACTGGAAGAGTCCTCATGCCGGGCCATCCTTGATGTGCTCGATGACGCGGCGAAGCGCGCACGCTTGATCATTCACATGCTTCCCGATCGCCTGGCCAGCCCTGACAAGGCTGCGCAGTTACTCGAGCAGTTTGAACAGGGAATCAACTCGCCAGACTCATAAAACAAAAAGCCCCGCAAGCAATGCTTGCAGGGCTTTCGTGAATCAGGCTGCTGAAAAACCGGATCAGAACGGAATGTCGTCGTCCATGTCCGAGAAGTTCGGTGCCGGACGCTGCGGCTGCGGACGGGCCGGCGGCGCCGGGGGGGCCTGGCGCGGTGCCGGACGCTGCGGGGCGTCGTAGCCGCCGTCGTCCATGCCCATGTCGTTGCCGCCGCCCATGCCCTGG
>DEKZ01000108.1:47305-47551 GCA_002354135.1 Massilia sp. UBA2709 | reverse complement strand
GGGCCCAGCAGACGTGGGCGGCGCCCGGGTGCTGGGCGCGCAGGCCGGCCACCACCTGCTGGGCGCCGGCACGGTCGGCCATCGGCTGCACGCAGGCGATGAAGCGGCTCTTCTTGATGAGCAGCTCGTGGTGGACGGGGGCAAGGATGGTCTGGGGCATAAGGCTGCCGGAAGCGAAACCGGAAGTGGAAACAACAACGCCAACCCGAAGGTTGGCGTTGTTGTTGAATCTTTGGTAGGCCGTGC
>DEKZ01000108.1:44149-47249 GCA_002354135.1 Massilia sp. UBA2709 | reverse complement strand
TAGCCGGACTCTGGCGATATTCCAAGTGTTTCCTGCACAACCGTCCAACATCCCGCGTTTTCGCTGGCAGAGGCCGTGCGTCCCGCTCGCGCCAGACGTGCCACAATGACCACATCATGACGAGACCGCCCCGACGAGCCAGGCTGCGCACGCTGCTGGAGGACGAGCTGCGCGGACTCACCACCATCCAGGCCAGCGACCGCGTCTGGCAGATGCCCTTCGCCGCCGCGCTGGCGTCCGGCCTGCCGCTCCTGGTCGGCGCCTGGATCGGGCGCATGGATTACGGGCTGGTGTCGTCGCTGGGCGGCCTGGTCTTCATCTACCTGCCGAATACGCCGATGTCGCATCGCATGGTGGTCATGATGGCGGCCGCCTTCGGCCTGACGGCCTGCTACGCGCTCGGGGTGATGAGCCATTTCGTTCCGGCCCTGACGATGCCGGCCCTGGTCTTCACCAGCATCCTGGTGACGATGATCTGCCGCTTCTACCGGGTGGTGCCGCCGGGCAGCCTGTTCTTCGTGATGGCCGCCTCGATCGGCGCCTATTCGCCGGCGCCGCTGGCCGAGCTGCCGCTGCGGGTAGGCCTGATCTTCCTGGGCGCCTTGCTGGGCTGCCTGATCGCCTTCTTCTACAGTTTATACATGCTGCACCGGCGCGCGCCGATGCCGATCGCGCCGCTGCCCGCGGCCACCTTCGATTTCGTGGTCTTCGATTCGGTGGTCATCGGCGTCTTCGTCGGGCTGGCGCTCGCCCTGGCCCAGTTGCTGCAGCTGGACAAGCCCTACTGGGTGCCGGTCAGCTGCCTGGCGGTGATCCAGGGCGCTTCGCTGCGTGCGGTGTGGAGCCGGCAGCTGCAACGTACGATCGGCACCGCGATCGGCCTGCTGCTGGCCTGGGGACTGTTATTGCTCCCGCTGGAATACTGGAGCATCGCGCTCCTGATGATGACGCTCACCTTCATCATCGAATCGACCATCGTGCGCCACTATGCGCTGGCGGCCGTGTTCATCACGCCGCTCACCATCCTGCTGGCCGAGGCCGCCGTGCTCGGCCATGGCTCTGCGGGCGCCCTGATCGGCGCACGCTTCATCGACACGGTGCTCGGCTGCCTGGTGGGGCTGGCCGGTGGCATCTGCCTGCACAGCGCGCGCTTCCGGGAAGCTTTCGGCGCGCCGATGCGGCGCCTGGTGCCGCTGCGCTTTACGCGCGCTTCCAGATAGCCGGAACAGCTCAGGTCTCGACTTCCTTGTCCTCTTCCTGGGCCTCGTGCATCGCCTGCGGCTCGAGCTTCTCGGCGTCGACGTTGAGGCGAACGAATACGCCCCAGGCTGACAGCAGGACGGCCGCGGCAACCCCGATCGAGGCGACATGCGGCAGCAGCTCGGGCTTGGTATGCAGGAACTGGAACACGCCGATCAGGCATTCGACCGCGAGCGACACCACGACCACGATCAGGAAGCGCGACAGGAAGCGCCGCACGCGGGTCGGCGCGCTGGTGTGGACCGTGCGCTGGACTTCCTCTTCGAGCACGGTTTGCCCGAGTTCGAGCGCCGCGACGGCGATGGTCAGCAAGCCGACGCATTCGAGGATCAGCTGGAAGCGTTCCTGGATCTTTTCCTCGCCGGGCTGGAGGGCGGTCCAGATCTCGATCCCGGCCAGCACGATGAGCGCGAAGCCGCAGATGAAGAAAAGCAGGGCAGCGGAGATATAGCCGACGGTGCTGAGTTTGTGGAGCGCTTTCACGATGGACCTTTTGTTCACATTTGTGAACACTTTAGCATCATCGCGACCGAAACCGCGCCCGGAAGGAGGGCCTTGGCCGGGTGTTGCTTGCCTCAGGCGGATCGGTCGTGCGCGCCGAACTTGAATGAGCTGGCGCAATGATGACGATGCGCAAGATACGTATCTCGCCGCGCGGCATCATGGCAGATGCCTTTCGGCACTATTCATTCACTGAGGAGCGCATCAGGTCATGAGCATCAGCTTGTCACAGCAGCTTACCGCTGCCCTGGCGGAGTTCTCAAGCGCAAGCCGGCTGTATGAACTCGTGATCGATGAAGGGCGCGGCGGGCCGGTCCAGGGAAGCCTGCTGGTCGAGGCTTTTGCCGCCAGTGATTCCCTGCAGGAGATCGGCGCGCGCGACGTCATCGTCCTCTCGACCAGCGCCCATGTCGAGCTCGACGCGCTGCTGGGCGAGCCCGCCGCGCTGGAAGTCTGCCTGGCCGACGGCAGGCGCGAGCGCTTCGCCGGCGAGATCAGCGAGGTGGCCATGCTGGGCAGCGACGGCGGACTGGCGCGTTACCGGATCCGGATCGTGCCCTGGCTCTGGCGCCTGAGCCAGGTGCGCAACAGCCGCGTATGGCAGGACAAGCGCGTGATCGACATCGTCGATGCCGTCTTCGCGCCCTACCTGCCGCTGGCGCGCTGGCGCTGGAGCGAGGAAGCCGGGCTTTTCATGCATGGCGCGCTGCCGCGCAGCTACTGCTGCCAATACCGCGAGACCGATCTCGATTTCGTCTCGCGCCTCCTTGCCGAGGAGGGCCTGTGCTGGCGCTTCGAGCAGGATGCGGATGGACCCGGGCTGGTGCTGTTCGCGGACAGCAGCCAGGCCTGCGCGGCGCCGGAGGACAGCAGCAGCGCGGCCTGCGGCGGCATCCGCTTTCACGGCGCCCGCTCGGTCGAGCAGGACGATACGCTGCAGGCCTTGACGGCAAGGCGGCGGCTGCAGGCCGCGTTGACCACGGTGCTGAGCTACGACTACAAGGCCAGGCAGGTCGTCGCCGCCAGCTCGCCCTCACGCCTGGCCGATGCCCCCAATCTGCCGCCGCTCGAGGCCTTCGACGTGCCCGGACAGTACGCCTATGCCACCCGCGCACAGGCCCGCCGCTACGCCGACCTGCAGATGCAGATGAAAGAGGCGCGCGCCCAGTTGTGGCAGGGCCGCTCGACCGTGCGCACGCTGCGCGCGGGAACCCGGCTGGCGGTGCGCGACGCGCCCCTGCGCCAGCTCGGCGACAGCCCGGCCTTCGTTCTTACCCGCGTGCTGAGCGTGGGCGTGAACAACATGCCGGCGCCAGCCCGGCATGCCCTGGCCGAGCTG
>DEKZ01000108.1:265-43908 GCA_002354135.1 Massilia sp. UBA2709 | reverse complement strand
GCCCGACCATCCGAAGCCGACCGCGCGTGGCGCCCAGAGCGCCATCGTCATCGGCGCCGATGGCGGCGACCAGCCGAGCGGCGCCGACGAGCTCTATTGCGACCGCCTGGGACGGGTGCGCATCCGCCTCCACTGGCAGGACAGCGGCGAGGCGAGCTGCTGGGTGCGCGTGGCCCAGCGCGCGGCGGGCGGCGGCATGGGCAGCCAGTTCCTGCCGCGCGTCGGCCAGGAAGTACTGGTGCAGTTCCTGGAAAACGACATCGACCGGCCGATCATCGTGGGCGCGCTGTACAACGGGCAGCGCGAGGGCGGCATCGCTCCGACGCCCGGAGGGCAGCGGCATGCCTCCGGCGATGTGGATTGTTTCAGGACGGCGCACGACCATGGTCCGTCGGCGCAAGGGAATCTCGCCGGCGGCAACAGCCCGGTCTGGCACGGCGCCTCGATCGACAGCGCCGGCCACCGCAACGCAGCCGCGCAATGGGGCATACGCAGCAAGGAATTCGGCGGCAACGGCTATAACCAATTGCTGTTCGACGACACCGACGGCCAGGGGCGCGTCCAGCTTCGCAGCACCTGCGCTTCGAGCGAGCTGAATCTTGGACATCTGATCCACACCGCCGACAACTACCGCGGCAGTTTCCGCGGTCTTGGCGCCGAACTGCGTACCGATGCCTATGGCGCCGTGCGGGCGGGAGCGGGGCTGCTGGTGTCGAGCTACCAGGTCAACCACGCAGCGGCTTCGCGCGATCCCGCAGGCGAGAACGCTGCGGGCATTGCCATGTTGCGACAGGCAACGAAGATGGCGGAGACCTTCAGTTCTGCAGCCGTGACGCATCAGACGGCAGCGTTGGCGGCGCACGTGGGCGCTACCAAGGCGAATGGGAGTGCGCTCGATGAACAATCGGCGCCGCTGAAGGCCGTGCTCACGTCCTTGTCGGGCATGGTCGGCAAGGATGCGCTCGATGCGGCGCTGGCTGACGCCGGTGCACGCAATGGTGCGGCGGGAGAGGGCAAGGTGCCGCATCTGGTTGACCCCGTGATCGCGATCGCGGCCAAGGACGGTTTCGGTGCAAATGCCACTCAGAGCCTGCAACTGGCGAATGGCGAGACGGTGACACTGATGAGCGGGCTGGATACCCAATTCGTTACCGGCGGGCAGATGCGGGTGCATACCGGGCAGGCGATCGGGGTGCTGGGTGGCGCGGTGAAAGCGGGCGAAGGTGGTCTCGGCCTGCAGCTGATCGCGGCGAAGGATGACATCGATGTGCAGGCGCAGGGCGATGAGCTGAAGGTGCAGGCGCGGGATGAGCTGAATGTGATGTCTGCGAATGCGCATATCGATTGGGCGGCGGCGAAGAAGATCAGTTTGTCGACTGCGGGTGGGGCGAATATCACGATTGAGGGTGGGAATATTACGGTGCAGTGTCCGGGGAAGATTGTGGTGAGGGCGGGGAAGAAGAGCTTGCTTAGTCCGGAGAAGTTGACGTATGAGCTGCCAGCACTACCGGGCAGCGTGTGTATTGAATGCCTCAAGAAGTCACTGGAGGCTGGTGCTGCGTTCACGATGGTGGAATGACATGCTTATCGATGCGTTTTGTGAGGGTTGGACTGAAGAGCTGGATCAACGCGCGCGTACGCTCGACCGATCATGCCAACTCTTCCTCCTTGTTGACGGTGCATTTATCGCGGGCTTACATAAGTTAATAGAAGCCGATCAGAAAGAGATTTTGTTTGCTTCGTTACCGGGTAGCAGCGAATTCGCGATTGATGTGTCACCGTTTCTGACGCCCTACCGCCCGGATCGCAGGCAGTTCAGAACACTTTTGCAGCGTTGTAGCCGCTGGCCGATGCTGAGCGCAATCGAAACCCCGGAGTCGCTCGGCCATCTATCAACCAGATTGGCTGCCTGGTGCATCGTTGAGGCAGACGGTCTGCGCTTCAATCTGAGGTTTCCCGATACGCGGCGCCTGCCAGCAATTTTCGCAACGATGACTCCGCAGCAGCGTGCAGCTTTAGCTGGACCGATGCAGAGATGGTCTTACATAGGTCGAGACGGGCATTGGAGTGACCTTCCGCTTAATGGAAAAGATGGAGAGAGTATTGCCGAGTCAATCCTTGATGAGCAGCAGTTCGCCACCCTCGTCGACGATAGCGGGGTTGACGAACGCTTGGTGCTGCTGCGCGACCGTGGACACGATGTTTTTAGGCGTCCATCGCGAAGCTATGCCTTGTTGGCCACCGCTCTGCGTGCCGCACGCGTGGGAAGGCTCGACGACGACGATGTTCTTCAATGGTGCGAGTGGTTCTGGAAGCAGGACAAGCTCCATGATGATCACGCGGCAGCATCCCTGTTGCAGAGCTGGCAAAAGGAGTCCTGATGAAGAGGATGAAGATGGACCAAACGATCGGGAATCGGCTTTCGGCACTGGTGCTGACTTGTCTGGCTATCGTTTTTCTTCTGTCTGCATGTGAAAAGTCGACAGTGGACGTGAACCTACATGGCGTCAATTACAGCGGCGAAACGTTTACTTACGTCGTGTCGGATCCCGCTAATCCGGATAGTGGTAGTGGCGGCGAACTGATCGACCCTTTCGGAGCAGGCGGCATGACCTGCTGCGTGACCCTGCCCAAAGTATGGCGGCCGGGAATCACACTTCAGGTTCGGACGTCACATTGGCTGAAAGAACGCCCAGACGGCACTCTCCCGGAGATAAAGGAGGAGCATATCGTCGAGGTACCTGTATACGTCGATGGAAAGCCAGGCGAGATTTGGGTACTTCGTGAGACTGACGGAAAGGTCAGCGTCGTATCAAGCAACTTTCAGCCGAATCATCCAAAGTGGCCGGGGAAGGTGAAAGGCTGGCCGGAACCGTCGCTGGAATATCGACGAGAACGTTGGGAGATTCATAAAAAATATGAGGAAAGTGGGGTGAAATTGTACTTGTCTCTTCAGGCTGACCTTGCAAACAACCCGAAAAAAGAAGCCGAAGAAGCATGGGAACACGCATTAGAATATGATCGAAAGTCGCTGAAAGGATTTTCCGGTCCAGATGACCCCGCATATATAGCGGCTCTGCAGCTTGAATACGACGAGGGATTGAAAAGAAGCAGAGCGCGGCTGCAAGACCTGATGGAGCAGCGACCATGAGCACTGTTCTTTCACCTC
Source organism: Massilia sp. UBA2709 (assembly GCA_002354135.1). Classification (GTDB taxonomy): domain Bacteria; phylum Pseudomonadota; class Gammaproteobacteria; order Burkholderiales; family Burkholderiaceae_D; genus Telluria. Next base: position 40,739 of record DEKZ01000108.1, on the reverse strand, counting down.
AACTCGGACTGGAATTTTCAAACGCAATAGATAGGGATGCGTTCTTTGGCAAGCGGGGGGCTAAAGATATTCTCAAGAACTTCGAGGTGCGGGAGCAAGCGCCAGTAGGTGTGCCCGGTGTATCATGCAAGACCAACTTGTTTTTCGGATTTTTCTTCGATGGCACTAAGAACAACTACGTAAAGGCAAACGTCTCGAACAATCACTCAAATGTCGCACGACTGTACGATTGCTATCCGGGGAAAAGCGTTCCAGGCGTTCTGCCGGCGGAGACCGACTGGAAGCACAATCCAGCGAGGTACGAACATTTTTTTAAGGTATATGTACCAGGCGTCTCCTCACCTTTTAAAGAGGTCGGCGATAGCGGCGAGGGCTTGGATGACGTTACTGGCGCCGCAGCCGGCAGACGGGGGGAGCACAGGATCATTTGGGGGCTGATACAAGCCATCAATAATGTTCATCGGTACTTCTTCAGAGCGCCATTGGTCTTGCAATCCGAAATCGACGGTATCCTCAAAGACGTCTACCTGAATAAGCGCGCCCGTTCGATGATGGTCGGGAAGCTACCAACGTTTAGTGCAGGCCCGAGAGAGGGGGAGAGCAAGGCAGGAATCGATGGCGCAGCGCGGAAATGCTTCGAGAAGGTTTTGCGCAAACTGCACGGGGCTGTTTCGAAACATTGGATCGATAAGCGAACCGGACGGCCCGCGAAGATTGATCCTGCTGTCGTGAAAACGATCTACGTTTCCGTGTTTGGTTTTTCACGCGGCGCAACGCAGGCCCGGGCGTTTACGAACTGGATGTTGTCGCTGTGTGAGTTGGACGCGCAGCTATGCGGAAAAGCCGGGGCCAGAACGCTTGGCGGTTTCGAAGTTGAATTTGACTTCCTCGGGATATACGACACGGTTGCCTCAGTCGGATTGGGCAATACGCTCGGCGGTTTTAAAGGACATGGCGCTTGGGCCGATAGCGAAGACAGCCTGCGCATCCAGCCCGGCATTAAATGTCTCCATCTGGTCGCTGCGCACGAGTTACGACGCAGCTTTCCGGTAGACTCGATCTCTGTCCGCGGTTCCGTTCCAGAGGGCTGTCAGGAAATCGTTGTTCCCGGCGTTCATTCGGATGTGGGGTGTGGCTACTGTCCAACCGAACAGGGTCGAGGCACCGACCCAAACGGCGACGATATGCTTGCACGCATTCCGCTGTTAATGATGTACAAAGCGGCTCGTATGAACGGAGTGCCTTTAAAGCTAGAGCTCGCAAGCACGATAGCACAGAAAAGATTTGCACTCAAAGCGGAAACCATCGCGGCTTTTAACGCTTACATTGAAACCTGCAATCAAAAACAAGGGCCTATTCATCTCATTATGCGTGAGCAAGCACGCAAACAAATGCAGTGGCGTGTCTATCGTCGTATTACCGGCAAGCACGCAATCCAAAATAGCGCCAGTTTTCTCCGAGCTTCAAATTTTGACAAGAACGACCTCTTTAGCGCGGCACAAGAGTTCGAGGAAGAAATGGCTAAGTTTCTTTCCTGGAAGAGAGGAAAGGGACGCGATTTTTCACCATCGAAGCAACAGGCTGGATTTGGAAACGATCACGAGGCAGAGTGGGAGGAAATAGCCACGTGGTGGGACATTACGCCGATAACAAATCACGCCGTCATCGATTTCTTCGATAACTTTGTCCATGATTCACGCGCGTGGTTCAAGTTGATTCCCGGCCACCCAGATAGCGAAAAATTAGCGCATGAGCAACTTACGGGTTGGGCTGCAAGGCGCCAGCTAAGACAAGCCAACTTGCGTGGAATGGGAGATAACAGAGCTGTTTCCGATTTATTGACTCCCGAAGAGCGGGTCGCGGCGGATGAGTATGCAAAGACGGGTAAGATTCCACGCATGGTTACCAGAGGGCGAGAGCCTTGGGAATCCCGCATTTTCTGGCTTGCTGGAGCAGGATATTTACGGTTTCGAAAAATTTACGGCGGCGATGACGAAAGCTTGCTTGGATAAGAGCTTATGTCAATCCGCGACGATCTAGTCGAGGCTGGCGTACCTCGACCATTTGTTGTATTGCTTCTCGTTGAGTCACCTTGGCCTCATTAACAATTTTCGTCGTCGACGCGATATCGCCGCCCCGCTCAGAGGTCTTGATATTAAGCTCATCACGATGCGAGATCTGGTGGATTATGTTTGCGTAGAATTGATGTGTAAGGAGCAATTTTTGAGGATCGTTATATTGCCGACCTTTTGACTCAAGGGGAAACATGTCAACTGATATTTCGTGACGTGCTTGAGTCGTTTCTTAACTGAGTGGCAGAGATGGACGAGTGGGGCTAGTCAATATGATTAAGCCGATTTCGTGAAGGGAATATTTGCAACTCTTCGGTTATTTTCCTTTAATTGCTATGGCTTGCGAAGCAAGGTCTATAAAAGTATCTCTCAATATTTCATTGTTTAGCTATCTTGATCGTCCCATCTACGATGTGGGCATGAATGGCGCCAACTTTATGGGTGCAAGTTATACCCAAAAACATCACGTGGTTGGCCCTGCATATTTACAACGACAACAAGGTCGAGATTAAACTTAGCAAGGGGAGTAGGGATGAACTGCAGACCGTTCGAGGTAAACGAATAATTGAGGAGTGGGAGAGGAAGTATGGCAGGTAAAGTTTGCAAGAATATTGCTGCGCGAACCGTGAAGTGCCAAGTGGCGTCCCGAAACTGTATCAAGACTATGGAAAGGCGAGTTAGTCGCAATTTTGTTCGATGGCTCGGAAATAACGATGATATCGATGGTGCAGGTAAAGATAGAGCAACGTTACGCATGTGTCCGGCAGCGAAGTGGGCGGCTCAGCCCAATAGGAGCACTACGCATTATCTACGCTGGTTCGAGTGCTCGAAGGCTCAGGAATAACTAACGTAGTGCGTTAGGGATTGATGCCAAAACAAAAAAGGCATCATGATTCCTCATGATGCCTTCATTGCTACAACCAAATTCGTGGTAGGCCGTGCGGGATTCGAACCTGCGACCAACGGATTAAAAGTCCGCTGCTCTACCAGCTGAGCTAACGACCCGAAAGAGGCAATATTATAGCCGGCGATTTTCGTTTGCGCTAGAGGTAACGTTCATCAAGTTGCAGGCGACAGCGCCGAGGTCACTTTCAGCACTTCTTCCGCCGTCGTCACGCCCTCCGCAATCTTCATCGCGCCGGCAATGCGCAGCGGCTTCATGCCATCCGCTACGCTTTGCTGGCGCAGCGCCTGCAAATCGGCCGAGGCGCCGATCAGCCGAGTAAATTCTTCCGACACGGTGAGCAACTCGTACAGGCCGGTGCGCCCGCGGTAGCCCGTCTGGCGGCACTCGGGGCAACCGATCGGACGATAGACCGTCGCCGGCTTGGGAAGGTTCCGGGCACCACCGATGCTTTGCCAGACGTCGTCGCTCAGTTCGCCGTCGGGCGCCTTGCAGTCCGGGCAGAGGGTGCGCACCAGGCGCTGGGCCATCACGCCGATCAGCGTCGCTTCGAGCAGGTAGTCGGGCACGCCCAGCTCCAGCAGGCGCATGATGGCCGACGGCGCGTCGTTGGTGTGCAGGGTCGAGAGCACTAGGTGGCCGGTCAGGGCGGCCTGGATCGCCATCTCGGCGGTGGCAAGATCGCGGATCTCGCCGACCATGATGATGTCCGGGTCCTGGCGCATCAGGGCGCGCACGCCGTCGGCAAACGACAGGTCGATGCCGGGTTGTACCTGCATCTGGTTGAAGGAAGCCTCGACCATCTCGATCGGGTCTTCCACGGTGCAGACGTTGACCTCGTTGGTCGCCAGCGCCTTCAGGGTCGTGTAGAGCGTGGTGGTCTTGCCCGAGCCGGTCGGTCCGGTCACCAGGATGATGCCGTGTGGGCGGCTGGTGAGCGCATCCCAGCGCCGTGCATCCTCCGCCGGAAAGCCCAGCTCGGGCAGGGTCTTGACCACCACTTCGGGGTCGAAGATACGCATCACCAGCTTTTCGCCGAAGGCGGTCGGCATGGTCGACAGGCGCAACTCGACTTCCTGGCCGGTATTCGTGCGGGTCTTGATGCGGCCATCCTGCGGGCGGCGCTTTTCGATCACGTCCATGCGCCCCAGCAGCTTGATGCGCGCCGTCATCGCCAGCATGACCGCGGCGGGCACCTGGTAGACCTGGTGCAGCACCCCGTCGATGCGAAAGCGGATGACGGCGAATTCGCGCTTCGGTTCGAGGTGGATGTCGGAGGCGCGCTGTTCGAAGGCGTAGCTCCACAGCCAGTCGACGATGTTGACGATGTGCTGGTCGTTGGCGTCGAACTGCTTGTTCGCCTTGCCCAGCTCGACCAGTTGCTCGAAGTTGTTGCGCATCGCGACGTCCTGCGCATTGGTCTTGCTGGCGTCGCGGATCGATTTCGCCAGGCTGAAGAACTGCGAGATGTACTGGGCGATGTCGAGCGGATTGGCCAGCACGAGTTCGACGCGGCGGCGCGAGACCTTGGCGATCTCGCTTTCCCATTCCGTCGCAAAGGGGTCGGCGGTGGCCACCGTGAGCGTGGTGGCGCTGATGTCGACCGGCAGGATGTTGAAGCGCGCCGCGTAGCTGGCCGACATCACGTCCGCCACGCGGGTGAAGTCGATCTTGAGGGGGTCGATGCGGATGAAGGGCAGGCCGACCTTGGCCGCGCACCACTCGGACAGCACGTCGAGCGTAAGCAGGCGGTGCGGGGGCTGGTTCGAGAGCAGCTTGCACTGCGCCACGGCGGTCAGCGGATGCATCGAGCCGGCGGCGTTCTTCAGGATGCCCTGGGCCTGGGCGAAATGGGCCTTGACCTTGTCCTTCTCGACGATGCCGTCGGCCAGCAGCCAGGAAAAGATCGCCTGCAGGTCGAGGCGCCGCGGCCGCTGGGGCGTCCGGGGGAGGGAAGTCGTCTGCGGTGCGTTGGCGGTCATGATTCCCTCATCAAAAAGCGCTGGTCAGCGCGCAGCCTCGGTACCCGCTGCGATACCTTTTACCCAGGACTTGGCGGGCAGCTTGGTGGCGGCCACGATCTGCGCCGCACGGGCGGCCAGCGCGGCGCTGTCGAGCTGGGGCCGGGTCTTGAAGCACAGCGCGACCACATTGCCGTCGTGGACCTCGGGCAGGCAGATCACGTGGTCGAACGCGAATTTCATCGCCTTCAGATTCTTGTTGAAGCTCGGATGGTCACCGAACAGGTTGACCGTCATGATGCCGTGCGGCGCCAGGCAATCGTTGCATGCGCGGTAGAACTCGGGCGTGTCGAGCACCGGACCCTTGGCCGTGGCGTCGTACAGGTCGCACTGCAGCACGTCGAAGGCGCCGTGATTTTCCGGATCTTCCACGAAATCCATCGCGTCCATCTCGAGCACGTTCAGGCGCTCGTCCTCGGACGGCAGCTTGAACATGGAATTGCAGAGGGCGATCACCGAGGGATTCAGTTCCACGGCGGTGACCTGCGCTTCCGGAAACTGGCGGTAGCAATACTTGGTCAGCGTGGCCGCGCCCAGGCCGAGCTGGGCGATGCGGCGCGGCGCTTCGATGAACAGCATCCAGGCCATCATCTGCTGGGCGTATTCGAGTTCCGGCCAGTCGGGTTTACGGATGCGCATGGCGCCCTGCACCCATTCGGTGCCGAAGTGGAGATAGCGCACGCCGTCCTGTTCGGACAGCGTCACCGGCGCGAATTTCGGTTTGCGCGCGGGGCGGCGCGAGGATTCGGCTTGTTCGATGGATTTACGTTTGATGAGCATAGGGCGACCTGTTGAATCGTCCTATTATCGGGGGAGGGGTTCCCGCTGCGCAAGCGCAACGGGAATGAGGTCGGGGCGGAGAAGGAGGGGGCGTCCCCCGCCCCGATGACAAGTGGTGGGGCCTTGATAAACCTACTGCGCGTCGACTGGTCGGCCTGCGCCGCCAAGGCGATAGCTCGCTGTACGTTAAGTACAGCTGCGCTTCTCGGCCAACCATCCTTCCGCTCGCTACGGTTTCTCAAGGCCCTGATGCGTTTCGACTAGCTTGATTTTTTTAATACTGGTCGTCGGGTTGGACCGACACGCGCAGGCGGACGCGGTTGCCGGGGTCGCGGCTCATGAAGGCGGTCTGGGTCTGGCCGCGGTATTCGTAGGTCACGTCGTAGCCGGTGGTGCGCGACTCGTAGGAGTCGATGGTGCGGCACTGGCGCACGGCCTGTTCCTGGACGCCCTGGTCGTAGTTGCGGCCGTTGTTCTCGACGCGGTCGCCGACCATGGCGCCGGCGATGGCGCCGGCGGCGGCCGCTGCCACTTTACCGTTGCCGCTGCCGACCTGGCTGCCCAGCAGGGCGCCGGCGATGCCGCCGACCACCGAGCCGCCGCTGCCGCGCTGCTGCTGCACCGGCACCTGCACGTATTCGGTGCGGCATTCCTGGCGTGGCTGGCGGATCTGCTCGACGCGGGGCTGTACGCGCACCACGCGTCCGAAGTCTTCGAATTCGGCAGCCTGGGCCAGCGGCAGCGCCGACAGGCCCAGGGCGGAAATCAACAGTGTGGTTTTCATGTTCATGGTGAACCTCGTTCGTTCGGTGCTGTTGGTGGGACGGGATTTTTTCATCCACGCTTGTATGTTAATCCGGTCTGGCTCATCAAATCGATCTACGTGGCAACAAAATGTAACAGCGGCGCGCAGACCGGGAGAGGACGGCCAGAATGGCAAAACACGTCAAAAAGTGCGGATTCCAGTGAAAAAGCGGCGAATTTTTTCAGATTTGGGCTGTAAAGTCACATTCGGGTTGCTTCGGTAACTACAAAACGTTACCCTTACACAAATTAGGGTTTATTGGCGCGTGGAAACGATTTAGGAGAGCAGCGTTGCCGCCCGGGCGCGCATGGTGAGCGGGCCCCGGCGATTCGAACCACACCACCAGGTCGACTTGAGGGAAAAATGAGTTTGTTGATGAGAGTGCCGTCCAATCTTGTGCAGTCCATTCGGGCCTATCGGGTGCCGGAACTGCAGGAAGAAGCGGCGCACATGGGCCACCATTTCCTGTACGCGCATTGCGCCAACGCGTTGACCAAGCAACAGGTGTGCGCCCGCATCGGCGAAAACTTTTACTTCACCAAGCCCTGCAGCAAGAACTTCGACGCCCTGCGCACCTGCCTGACCGAGACCGTGTTCCAGGCGGGACCCCAGCCGGGTTTCCTCGTCGTGCTGGAACAACTGCCGAACACCCAGAAATTCGACAAGGAAGCGCGCGAAACCCTGCTCGACGTGTTCCGCGATGCGGCGGAATTTTGGGCCGACAAGCGCGTACCCTTCCGGGTATTCTATTCCTTCGAGTAGAAAAGCGATCGTGGCAGCCCATCCTGGCGTTGCCATACCACAGTTGGGCGTTGGCCATACGGTACAATGCGCGCTATGAAAAACATCGTGATCCTCATTTCCGGCCGCGGCAGCAACATGGAAGCGGTCGTGCGTGCGGCGCAGGCCGAGGGCTGGCCGGCGCGCGTGGCGGCGGTGATCAGCAACAAGCCTGACGCGAAAGGGCTGGCCTTCGCCGAGGCGCACGGGATCCCGACTGCTGTGGTGCCGAGCAAGGAATATCCCGACCGCGCCAGCTTCGACGCTGCCTTGCAGCGCGAGATCGACCGTTTTTCGCCCGACCTGGTCGTGCTGGCAGGATTCATGCGCATCCTGACTGCGCCCTTCGTCGAGCATTACGCGGGGCGCATGCTGAACATCCACCCTTCGCTGCTGCCGGCCTTCCCGGGCCTGGACACGCACAAGAAGGCACTGGAAGCGGGCGTGCCCGAACACGGCGCGACGGTGCACTTCGTCACCGCCGAGCTGGACCACGGCCCCATGGTCGCCCAGGCGCGCGTTGCTGTGCTGCCCGGCGACACCGAGGAAACCCTGGCCGCGCGCGTGCTGGCCGAGGAACACAAACTCTATCCCTATGCGGTGCGCCTGTTCGTCGAGGACAGGTTAAGCATCGAACAAGGCGACGTGCGCATCGCGCAGTTCGCCTGATCCAATACAGTATCTAATCAAGGAATTTCATGAGATTGCCACCAGCAATTCTCGGCAGCACTGAAGAAGTGCTGCGCGAGATCTTGCGCTTTACGGCCCCGGCCGACGTCACCCTGTCGCGCTACTTCAAGGACCACCAGCGCCTCGGTCCGCGCGAACGCGGCGTGATCGCCGAAGCGGTCTACGCCGTCCTGCGCAACAAGACCTTCTTCACCGACTTCGGCGGCACCGGCGGCACCCCGTCGATGCGCCGCCTGGCCCTGCTGGGCCTGTCGGAAACCGTCGGCATCGACGCCCTGGGCGGCCTGACGGAAGACGAAACGGCCTTCCTCACCCGCATCAAGGAGATCGACCGCAGCCTGCTGCCGCCGCTGGCGCGCGCCAACATGCCTCAGTGGCTGTACGACAAGCTGGTCGCCCAGTTCGGCGAGCAGGAAGCCCAGGACCTGGCCGCCGTGCTGAACACGCCGGCGCCGCTGGACCTGCGCGTGAACGCCATCAAGGCCAACCGCGACGAGGTGATCGCCAAGCTGGCCGAAGCGCCGATCATCGCCGAGCCGACCCCGTATTCGCCGCTGGGCCTGCGCGTGAAGAAAAAACCGAACCTGCAGGGCCTGCCGCTGTTCAAGGAAGGCGCGATCGAGGTGCAGGACGAGGGCAGCCAGGTGCTGGCCCAGATCCTGGCCGCGCGCCGCGGCGAGATGGTGGTCGACTTCTGCGCCGGCGCCGGCGGCAAGACTCTCGCCCTGGGCGCAACCATGCGCAACACTGGCCGCCTGTATGCCTTCGACGTCTCGGAAAAGCGTTTGTCGAAGCTGAAGCCGCGCCTGGCGCGCAGCGGCCTGTCGAACGTGCATCCGGTCCTGATCGCGCACGAGCGCGACGCCAAGATCAAGCGCCTGGCCGGCAAGATCGACCGCGTGCTGGTCGACGCGCCATGCTCGGGCCTGGGCACGCTGCGCCGCAATCCGGACGTGAAATGGCGCCAGCCGGAAGGCGCCGTGGCCGAGATGCAGGAAAAGCAGGCTTCGATCCTGGACGGCGCCGCGCGCCTCTTGAAGAGCGGCGGCCGCCTGGTGTACGCCACCTGCTCGCTGCTGAACGAAGAGAACGACTTCATCGTCGAGCAGTTCCTGGCCTCGCACCCGGACTTCGAGCTGGTGCCGATGAACAAGGTCCTGGCCGAGCAGAAGATCGACCTCGAGATGGACAAGTACCTCAAGCTGCTGCCGCACAAGCACCAGACCGACGGCTTCTTCGCGGCCGTGCTGGAGCGTAAAGCGATGCCCGCGAAGGCGCCGAAGGCCGCCGAGGCCGAGGCGGAGTAAGGTAAAACGTGCGCAACATGCCGCTGACCGACCTGCTGCAGGACCTGCTCGAGGACATCAGTAATCCTCGCATTCTGTGGCAGGCGCTGGCGATCGTCATCGCGGTCGCCGTCGGCATGCTGCTCGCGCGCATTATCCGGCGCAGCTGGCTGCACGAGGACACGAATGCTGGCGCGATCCGCCGCATCGGCGTCGAGGGTTTCGGCCGGGTGCTGGCGCCGCTCCTGATCACCGGCGGCGTCTGGCTGGCCATGGTGATCCTGGCCCGGTACCAGAACGTGCACCTGCTGCGCGTAGCCCTGCCGCTGTTCGCGTCGATGGCCTGGATCCGCATGGTGTTCTACCTGCTGCGGCGGGTGTTTGCGCGCCATGGCCAGCTCGGCACCGCCTTGCAGACCTTCGAGAAGGTGCTGGCCCTGGTCGTGTGGGTAGGCGTGGCGCTCTATCTTACCGGGCAGTGGCCCGACATTATTCACTTCCTCGAGACGCACCAGGTGCCGCTCGGCGCAAAAAGAGCGTCCCTGCTGGCGATCCTGCAGGCGGTGGTGTCGGTCGTCGTCCTGATGATGCTGGCCCTGTGGGCCGGCGCCGCGCTGGAAGAGCGCCTGATGCGCCTCGAGGGCATGCACACCTCGGTGCGCGTGGTGCTGGCGCGGCTGGGGCGTGCGGTCCTGATCCTGGTGTCGGTGCTGGTCAGCCTGGGGCTGGTCGGCCTCGACCTCACCGTGCTGTCGGTATTCGGCGGCGCCCTCGGCGTCGGTCTCGGTCTCGGCATGCAGCGCATCGCCAGCAACTATGTGTCCGGCTTCCTCATCCTGCTCGAGCGCAGTTTGTCGATCGGCGACCCGATCACGGTAGACAAGTATTCGGGCCGCGTAGCGCGCATCAACACGCGCACCACGGTGCTGCAGGCGCCTGACGGCACGCAAACCCTGCTGCCGAACGAAATGCTGATCACGGGTGTCGTCCTGAACCAGGCGACAACCAACAAGGCCGTTCGCCTGAGCACGAAGGTCACGGTCGCCTACGACAGCGACCTGAACGAAGTGATGACCCTGCTGGCGCGCCAGGCCGACGAGGTCGACCGCGTGATCGCCGATCCCGCGCCCTCGGTCCAGCTGAACGCCTTCGGCCCGCACGGCTATGAGCTGGAGCTCGGTTTCTCGATCATCGATCCGGAGAAGGGCAGCGGCAGCGTGATCTCGAACGTCAACAAGAATATCTATGCGCTGGTGCATTCCGGCGCGATCCGACTGGGTCTGCCGGCGCAGCTTCCCCAGGCTTAGTGCATATTTCGCATCTTCCTGCCGCCCAGTTCAAATCGAAGCGCATTTATCTGCGCTGCTCGTGCCGTGCGTCATTAGAAGTGCGTAGAATGCAGGGTTGATCGGTCGGCGCGTGCGCGCCGCCACCGGCGACTGTTCCATAGAAAGAACGGCGCAAGACAGAATGTTTTCACTTTGGAGCAGTAATGACCTTTAGCAATATCCTGCATTCCGTGTTGGAATTTATGTCCACCGGCCTCGTCGGCCTGAGCGCCTGGGAGGCCGTGGTGTACACGCTGGTGGTGACCCACATCACCATTGCGGCTGTCACCATCTACCTGCACCGCCACCAGGCCCACCGCGCACTGGAACTGCATGCGATCCCGAGCCACTTCTTCCGCTTCTGGCTGTGGCTGACCACCGGCCAGGTGACCAAGGAATGGGCGGCGATCCACCGCAAGCACCACGCCAAGTGCGACACCGAGGAAGATCCGCACAGCCCGCAAACCCGCGGCATCAAGAAAGTGCTGCTGGAAGGCGCCGAACTGTATCGCGCCGAGAGCAAGAACAAGGAAACGCTCGAGAAATACGGCCACGGCACCCCGGACGACTGGATCGAGCGCCACGTCTATACCCCGTACAGCGCGGCCGGCGTGTCGGCGCTGCTGGTGATTAACTTCGTGCTGTTCGGCGTCATCGGCGTCAGCATTTGGGCCGTCCAGATGATGTGGATCCCGATCACCGCAGCCGGCATCATTAATGGCCTGGGCCACTGGTGGGGTTATCGCAACTACGATTGCAACGATGCGGCGACCAACATCTTCCCGTGGGGCATCCTCATCGGCGGCGAAGAGCTGCACAACAACCACCACACCTACGCGACCTCGGCCAAGCTGTCGAGCAAGTGGTATGAAATCGACCTCGGTTGGGCTTATATCCGCGCCCTGGAAATGCTGGGCCTGGCAAAGGTGAAGAAGGTGGCGCCGAAGCCCAAGCTGGCCAAGGACAAGGCTGTCGCCGACCTGGAAACCCTGCAGTCGGTGATCGCCAACCGCTACGACGTGATGGCGAAGTACGCCAAGTCGGTCAAGGCCGCGTTCCGCGAGGAACTCGAGCACCTGAAGCACAAGGCCGAGCTGGAAGCACGCTTCCTGAAAACCTCGCGCAAGCTGCTGCAGCGCGAGCCGGGCAAGCTGGAGCTGTCGCAGAAGGCGCAGCTGATCGAGCTGTTCAAGCACAGCAAGGCGCTGGAAACGATGCACCAGATGCGCGTGGAACTGGGCGCGATCTGGGAGCGTTCGCATTCGACCCGCGACCAGCTGCTGCAACAGCTCCAGGACTGGTGCGCACGCGCCGAGGCCTCGGGCATCAAGTCGCTGCAGGAGTTCTCGCTGCGCCTGCGTAGCTACGCATAAGTCGCGCTTGATGGCATGACAACGGCTCCCGCGAGGGAGCCGTTTTTATTTGTGCTGCCGGTGCAGCCTGGGCGAGTGTGGTGGCCGGTGGCAGCGCGCATCGCGCATCGCGCTGTGCAAGGATCCGATACTGTCGAGTTTTCTTACAGTTGTTGCTAATCGAATCATTGCAATTCCTCTAAGTAATTGATTCCAATAGTAAAGGTTGTTCTGGCACAAGAATTGCTAATTAGCTCATGTCGTTAAAAACCAATTTCCACCATAAAGAGCTAAACATGACATTCCTGAAGAAGCTGACTTGCGCTGCAGCCCTGGCCCTCTCGTTCAATGCCGCCCAGGCAAACGTGGTCCTGAACGATTGGGTGTTCAACCCGAACGGCGGCGGTTTCACCAATGGCCAGGAAATCAATGAGTACCTGGACATCAACGGCAACGCTTTCATCCAGCTGACCCCGAGCGGCAAGAACTCGTTCTCGTTCGTCGAGCACGCTGTGTTCAACATCTCGCAGGCCGACAGCAATGGCGCGCTGTTCCCGATCAACTACGCAGGCGGCAATATCACCGCGGTCTTCGAAGCCTACGGCAAGGGCAATTTCAGCGGCGCCTTCAAGTTCACCGGCGGCACCATCCGCATGTACCAGAACCCGACCAATGGCCAGTACGGCAGCACCGCAGGCACCTACGGCGCCGACCTGGGTAACCTGATCGCCGAATTCAACGTGCTCGCCGGTGGCGGCGGCCTGGTCGATGCAAGCGGCAGCCCGGTGAACAACGGCCAGGTCAGCGTGATCGCGCAGGCAAACGCAGGCAGCCTGAAGGAAGGTTACTTCTTCCGCGGTAACGGCAAGGATCTGTCGAAGGAAGCCATCCTGTCCTTCGCTTTCACCAACGCCAACACCGTTGGCGAGCCGACCTCGCGCCTGGTCAACGAAGTGGCTTGCGAGTTCGCCGGCTTCACGGGTCCGGGCTGCTCGGGCGGCACCTACAAGAACGCGCCGAACTACTTCTTCGTCTCGAACAACGGCCAGTTCAAGCTGGCTGAAGTGCCGGAGCCGGGTTCGCTGGCCCTGTTCGGCATCGCCATGCTGGGCGCCGGCATGATCGCCCGCAAGCGCGCCAACAAGGCATAATCGCAAAGCGATCGGCAACAATGAAGGAGAGCGGGCAATGCCCGCTCTTTTTTTGCGCCCTGCAGGGGGGACTCCGGCTTTCCTGGCCGGCAGCGCTGCCAGAGCGCACAAACAAAAAAGCCGCGCACTTGCGTGGGCGGCTTTTTGTCTACTGCACCAGATCGATTACTTGATCTTGGTTTCCTTGTAGATCACGTGCTTACGTGCCTTCGGGTCGAATTTGGTGATTTCCATCTTCGCCGGCATCGTGCGCTTGTTCTTGGTGGTGGTGTAGAAGTGACCGGTACCTGCGGTCGATTCCAGCTTGATTTTGTCGCGGCCAGTTTTTGCCATGATAGCTCCCTAATTAAACTTTTTCGCCACGGGCACGCATGTCGGCCAGGACGGCGTCGATGCCGAGCTTGTCGATCACGCGCAGACCGGCGTTGGACAGACGCAGGGAGACCCAGCGGTTTTCCGATTCCACGAAGATGCGGCGGTTCTGCAGGTTCGGCAGGAAACGACGCTTGGTTTTGTTGTTAGCGTGGGAGACGTTGTTGCCAACCATCACTCCCTTGCCGGTAACTTGGCAGACACGTGCCATAGTGCACTCCTTAAGAATATCCAGGATTGGAAAAACGAGAGTATAGCGTGAAAACCATCGCGGAATCAATCACTTGCGAAAAACAATTGTGTCTTGCATCTAGGCTCGAATTTAACAATTGTAAAATCGCGGCTAGCTTCTTGTTTTCTCGCAGTTAACTGCAGGTTTTGTCAGAGCTGGCCATGCTCGGCGAAGGAGTGCACCTGTGTCCCTGCCACCACAAAATGGTCGAGCACGCGCACGTCGACCAGGGCCAGCGCCTGGGCCAGCGCCCGCGTCAGGCTGAGGTCGGCTTCACTGGGGGCGCACTCGCCGGAAGGGTGGTTGTGGGCGAGCATGACGCCCGAGGCATTGCGCCGCAGCGCCGCCTTCACCACTTCGCGCGGGTAGACGCTGGTATGCGTCAACGTGCCGCGAAACATTTCCTGTGCATCGATCAAACGGTTCTTGACGTCGACGAACAGCACCACGAACGACTCGTAGGCCTGCAGGCCGAACTTGGCGCGCAGGTAGTTCTTTACCACGTCGGGCGAACACAAGGCCTGTCGGAAGAACTGTTCCGAGATCGCCCGGCGCGACAATTCCATGACGGCCTGCAGTTGCGCATACTTGGCCATGCCCAGGCCGTGCACTTCGGAAAACTCCTGTGGCGTGGCGTGCAGCAGGCGCTGCAGCGAACCGAAATGCGCGAGCATGTGGCCGCCGAGTTCGACCGCGCTGCGTCCGCGCACGCCCACGCGCAGGAAAATGGCCAGCAGCTCGGCGTTCGACAATGCGGCCGCGCCTTCGCGCGCCAGCCGTTCCCGCGGCCGGTCCTGTTCCGGCCAGTCGTTGATACCCATGATGCTCCTTGTCGTAGAGGGAAGAGCGACCGGTTGCGGCCGGTTCGCCGCCACGCATTATGGGCAGACAAGGAAAGACGGTTCTGATCTGGCGCGCATGTGTGCAAGCTGCGCCGCCGCGCAGGGAGCGATCAGGGCTGGCGTACGAAATGCACTGGCTGCGCCGGCGCCTGCTTGCGACGGATCACGACAGTGCCCGCCAGCTTGTCGTGCCAACCCTGCTTTTTCGGATCGATCGCGACCCACAGCAAGCCCAGGCCGAGCGGAATCGTCGAGACGTAGTAGCCGAGATAACGGCCGATCGACTGGCCCAGGGTGGGTTTGTTGCCGGTGCGGGCATCGACGACCTGGGCCGACATCACCATCTTGCCCGGCGTTGCGCCGCGCGCCACCCAGAAGGCGATCACGGCGATTGCCGGCAGCACGTACGAAATCAGGATGTCCGCCGGTCCCTCGAACAGGCTTGCGCTGTCCCAGTATCCCGGGCCGTACAGCATGAGGAGCAGCGGCAGCGTCAGGAAGAACATCAGCAGCGTATCGATCAGCGCAGCGCCGACGCGCGCCCAGAACCCCACGTATTTGTATTGCGTTTCGTCGTCCACCGCGCGCTCCAGGAAAGGCGGCCGGACGGCCGCGCGGCAACGGTAGCACCTGATCGGGGCAGGACGCAAGACAGCGATGGACGCCTTGCGGCGCCGCTATCGTGTCAGGCGCCCGGCTCTCGCGGCAGTTGCTCGAACCGAACCTCGTCCGATAAACCCGCCTTGCGTCGGACGACTACCGTGTCCGCCAGTTTGTCGTGCCAGGCCTGTTTGCGTGAATCAAACACCACCCAGAGGTAGCCCAGGAAACAGGGCAAGGTCGACAATCCGTAGCCGAGGTAGCGGATGACGAATTGTTTCGTGCTGGGCTTGCCGCCTGTTTTCGCATCGACAATCGTGGCGGCAATCGCCATCTTGCCGGGTGTTGCCGATTTCTTCACCCAGAACATCATGATCAGGAAGGGCGGCAGCAGATACGAGATCGCCAAGCCGGCAGGCCCCGCGTAGGCTTCCGGATCGCCGAGGTCGGCGACGCCATACACGGCGACCAGCAGCACTACGATGATCAGGTAAGTCAGCAAGGCGTCGAGAAACGAGGCGCCGAAGCGCTGCCAGAAGCCTGCATAGACCAGATCCGATTCGTCAGGTTTCATGATTCTTCCTCCTTGTTGAGATGATTGCTGCATGGAAATGGGTCTGACAATAGCAGCCGACGCACCAGGCGCCCCGGCGCCAGCGCATGGAAATGCAGATGTTTGCTGACCATCATGCCGATGCGTCGACACGACACTCAAGCCCGAAACGATTTCCGGCAGCCTCGCTGCTGCCGAAAAAAGCGGCGGCCGGAGGCGGGAAGGGCGGTGGTGGCTTACAATAGCGGTTTGCCTGCAACAGGCCTGCCTGCTACTCGAAACGAACATGTCCAACGCCTCTCCCGCCGTCGTCAACGAATCGTCCTACCTGACCCTGCATTACCGGCTCGCCATTGCCGGCGGTGCCGATCTGATCACCACTTTCAACGGCACCCCGGCCACTTTGCTGCTGGGCCAGGGCCAGCTGGCGCCCTTCCTCGAGCAGCGCCTGCTCGGCCTGCCGGAAGGCGCGCACGAAACTTTCGAGCTGAGCGCGCAGGAAGCCTTCGGCGACCGCAATCCCGAGCTGATCCAGCCGGTGTCGAAGGCCACGCTGGAAGAAAATTCGGTGCCGGACGCCGACTACAAGGTGGGCGAATTGATTGAATTCAACGCGCCCAAGGGTGGCCGCTTCGCCGGCGTGCTGCTGGAAATGCGCGAGAACAGCGCGCTGTTCGACTTCAACCATCCGCTGGCCGGCCAGGCCCTGCAATTCGAAGTGAAACTGATTTCGGTCCTGTAAAAGGAACACGCTATGGAAAACGAGATTCTGCTTGCCCAGCCGCGCGGCTTTTGCGCCGGCGTCGACCGCGCCATCGAAATCGTCGAGCGCGCCTTGAGCCAGTTCGGCGCGCCGATCTACGTGCGCCATGAGATCGTCCACAACGCCTATGTCGTGGCCGACCTGCGCAACAAGGGCGCGATCTTCATCGAGGAGCTCGACGACGTCCCGGCCGGCAACACGCTGGTGTTCTCGGCCCACGGCGTCTCGAAAGCCGTGCGCGCCGAAGCCGAGGCGCGCGGCCTGAAGATCTTCGATGCCACCTGCCCGCTGGTCACCAAGGTGCACGTGGAAGTGTCGAAGATGCGCAAGCAGGGCGCCGAGATCGTCATGATCGGCCACCAGGGCCACCCGGAAGTCGAAGGCACGATGGGCCAGGCGGAGGAGGGCATGCACCTGGTCGAGACCGTCGAGGATGTCGAGAAGCTGCAGGTCGCCAACCCGGAGCTGCTCGCCTACGTCTCGCAGACCACGCTCTCGGTCGACGACACCCTGGACATCATCGCCGCGCTGAAAAAGCGCTTCCCGAACATCATCGAGCCGAAGAAGGGCGACATCTGCTACGCCACCACCAACCGCCAGGAAGCCGTGAAATTCATGGCGCCCCAGGTGGAGGTCGTGGTCGTGGTCGGCAGCCCGAACAGCTCGAACTCGAACCGCCTGCGCGAAGTGGCCGAGAAGATGGGCACCCCGGCCTACATGGTCGACGACGCCGGCAAGATCGACCCAAGCTGGATCGCAGGCAAGAAACGCATCGGCGTTACCGCCGGCGCCTCGGCGCCCGAGGTGCTGGTGCAGGCCGTGATCGACCGCCTGAAGGCGCTGGGCGCCGCCAGCGTGCGCGCGCTCGAAGGCGTGGAAGAGAACGTGACCTTCCCGTTGCCGAAAGGCCTGGACGGCGTGCGCGCCGACGTCGCGTAAGCCTTGCTGTTCTTTCTGCTCTCTCTGCTCTTTCGATCACAAACAAACGCCGCAAGCATTTTTCCGTTGTTCGTTTTTCAAAAAGCTCGCTATGATGGCGACGCTCGGAATTTTTGTCTTGGCAACTGTTCTTCCTGAGGGGAGACGGTTTGCGCCGCGGTCAACAAGTGGTCAGCCAGGCAACGGCACTTCGGGAACCTCGAAGTGCCGTTTTTGTTATCGAAAGAAAGAGGCAGCGGAAACGATGGAGACTTTTGTCCAGCAGATACTCAACGGGCTGGTGCTAGGCAGCATGTACGCACTGGTCGCGCTCGGGTACACGATGGTCTACGGGGTGCTCAACCTCATTAACTTTGCCCACGGCGACGTCCTGATGATCGGGGCCATGGTCGGCCTGTCGATCCTGCAGCTGCTCGACGCGCACTTCCCCGGCCTGCCGGGCTACCTGCAGCTGGGGATTGCCATCCTGGGCGCGATTCCCGTCACCATGCTGGTGAATGTGCTGATCGAACGCATCGCCTACCGCCGCCTGCGCAACGCGCCCCGCCTGGCGCCCCTGATCACCGCGATCGGCGTGTCGATCCTGCTGCAAACCTTCGTCATGGCCATGCCGTTCTGGGGCCGCAGCCCGCTGCCTTTCCCGCAACTGCTCTCGTCCGAGCCGATCATGATCGGCGGCGCCATGATTTCGCAAACCCAGGTGCTGCTGCTGGCCCTGGCCGCGCTCGCCATGGTGGCGCTGGTCCTGCTGGTCGAGCGCACCAAGATGGGACGGGCAATGCGCGCCGTGGCCGAGAACCCGCGCGTGGCCGGCCTGATGGGCGTGGATTCGAACCGCGTGATCGTCGCCACCTTCGCTATCGGCGCCGCGCTGGCGGCCGTGGCCGGCGTGATGTGGGGCGCGAACTATGCGTCGGTCACCTTCACCATGGGCGTGCTGCCGGGCCTGAAGGCCTTCTGCGCCGCCGTGCTGGGCGGGATCGGCAATATCTATGGCGCGATGATCGGCGGCCTGCTGCTGGGTATCATCGAAGCGCTGGGCGCCGGCTACATCGGCGAAGCCACCGGCGGCTTCCTCGGCAGCCACTACCAGGACATCTTCGCCTTCGTGGTGCTGATCCTGGTGCTGACCGTGCGCCCGTCCGGCATCATGGGCGAGCGCGTCGCCGACCGCGCGTAGGGAGGGGCCATGTCGCTGATCACCTTCGACCTCCAGCACCACCCGCGCCAGGCCCGCCTCAACATGCTCCTGTTGCTGGCGGTGATGCTGGCCTTTCCGTTCTTCGCTTCGCAGTACGGCAATTCCTGGGTCCGCATCATCGACCTGGCGCTGCTCTACATCATGCTGGCGCTGGGCCTGAACATCGTGGTCGGCTTCGCCGGCCTGCTCGACCTCGGCTACATCGCCTTCTTCGCCGTCGGCGCCTACCTCACCGGCCTGTTCGCCTCGCCCCAGTTCGCGGCCCTGCTCGAGTCGGTGGTCTACAACTACCCGGCCCTGGGCGACTGGCTGGTGGCGGTGCTCGGACCGGAAATCCAGCAGGAAGGCATCCACCTGTCGGTGTGGGCCATCGTGCCGCTCGCGGCCCTGGTCGCGGCCCTGTTCGGCGCGCTGCTGGGGGCGCCGACCCTGAAGCTGCGCGGCGACTACCTCGCCATCGTGACCCTGGGCTTCGGCGAGATCATCCGCATTTTCATGAACAACCTGATCGAGCCGATCAACATCACCAACGGCCCGCAGGGCATCAACATGATCGACCCGATTCGCATCTTCGGCGTCTCGCTGGCGGGCGAGGCCGGGTCGCAGTCGACGGTCTACATCGGCGGCTACGGCATCCCCTCAGTGAACGCTTACTACTTCCTGTTCCTGGGCCTGTGCATCGCCACCATTTTTATTACCAGCCGCCTGCAGCATTCGCGCCTGGGCCGCGCGTGGGTGGCGATCCGCGAAGACGAGATCGCGGCCAAGGCGATGGGCATCAATACCCGCAACGTCAAGCTGCTGGCCTTCTCGATGGGCGCCTCGTTCGGCGGCGTGGCCGGCGCCATGTTCGCCGCCTTCCAGGGCTTCGTGTCCCCGGAATCGTTCGCACTGACCGAGTCGATCGCCGTGCTGGCGATGGTGGTGCTGGGCGGGATCGGCCATATCCCGGGCGTGGTGCTGGGCGGCGTGCTGCTCGCCGCCTTGCCGGAAATCCTGCGCCACGTGGTCGAACCGGCGCAGATTGCGCTGTTCGGGGAGAAGATCGTCGAGGCCGAGGTGCTGCGCCAGCTGCTCTACGGCCTGGCGCTGGTGGGCATCATGCTGGTGCGTCCGGCCGGCCTGTGGCCTTCGCCGAACAAGGAAGAGCGCCCGAATGCAGCCCTGGCGCGCGAAGACGAAGAGGAGGCCAAGGCATGAGCGACATCCTGCTGAATATTTCAGGCGTCAACAAGCGTTTTGGCGGCCTGCAGGCCCTGACCGACGTCGCCATCCGCATCGAGCGCGGCCAGATTGTCGGCCTGATCGGCCCGAACGGCGCCGGCAAGACCACCTTCTTCAACGTGATCACCGGGCTGTACCAGCCGGATAGTGGGACGTTCGAACTGGCCGGCAAGCCGTATTCGCCGTCGGCCCCGCATGCGGTGGCCAGGGCCGGCATTGCGCGCACCTTCCAGAACATCCGCCTGTTCGGCGAGATGAGCGCGCTGGAAAACGTCATGGTCGGGCGCCACGTGCGCACCAGGCAGGGCGTGTTCGGCGCCATCTTCCGCCACAAGGCGGCGCGCGAGGAGGAGGCGGCGATCCGCGCGAACGCACAGGAACTGCTGGATTTCGTGGGCATCGGCCAGTTTGCCAACCGCACCGCGAAATACCTGTCCTACGGCGACCAGCGCCGCCTGGAAATCGCCCGCGCGCTGGCGACCGAGCCGCAACTGCTGGCCCTGGACGAGCCGGCGGCCGGCATGAACGCCACCGAGAAGCTGGCGCTGCGCGAGCTGCTGGTCCGGATCAAGGCGCAGGGCAAGACCGTGCTCCTGATCGAGCACGACGTGAAACTGATGATGGGCCTGTGCGACCGCATCACCGTGCTCGAATACGGCAAGCGCATCGCCGAAGGGCCGCCGGCCGAGATCCAGAAGGATCCGGCAGTGATCGCGGCCTACCTGGGAGGTGCTCACTGATGAGCGACAACATTCTGAAGGTCCAGGGTTTGCAGGTGGCCTATGGCGGCATCAAGGCCGTCAAGGGCATCGACCTGGAAGTGAACAG
Organism: Massilia sp. UBA2709; assembly: GCA_002354135.1. Taxonomy (GTDB): domain Bacteria; phylum Pseudomonadota; class Gammaproteobacteria; order Burkholderiales; family Burkholderiaceae_D; genus Telluria. The sequence continues at coordinate 20,016 of DEKZ01000108.1, read as the reverse complement.
GGGCGAGCTGGTCACCCTGATCGGCGCCAACGGCGCCGGCAAGACCACGACCCTGAAAGCCATCACCGGCACGCTGCCGACCGCGAAGGTCGAGGGATCGATTTCCTATCTCGGCGAGCCTTTGAAGGGCAGCCAGTCCTTCCAGCTGGTGCAGCGCAAGCTGGCCATGGTGCCGGAAGGGCGCGGCGTGTTCACCCGGATGTCGATCCACGAGAACCTCTTGATGGGCGCCTACACGCGTGATGACAAGGCCGGCATCGAGGCCGATATCGAGAAGTGGTACGCGGTTTTCCCGCGCCTGAAGGAACGCGCGACCCAGCTGGCCGGCACCCTGTCCGGCGGCGAGCAGCAGATGCTGGCGATGGCGCGCGCCCTGATGTGCCATCCGACCCTGCTGCTGCTGGACGAGCCGTCGATGGGCCTGGCGCCGATCATGGTCGAGAAGATCTTCGAGGTGATCCGCGAGGTATCGAAGCAGGGCATCACCATCCTGCTGGTCGAGCAGAACGCGAAACTGGCGCTGCAGGCCGCGCACTGCGGCTACGTGATGGAGTCGGGCGCGATCACGATGACCGGGCCAGCCGCTGACATGCTGCACGATCCGCGCGTGCAGGCGGCGTATCTCGGGGAGTAACCGGTATCGTGACGTAGGATGGGCGCCCCGTGCCCACGCGTGANNTGAACGCCAACACGACGCAGGCTTCCAGCGTGGGCACGGGGCGCCCACCCTACAAAAAACGGGACTGGCCGACGATGTCGACCAGTCCCGTTTTTTCTGTACTCTTACTTAGAGCGCCTAACAAAACCTCCATAGCTGCGTTGCAGCTCCTCGCCGTACATGTGTACTGTCTTCGTCGCCGCGCCTTGCTCTGAAGGTTTTGTTAGGCGCTCTTAAGCTCGAAGCTTAGGCTGCGGCAGCCGAAGCGGCGTTGGCGGCGGCGGCCGGCGCCTTGGCGGCGACGGTCGAGAACTGCGACATGGCCGCGTTCATGTTGCTTTCGATGGCTTCGACAGCCTGCTTGGTGGTCTTGCTGAACTGCTCGTAGCCGGCGTTGGCGTTGCTGATCGCGGTCTTGACGGCGGCAACGAAGGTTTCCGAGCCGGCCGGGGCGTTCTTGCTCACTTCGTCGACCAGGGCGATGACCTTGCGGTTGGCTTCGACGATCTGGCTTTCGGCGGCCTTCGAGAATTCGGCGCCGGTGCCGGTGGCGATCGAGGCCAGCTGGCGGCTGTACGACAGGGCTTTCTCGGCGGTTGGCTGGGCTTGCGAAGCGGACAGCTGGAAGAATTCCTGCGGATCCTTGGCCGACAGCAGTTGGCGTGCGGCGGTCGAATTGTCCGACAGCGTGGCGCGGGCGGTGTTGATGTTCAGCTCAACCAGCTTTTCCATGCTTTCGAAGGTCTTCGAGGTCAGCGAGGACAGCAGGGCGAACTGCGACTCGAGGTTGGCTTTGGTGGCATTCGAGAACTGCTCTGGGATTGCAAACATGTGGTTCTCCAAACAAGACGTTATATGAGTGAATGCTACTTGAGTGAATGCTGCTAGGACCGGTGAAGCGGGAAGGCTGGCCGGTGCATCGGAGGTATTGTGCACCGCAACAGAGCGAATTTTTCCTCACTTTGGCGGACAGGTCAAGCGTTTTTGGTGCGTCGCACCATACTGGCAAGGTTTGTTGTTTCCTTGCATCGGATGAAATACTTCCAAACAACTTTATTGGTGGTTTTGCCAGCAGAACGGGCTGGTTTTTCAGGGCGGAAAAATGTTGTTGCCACCCGTGCTAGACTTGTCATTTACGCCAATCGCCCGGCCGCGGCGCATTTTCAATCACTATGGCCCATTCCACCGCGACCCCAGGCGCTTCGCGCCCCGCCCACCGCTGGCTCTCCCCACTGCCGCTGTTCTTCGTGGCGTTGTGGAGCACCGGCTTCATCGCCGCCAAGTACGGCCTGCCTTACGCGCCGCCGCTGACCTTCCTCATCCTGCGCTGCATGGGCGTGCTGCTGGTGCTGGTGCCCGTCGTGCTGCTCTGGCGCGCGCCCTGGCCAACGGGGCGGGTCGGACACGTCGCCGTCGCCGGCCTGCTGCTGCAGGCGGGGTATCTCGGCGGCGTCTGGAGCGCCATCAAGATCGGCATGCCGGCCGGCCTGTCCGCCCTCATCGTCGGCATGCAGCCCATCCTCACGGCGGTGGCCGCGCCGCTCATCGGCGAGCGGGTGCTGCCGCGCCAGTGGCTGGGGCTGGGGCTGGGCCTGCTCGGCGTGGCCCTCGTGGTGGCGGCCAAGATCGACCTGGCCGGCCTGTCCGCCGCGCCCATCCTGTATTGTGTGCTGGCGCTGATCTCGATCACCGCCGGCACCATGTACCAGAAGCGCTATTGCCCGCAGTTCGACCTGCGTACCGGCACCGTGATCCAGTTCGGCGCCACGGTGGCGGCATTGCTGCCGCTGGCGATCGTTCTGGAACAGTTGGATATGTCGTTGTCAAAGGTAGAGTGGAATATCCACTTCCTTGGCGCCTTGCTGTGGTCGGTATTCGCGCTGTCGATCGGCGCGATCTTCCTGCTGTTCCGGTTGATCAGCCGCAGCGCCGCCACCGAGGTGACGAGCCTGCTCTACCTCACCCCGCCGACGACCGCCGTCATGGCCTGGCTGCTGTTCGGCGAGGTCCTCGGCCCGCTCGGGCTGGCAGGTATGGCGGTGGCCGTCGTCGGTGTCGCATTCGTCGTCAAGAAACAGGAGACTTCATGATTTCAAGCCAGCAGCAAGAAGCGGTCGATGCCGCGATCACCTCGCGCCGCTCGATCCGCGCCTTCCTCGACCAGCCGGTTGCGCGCGAGGACATCGAGAAAATCCTCGAAGTGGCGTCGCGCGCGCCCTCGGGCACGAATACCCAGCCGTGGAAGGTCTATGTGCTGACCGGGCAGGCGCGCACGGCGTTATCAAGCGCGATCCTGGCCGTGCACCTCGATCCGGAACTGTCGCGCCAGCACACCGAGGAATACGCCTACTATCCGCGCGAATGGGTCTCGCCCTTCATCGATCGCCGGCGCAAGGTGGGCTGGGATCTGTATAGCCTGCTGGGTTTGACGCGCGATAACAAGGAAGGCATGGCGGCCCAGCATGCGCGCAATTTCCGCTTCTTCGACGCCCCGGTCGGCCTGATCTTCACGATCGACCGGGTCATGGAGCAGGGCTCCTGGCTCGACTATGGCATGTTCCTGCAGAACATCATGGTGGCGGCGCGTGGACGCGGGCTCGACACCTGCCCGCAAGCTGCCTTCACCCAGTACCACCGCATCATCGCCGAGCAACTGCAATTGCCCGCCAACGAAACGGTGGTATGCGGCATGGCGCTGGGCTGGGCCGATCCGGCAAAGATCGAAAACTCGCTCGTGACCGAGCGCGAACCAATTGCTTCTTTTGTACACTTTATGGAATGACATGTTGCGGTACGGACACATTTAAACGCCAAGGAGAATTTGTCACCCTCGTCGCGCGCCGTAATCCGTTGAGGTGGGGCAAAATGAACGCCACAGTGTTAAATCCGCTTGTACTTGAGTTCAACACGACTACACTTGAGTTATAGCTCATCAGTTCCGTAAGCAGAGGGAGTGCAGATGATTAAGCTTGCGTTGGCCATCCTGGTATCGCTGTTCCTGGTGGCGGAGCCGGTCTCCGCGGCCGGCGCCGGCGCGGGTAGCCAGGCCAGCTCGGCCAAGCAGAAGCGCCAGGCCGTCAAGAAAAAACCGGTCAGGAAGAAGGCGGCCGCGAAGCCCAAGCGCGCCAATCGCAAGGAGGTGGCGCAGGCCATCGCCGACGATAACCGCGAGCGCATGGTGCGCCGGGTGACCAAGGTCAACGGCAAGCGCCGCGTGACCTACCACGTGGTGCGCAAGGCCGCCCCGACCGTGGCCGCGATGCGCACCGCCGGCGACCTGGCCGGCCTGCACAAGACCGACGACCCGCTGTCGCTGCGTTCGAACGTCGCACTGGTGCTCGACCAGAACAGCTCCGAGGTGCTGTTCGAGAAGAACGCCAACGTGGCGCTGCCGATCGCCTCGATCACCAAGCTGATGACCGGCCTGGTGGTTGTCGAGGCCGGCCAGGATCTCAACGAGATGCTGACGATCACGAATGCCGACGTCGACCGTCTGAAGTACAGCAGCTCGCGCCTGCCGGTCGGCGCGCGCATGACCCGCGGCAACCTGCTGCACATCGCGCTGATGAGTTCCGAGAACCGGGCCGCCTCCGCGCTGGGCCGCAACTATCCGGGCGGCATCGAGGCCTTCGTGGCCGCGATGAACGCCAAGGCGAAGGAACTGGGCATGAACGACACCCGCTACGTTGATTCGAGCGGACTGTCGAGCCAGAACGTGTCGAGCGCGCGCGATTTGGCCAAGCTGGTCGCCTTTGCCCACCAGAAGCCGCTGCTGCGCCAGTACTCGACCGACCCGAACTGGGTGGTGGAGGCGAGCGGCCGCCCGATGCGCTACTCGAACACGAACTACCTGGTGGCGCTGCCCGACTGGAACATCGGCCTGCAGAAGACCGGTTTCATCAACGAAGCGGGACGTTGCCTGGTGATGCAGGCGATGATCCAGGGCCGCAACGTGATCATGGTGTTCCTGGATTCGAAAGGGAAGATGTCGCGTACCGCCGACGCCGGGCGCATGCGCCGCTGGCTCGAGGCGCTTACGCCCGACAGCATCGTGCCGGCCGTGCACGCCGCCACCCCGGCTGCCGCCAGCGAGGGGCCGCACACCACGTTCTCGACCGTGTCGGCGGCGACGGTGCTCCAGAAGCGCTGATTACACGAAGGACCGAAAAAAAACCCTCACGGCAAGCCATGAGGGTTTTTTTTCAAGCGTTCACGCCGCCGAGGCGGGGCGGAAGCCCAGCGTCGCCGAAATCTGCCCGGCGGTCTGCACCAGGTCGTCGAGCCATTCTTCCTGCAGCCGGTCGGCCGGCGCCGAGATCGACAGGCCGGCCACCAGCTTGCCGCTGTCGTCGTAGATGCCGGCGGCCATGCAGCGCACCCCCAGCTCCAGTTCCTCGTTGTCGCGCGCATAGCCGCGCGCCCGCACCAGGCTCAGCTCGCGCTCGAGCTTGGCGAGATCGGTAATCGAATTCTTGTTGTGGCCGGCAAGGCCGGTACGGGTCGCATAGGCCCGGATCGCCTTCGGCTCGTCCACCGACAGGAAGAGCTTGCCGGTCGAGGTGAGGTGCAGCGGACCGCGCCCGCCGATCGCACGCACCACCTGCATGCCGGAGCGCTCGGAAAACGCGCGGTCGATGTAGACGATCTCGTCGCCCTGGCGCACCGACAGGTTCACCGTCTGCTGGGTCTTCTTGTGCAGGTTGCGCATGAAGTCGAGCGCCGCTTCACGCACGGACAGGCGGCTCTTGACCACGTTGCCCAGTTCCAGCAGGCGCATGCCGAGGCGGTAGGTGCCCGGCTCGACGCGGTCGACGAAGCGCGTGACGACCATGTCGTTCAGGATGCGATGTGCGGTGGAAGGGTGGAGGCCCGATACCTTGGAGAGTTCCTTCAAGCTGACCGGGTCTGGATAGTTCGCCAGCGCATCGAGCAGCGCGACCATGCGTTCAATCACCTGGATCGATGTCTTGGCTGGTTCAAGGGTTTCGATTTTCATGATGTGGTTGGTGCAGTGCAGTATCGTCTCTACTTTATACCATAATGCGAAAAAGCGGCGACGGATTCGCTAGTGTCCAGCGTCTAATGCCCGGAAGCCCAGGCAGCCGGGGGAACAGGCATAATGACAACTTCCTATGTCTAGTTGGAAATGAAATGGAAGATCCGGTCAGCGAATTCAAGAGTAAGGGTGGGTTCCGGCGCATCATCAATGCGTCCAATTATTCGATCCAGGGCCTGGCGACGGCCTGGCGCATCGAGCATGCCTTCCGCCAGGAAGTGCTGGTCTTCGTGCTCGGCGTAATCTTCGCCTTCGTGCTGCCGGTGTCCGCCTTCCAGCGCCTGGTCCTGATCGGCGTGCTGCTGCTGGTGCTGATCGTCGAACTGATCAACTCCGCCTTCGAGGCCGTGGTCGACCGCATCTCGCTCGAACGCCATCCCCTGTCGAAGAATGCCAAGGATTTCGGCAGCGCCGCCGTCGGCCTGACGGTCCTGCTGGCCGCCATCACCTGGGGCACGGTGCTCTACAACCGGTTTGCGTGACAGCCCGGCAAGCTTGCTGAAAATGCCGCACAATGGCTGAATTGTCAGTACGGCGCCATGGTGACGCCGTACATTCTCGTCCTCAACTATGGAGAAAACCATGAGCTTACGCCTCGGCGACACCGCACCTGACTTCGAACAGGATTCCAGCATCGGCCGCATCCGCTTTCACGAGTGGGCGGGCGACTCCTGGGTGGTGCTGTTCTCGCACCCGGCCGACTTCACCCCGGTCTGCACCACCGAACTGGGCCTGACCGCCAAGCTCAAACCCGAATTCGACAAGCGCAACGTGAAAGCGATCGCGCTGTCGGTCGACCCGGCCGAGCAGCACCGCAACTGGATCAAGGACATCGAGGAAACCCAGCAGACCGTGGTCGGCTTCCCGATCATCGCCGACGCCGACAAGTCCGTGTCCGAGCTGTACGACATGATCCACCCGAACCAGTCGGCCACCGCCACCGTGCGCTCGCTGTTCGTGATCGACCCGAACAAGAAGATCCGCCTGACCATCACCTACCCGATGAGCACCGGCCGCAACTTCGACGAAGTGCTGCGCGTCATCGACGCCCTGCAGCTGACCGACGGCTACACCGTGGCCACCCCGGGCAACTGGAAGGATGGCGACGACGTGATCATCCCGCTGACCGTGCAGGATCCGGAACAGATCAAGGCGAAGTATCCGAAGGGCTATACGGCGCCGCGTCCTTACCTGCGTTTGACGCCGCAGCCGAACAAGTAAGCGACAAGGCCCGGCGCTCGCAATGGGCGCCGGCGTCCGCGCCCTTTGATCGGTCGAAACCTCATCGAAGGGCGTAGGGTGGGCTCTCGAGNNCTCGAGCCCACGCGGTACGGCGGTGGCATATCGAAACATCATCCGCAGGTTCACGTACGTGGGCGTCCTGCAACGCCGCGTGGCATCCACCAGTGATCCCGCGTGGGCTCAAGAGCCCACCCTACAAAAACCGCATATCGATCCTTGCCTGCCGGCACCCCCCTCGGCCCCTCATCCCCACTGCACGCATAAGCAAATAAGGAAGCTGTCGTTTGTCCAACGGCTGACCCGGCTTACTCTTGGGTTCACTTGAGGGTACAGCATGTTGATGACATATATCACGGCCGGCTTCGCAGTCGGTCTCCTGGTAGGCATGACGGGCGTCGGCGGCGGGTCGCTGATGACGCCGTTGCTCACGTTGCTCTTCGGCGTGTCGCCGACCGTCGCGGTCGGCACCGACCTGGCCTTTGCCTCGATCACCAAGAGCGCCGGCACCATCACCCACCGCTTCAACAACACGGTCAACTGGGCCATCGTGCGCCGGCTCTGCCTGGGTGCGCTGCCGGCCGCCCTGGTCGCGACGCTGGCGCTGCGCCACTATGGCGCACTCGACGCCCAGATCGGCCAGGTCATCCGCTATTCGATCGCCGGCTCGGTCATGCTGACGGTGGTCGCGCTGCTGTTCCGCCGCCGCATGCTGGCCTGGATCAACGCCCACCCGTCGCGCCAGCTGCAGGGCGGGGCGCTGACCGCCGCCACTGTGATTTCCGGCGCCATTCTCGGCGTGCTCGTCACGGTGTCCTCGATCGGCGCCGGCGCCATCGGCGCGACCCTGCTGGTGATGCTGTATCCGAAGCTGACCCCGGCCGAAGTGGCCGGCACCGACATCGCCTACGCGGTGCCGCTGACCGCGATCGCCGCTTTTGGTCACTGGTGGCTGGGCTCGATCGACTGGACGCTGCTGGTTACCCTGCTGGTCGGTTCGCTGCCGGGCATTACCCTGGGTTCGATGTTGGCGCGCAAGGTGCCCGAACGCTTCCTGCGCGCGCTGCTGGCCATGACGCTGACCGGCGTCGCGGCGAAACTGATCTACTGAATTCATTTACCGAGCTTATGAAGTTCAGTGCGCTAATAGCGTAATTCGTCTATGCAAATGAAGAATCCTTCGTTTGCATTATGAATATTGCGTGAGATTATGTCAGCCTGTTAGAAGAAAATGTAATAAGGCACCCCATGACTTCCATCCCGCAAGCACGCGCACCCGGCCGGGTCATACCCGGTTTCGGGCTTTCGCTCGGGTTCACGATCTTTTATCTCGCATTGATCGTGCTCATCCCGCTATCCGCCGTGTTCCTGAATACCTTTGGCATGACCTGGGAAGCCTTCTGGGCCGCCGTCACTTCCGAGCGCGTGGTCGCTTCCTACAAACTCACTTTCGGCGCCTCGCTGATCGGCGCGGCGCTCAATGTCGTCTTCGGCGGCATCGTCGCCTGGGTGCTGGTGCGCTACCGCTTTCCCGGCAAGCGCTTCATCGACGCCCTGGTCGACCTGCCGTTCGCGCTGCCGACCGCCGTGGCCGGCATCACGCTGACCGCCCTGTATTCCTCGAACGGCTGGATCGGCCAGTACCTCACCCAGCTCGGCATCAAGGTCGCGTTCACGCCGCTCGGCGTGGTCGTCGCGCTGACCTTCATCGGCCTGCCTTTCGTGGTGCGCACCGTGCAGCCGGTGCTGGAAGAGGCCGAGCGCGAGCTGGAGGAAGCCGCGGCGAGCCTGGGCGCCAGCCCCCTGCAGACCTTCGTCCGCGTGATCCTGCCGTCGATCGTGCCGGCCCTGCTGACCGGCTTCGCGCTGGCCTTTGCCCGCGCCACCGGCGAATACGGCTCGGTCATCTTCATCGCCGGCAACCTGCCGATGGTGTCCGAGATCACGCCGCTCTTCATCATCACCAAACTGGAGCAGTACGACTATGCCGGCGCCACCGCGATCGCGGTCGTGATGCTGATCATCTCGTTCATCCTGCTCCTCACGATTAACCTGCTCCAGGCATGGACGCGCAAACGGGCGGGCAAGAAATGAGCGCTGCATTCGATACCATCGTCGACAAACCTACGGTCGCCGCGCCGGCAAGGTCGCGCGCCCCGAAAACCAATAGCTTCGAGCCGAACTGGGTGCGCTGGACGCTGATCGCGGTCGCGCTGACCTTCCTGACGCTGTTCCTGTTCGTGCCGCTGGTGGCGGTGTTCACCGAAGCGCTCAAGCGCGGCTGGGACACCTATGTCGAATCCATCCTCGATCCGGATGCGATTTCCGCCATCAAGCTGACCCTGATCGCCGCCGGCATTTCGGTGCCGCTGAACCTGGTGTTCGGCGTGGCCGCGGCCTGGGCCATCGCCAAGTTCGACTTCCGCGGCAAGAGCATCCTGCTGACCCTGATCGACCTGCCGTTCTCGGTGTCACCGGTGATCGCCGGCCTGATCTACGTGCTGCTGTTCGGCGCCCAGGGCTGGTTCGGCGAGTGGCTGGCCGCGCACGACATCAAGATCCTGTTCGCGGTGCCGGGCATCGTGCTGGCGACCGTGTTCATCACTTTCCCGTTTGTCGCGCGCGAGCTGATCCCGCTGATGCAGCAGCAGGGCACCGAGGAGGAAGAGGCGGCCCTGGTGCTGGGCGCGAACGGCTGGCAGACCTTCTGGCGCGTGACGCTCCCGAACATCAAGTGGGGCCTGCTGTACGGCGTCATCCTGTGCAATGCGCGCGCGATGGGCGAGTTCGGCGCGGTGTCGGTCGTGTCCGGCCACATCCGCGGCGAGACCAACACCATGCCGCTGCAGGTGGAAATCCTCTACAACGAATACAACTTCACGGCTGCGTTCGCGATCGCGTCGCTGCTGGCGCTGCTTGCGCTGGTGACGCTGGCCGTCAAGACCTTTATCGAATGGCGCCTGCACCAGTCCAGGAGTAGCGACGCCGGCAACACGGAGCACGCGCAATGACGATCGAAGTCCAACACATCCGCAAACAGTTCGGCCAGTTCACCGCGCTCGACGACGTTTCGCTGCAGTTCCCCGATGGCCAGCTGACCGCCTTGCTCGGCCCTTCCGGCTGCGGCAAGACCACGCTGCTGCGCATCATCGCCGGTCTCGAGCATCCGGACTCCGGTTCGGTCCTGCTCGACGGCCAGGATGCCTCGCACCGCCACGTGCGCGAGCGCCAGGTCGGCTTCGTGTTCCAGCACTATGCGCTGTTCAAGCACATGACCGTGTTCGAGAACGTCGCTTTCGGCCTGCGCGTGAAGCCGCGCAAGGAACGGCCTTCCGAAGACCAGATCCGCGCCAAGGTCAAGCAGTTGCTGGAACTGGTGCAGCTCGACTGGATCGCCGACCGCTACCCGCCGCAACTGTCCGGCGGCCAGCGCCAGCGCATCGCCCTGGCGCGCGCCCTGGCCGTGGAGCCGCGCGTGCTGCTGCTCGACGAACCCTTCGGCGCGCTGGACGCCAAGGTGCGCAAGGAACTGCGCCGTTGGCTGCGCCGCCTGCACGACGAGCTGCACGTGACCTCGATCTTCGTCACCCACGACCAGGAAGAAGCGCTGGAAGTGGCCGACCAGGTGGTCCTGATGAACAAGGGCCGCGTCGAACAGCTCGGCACCCCGGAAAGCGTGTACAACCAGCCGGCTTCGCCTTTCGTCTACGGCTTCCTCGGCAACGTCAACCTGTTCCACGGCCGCGTGCACGAAGGCGTGCTGGCCAGCGGCGACGCCCTGTTCGACGCGCCCAGCCTGAACGGCGTGACTAACGCCGAGGGCGTCGGCTACGTGCGGCCGCACGACCTGGACGTGGAGCGCTATGTGCCAGGCCAGCCGGGCCAGGAGGGCATCGCCGTCAAGCTGCGCCGCGCCCATGCGATCGGCCCGCTGGCCCAGCTCGACCTGGAACGCCTCGACACCAAGGGATTGATCGAGGCCGTGATCCCGAACGAGCGCTTCGCGCGCCTGGGCCTGAAGGAGGGCGACACCTTGAGCGTGCGTCCGCGCCGCATCGAAGTGTTCGTCGACGAGGGAGGCGGCATATGAACTTCCAGCAGCTGCGCTCGGTCCGCGAGGCCGCGCGCCGCAACTTCAACCTGACCGACGTCGCCAACGCGCTGTTCACCTCGCAGCCGGGCGTGTCGCGCCAGATCCGCGAGCTCGAGGAAGAGCTCGGCGTGGTCATCTTCGAGCGCAACGGCAAGCGCCTGACCGGCCTGACCGCGCCGGGCAAGGGCATCCTGAAGATCGTCGAGCGCCTGCTGGTGGAGGCGGAGAACCTGGCCCAGGCCAGCCAGGAGTACGCGGCCCAGGACAGCGGCACGCTGACCATCGCCGTGACCCACACCCAGGCGCGCTATGCGCTGCCGCAGGTGGTGCAATCCTTCCGCAACGCCTTCCCGAACGTGCGCATCGCCCTGCAGCAGAGTGCGCCGGAACACATCGCCGAATGGGTGCTGTCGGGCCGCGCCGACATCGGCATCGCCACCGAAGGCCTGTCGGCCTTCCCGGACCTGGTGTCCTTCCCGTGCTACCGCTGGAGCCACGTGGTGGTGGCGCCGGACGGCCACCCGCTGCTGGGCAGCACGCCGCTGCGCCTGGAAGACCTGGCCAACTATCCCCTGATCACCTACGACGTCGGCTACACCGGCCGCGGCCACATCGACGAAGCCTTCCGCAGCGCCGGGCTGACGCCGGACATCGTGCTCACTGCCATGGACTCGGACGTCATCAAGCAGTACGTGTCGCTGGGGATGGGCGTCGGGATCATCGCCTCGATGGCCTTCGACCACGGACGCGACAAGGGCCTGCGCGCGGTCGAGTCCTCGCACCTGTTCGCGCCGAACGTGACGCGCCTGGCCGTGCGGCGCGGCGCGTATCTGCGGGCGTATGCCTACCACTTCATCGAGCGCTTCGCGCCGGGGTTCACGCGGTCGGATATCGAGAAGACGCTGCAGGCGGAAGTAGCGGCGTAGGGTGGGCGCCCCTGTGCCCACGCGTGAAGCCTGCGTCATGTTGGCGTTTATAAGGCGCCGCGTCTGCTCATCGTTTACGCGTGGGCACGTCATTGAGGCCACTGGCCTCAATGACCCCACCCTACTGCCCCGGATTCGTGATCCGCGCGTGGATTGCGTCGATCGCGTCCATCACCTCGCGTGACAACACGATCTCCGCCGCATCGATGTTTTCCTTCAACTGATCCAGATTGGTTGCCCCGATGATGGTCGACCCCACGAACCAGCGCGAATAACACCAGGCCAGCGCCATCTGCGCCGGCGTCAATCCGTTTGCCCGCGCCAGCGCTGCATATTCGCGGGTCGCCGCCAGCACCTCGGGCCGCACGTAGCGCGGGCTCCAGTTCGCCGGGAAGATCGTCAGCCGCCCATGCGCCTTCGGATTGTCGATGTACTTCGCCGTGAGCTGCCCGAAGGCGAGCGGGCTGTAGGCCAGCAGGCTGACCTCTTCGCGGAAGCACACCTCGTCGAGCAGGGTGGTCTCGAAGGCGCGCGCCGTCAGGTTGTAGAGGTTCTGGATGGTGGCGATGCGCGGCAAGCCCTTCGTTTCGCTCTGCTTCACGTACTCGCACACACCCCAGGGACTCTCGTTCGACACACCGATGTGGCGGATCTTGCCTGCCTTGACCAGGTCGCCCAGCGCGCTCAGGGTTTCCTCGATCGGCACGCTGTTGCGCTCGCGCTTCGGATTGAAGCTGTTGGAACCGAAGATCGGCACGTTGCGGCTCGGCCAGTGGACCTGGTAGAGGTCGATGTAGTCCGTCTGCAGACGCTGCAGGCTCGTTTCCACCGCCGCGCGCACGTTGGCCGCGTCGAGGTCGTGCGCCGCGCCGCGGATCCAGTGCATGTTCGCATTCGGGCCGGCGATCTTGGACGCGATCACCAGGTCGTCGCGGCGGCCGCGCCCCTTCAGCCAGCTGCCGATGAAGCGCTCGGTCGCGCCCTGGGTCGCGGCGCGGCCCATTACCGGGTACATCTCGGCGGTATCGATGAAGTTGATGCCGCGTCCGACCGCATAGTCGAGCTGGGCGTGGGCCTCGCTTTCCGTGTTCTGCTCGCCGAAGGTCATGGTGCCCAGGCAGACCTTCGAGACCATCAGGTCGGTGCGTCCCAGCCGCTTGCGTTCCATCGTCTTCTCCTTCATCAGCGTTTAAGGCGTGGCCCTCAATGCGTCCGCGCACTCGCGCACCAGCGCCGGACCACGGTAGATCAGGCCGCTGTACAGCTGCACCAGCTGGGCGCCGGCCGCCATCTTTTCCTTCGCGTCCGCACCCGACAGGATGCCGCCGACGCCGATGATCGGCACCGCGTCGCCCAGTTCCTTCTTCATCGCGCGCACCACGATGTTCGACAGGTCGAACACCGGCGCGCCCGACAGGCCGCCGGTCTCGTGGCCGTGGCGCATGCCGGCGACGTGGTTGCGGCTGAGCGTGGTGTTGGTGGCGATCACACCGTCGATCTTGTGGCGCAGCAGGGCGCCGGCGATGTTCTGGATCTGGTCGACGTCGAGGTCGGGCGCGATCTTCAGGGTCAGCGGCACGTAGCGTCCGGTCTGGTCCGCCAGGCGCGTTTGTTCCGTCTTCAGTTGCGACAGCAGGTCGTCCAGTTCCGATGCGCCCTGGAGCTGGCGCAGGTTCTTGGTGTTCGGCGAGGAGATGTTGACCGTGACGTAGCTCGCGTAAGGGTAGACCTTGCGCAGGCAGTGCAGGTAGTCCTCGGCCGCGCGCTCGATCGGCGTGTCGGCGTTCTTGCCGATGTTCAGGCCGAGCACACCCTGCTTCTCCTGGTAGAAGCGCGAAGCTTGTACATTCGCGACAAACGCGTCGACGCCGCCATTATTAAAACCCATGCGGTTGATGATGCCTTGCGCGGCCGGCAGGCGGAACATGCGCGGCTTCGGGTTGCCGGCCTGGGCGCGCGGGGTGACGGTGCCGATCTCGATCGAGCCGAAGCCGAGCGCGGCCAGGCCGTCGATGTAGGCGCCGTCCTTGTCGAGGCCGGCGGCGAGGCCGACCGGGTTCGGGAAGGTGATGCCCATCACGGTGCGCGGATCGGGTGCGGGCTTCTTGAACATGCCCGTCATGCCGCGCTCGGCGGCGCGGCGCAGGGCCGGCAGGGTCAGGTTGTGGGCGGTTTCAGGCGGCAGCGTGAACAGCAGGGGGCGGGCGAGGGTGTACAGGAGTTTGTCGGACATGGAACGCTCTTGGAAATGGTCGCGCCATTGTACCGTGAGCGTGTGCCATACCGACAATTGGCGCGGGTACCCTACCGATCCAGGATGCCCCACTTCCCGCTGATGCGCGCCTCCAGCGGCCGGAAGTTGATCTTGTAGGCCATCTTCGGGCTCTGCTCGATCCAGTAGCCGAGGTAGACGTAGGGCAGGCCCAACTCGCGCGCCTGGCCGACCTGCCACATGATGTTGTAGGTGCCGAAGGATGCGCCGGGCACGTCCGGGTCGAAGAAGGTGTAGACCGAGGACAGGCCGTCGGACAGGACGTCGATGATCGACACCATGCGGAGCAGGCCGTCGGGCTCGCGGAACTCGACGAGGCGTGTGTTGACCCGGCTTTGCAGCAGGAACTGGGCGTACTGGTCGCGGCTGTCCTGGTCCATGCCGCCGCCGACGTGGCGGGTGGTCTGGTAGCGCAGGTAGAGCGCGTAGTGCTCGTCCGAGAACGAGAGGTTGGCGACCATGGCGGTCAGGTCCGCATGGCGCTTCCAGGCCCGGCGCTGGGTGCGGCTGGGCGCGAAATCGGCGCAGCGCACGCGCACCGGGATGCAGGCCTGGCAGCCGTCGCAGTAGGGCCGGTAGGTGAAGATGCCGCTGCGGCGAAAACCATTCTTCACGAGCTCGGAATACACGTCGGCGTTGATCAGGTGCGAAGGCGTGGCCACCTGCGAGCGCGCCTGGCGCGCGTCGAGGTAGCTGCAGGGATAGGGCGCGGTCGTGTAGAACTGCAGCGTGGAGAAGGGCAGGTCATTAAGGTGCGTCATGCAGGACTCTCGAGACGACGTGATGGACCTATTCTAACGAAAGCGAAGGGCGCGCACGGTTAGCTACCCAACGGTGGCGCCACTTCCCAGCGCTCGATGCCGGGTTCGCGGATGGCGGCGCGCAAGTGTTGCAGGAAGACGCTGCGCGGGATCGGCGCCGCGCCCAGCGAGGCCAGGTGGCCCGTCTCCTGCTGGCAGTCGATCATCCGCACGCCGTGCGCGCGCAGGAAGGCGACCAGGTAGGCGAGCGCGACCTTCGAGGCGTCGGAGACGCGCGCGAACATCGACTCGCCATAGAACATGCGGCCGATGCACACGCCATAGGCGCCGCCGACCAGTTTGCCGTCCAGCCAGACTTCGGACGAGTGCGCATACCCCATCCGGTGCAGGCCGCCGTAGCCGGCGATGATGTCCTCGGAAATCCAGGTGCCGGGCCCGTCCTTGCGCGGGGCGGCGCAGGCGCGCATCACGCCTTCGAAATCGCTGTCGAACCTGACCGTCCAGCGGCCGCCTTCGGTGCGGCTGCGCTCGACTCGGCGCAGGGTCTTCTTCAGGCTGTCGCTGATCTTGAACTCGCTCGTATAGAGCACCATGCGCGGGTCGGTGCTCCACCAGAGGATGGGCTGGCCTTCGGAAAACCAGGGAAAGATGCCGTTCTGGTAGGCGAGCAGCAGGCGCTGCGGCGACAGGTCGGCGCCGGCCGCGAGCAGGCCGGGCGCGTCGATGGTGAGCGCCTCGGACACGTCGGGGAACGGCGTATGCGTGTCGAGCCAGGGAATCATGGCGTGCTCGCTGGGTCAGTCGGGTTCGCGTGGTGCGATCATCGGGCGGACGATGTCGTAGCTGTGGAACCCGTAACCGGCCTGGTGTCCGCCCTCGCGCATTTTGACGCGGTCGGCAAAGAACAGTTCCAGGGTCTTGCGGATCGTCGGGAAGGCCAGTTCGTCCCAGGGAATGTCGCGCTCGGAAAACATCTGCACTTCCAGGCTTTCCTCGCCCGGGTTGAATTCCAGGTTGCGCAGGCTGGCCAGGTAGAACATGTGGACCTGGTGCACGTGGGCGACATTGAGCAGGGCGAACAGGCTACCGAGCTCGATGTTGGCGCCGGCTTCCTCGTCGGTCTCGCGCGCCGCGGCTTCGCTCGTGGTCTCGCCGTTTTCCATGAAACCCGCCGGCAGGGTCCAGTAGCCGTAGCGCGGTTCGATCGCGCGCCGGCACAGCAGGACCTGCAGCTGTCCTTCGTGTTCCCACACTGGAATCGTGCCGATCACCATCTTGGGATTCTGGTAGTGAATCGTGCCGCACTGGGTGCACACATGGCGCGGCCGGTTGTCGCCCTCGGGAATGGCCAGCGCGACCGGGTGGCCGCACTCGGAACAGAATTTCATAAAAAATGGCGAAAATGAATGTATGCCTACTTTACACCCGAATGGCCCGGCTGTGCCGCCAGCGCGGGCCGACTTCGCCCGGCCATACGGCGGCCGGACACCCCGTTCGTGCTGCAATCGCACATTGGGCTGGCATTAAGTTTGCCTAAAGCGCCGAAGGCGCGTATAATTCATTTCATCAGACGCGGGGTGGAGCAGTCTGGCAGCTCGTCGGGCTCATAACCCGAAGGTCACAGGTTCAAATCCTGTCCCCGCAACCAAATTCGAAGCCGTTGATTCCCTGGGATCAGCGGCTTTTTCATTTTTCCCTTCTTTTTCCTTCCCGAAAAATCCTCGACCAGGATCAAGCGGCCTGCGCTTTGGCGGCACCTGGCGAACCCGGCATTGTCCAATTACAGGCTGGCTCGGCTGTAAGTGCGGGGCCGCCAAGGATGTCCTGCTGAATTTCCATGCTGAATTTCATGCGAATAACGGGTTCGACCATGATTACTGTTGACGACATTAACGAGGCCTGGGGCTGGGTGGGCTTGAGCGCCGTCGAAGTGCTGGGCGCCAACGCCTTCGGCAATCTGATCATTCGCGACGCCGACGGCAGCTACTGGCGGCTGCGTCCGCAAGACCTGTGCTGCGAACCGGTGGCCGAAGACCGCGCCGCCCTCGATGCGCTCTCCTACAACCAGGATTTCTTGAACGACTGGTATATGCCCGAACTGGTCGACCTGGCCGAATCCACGCTCGGCCCGCTGACCGAAGACCGCAAGTACTGCCTCAAGATTCCCAGCGCGCTCGGCGGACACTACGGGCGCGACAACCTGGCGACGGTCCCCTTGTCGGAGCTGATCCGTTTTTCAGGGGAGGGGGCACAGCAGTTCGAGGGCTTGCCGCGCTGGTGCTGAACTTCAATCCCAGCGCTGAACCGTAGGGTGGGCAGCTGCACCGGCGACCGTCGACCATTCGCGCTCCAAGCGCTGCCCACGCGGTGATAGTTAGCGGCAAGATCATCCGGCACGATCACGGAGGCGCCAACGCTCACCGCGTGGGCGGCGCATCCGGCGCGACGATGCACATGTCAAAGCGCAGCCGCCCACCCTACGACCACCGGCCCGACAGCGTTCACCCAGCCGGCTGGTTCAGACTCGCCCACAAGTACGCCGCGGCCATGGTCCGATGCGGCCGGTAAGCCTCCAGCCAGGCCTGCGCCTGGGCAATGTCGGGTTTCGTGGCCGCGCCCGTCAAGCGCCCGATTGCGCTGCGCACCGCCACGTCCCCCTGCAGGGAGCAGTCGGCGTAACCGTAGCCGCGCAGCAAGGTGTAATTGACCGTCCAGGGACCGATGCCCTTGATGGCCAGCAGGGTGGCCCCGGCATACTCGGGGTCGTCGTCCTGGCGCAGCACCAGCTCGCCGTCGGCCGCCAGGCGCGCCACGCGCAGCAGGGTCTCGGCCTTGGCGCGCGAGAACTTGCGGCTGGTGAGCGCCTCGATGCCGAGCCGCGCGACGTCTTCGGCTTCGGGGTAGCACCACAGCCCGCTGCTGTGTTGGCGGCCTGCCTGCTGGACAAAGGTGCGGCGCAGGCTGATCGCAAACGGGAGGTTGATCTGCTGGCCGATGATGGCCCAGGTCAGGGCTTCGAACACGGTGGCCGACTGCACGATGCGCAGGCCCGGCAGGCGCCGAACCAGCGGGCCGAACAAGGCGTCGTCGCGCACGAAGTCAGCGAACGGCGTCGGGTCGATGCGCAGCGCCAGGATGTTGCGCAACGCTTCCTGGGCCAGGGCGCCGGCGGCAGCGTCGAGTTCGCCGTCGGCCTCGATGCGGCAGACGACCTCGTCCTGACCGAAGCACAGCGAAAAAAGTACCGGCACGCCTTTCATTAGCACCGCCTTGCGGACACCGTCCTCGCTCACCTGCTCGGCCAGCCCCTCGGCGTCGCGCGCATGGAAGGCCAGCACGTCGGCGATGCGGTACTGCGCCGGCAAGGGCAGCGCCAGGGTGTGCACGGCCATTACTTGCCCGCGGCGGCGGGCGTGGCCCGTCCCAGGCGCGGCACGAAGCCGGTGACAAGCGCGGTGCCGACCAGCACGATGGCCGAACCGGCTAGGGTATGCCAACCCACCACCTCGCCCAGGAACAGCGCGCCCCAGAGGATGCCGAACACCGGGTTCAGGAAGGTGACGGTCAGCGCCGAGGTCGGGCCGACCTCGTCGATCAGCCGGAAGTAGATCAGGTAGGCAATGCCGCTGCACAGCACGCCCAGGGTCAGCACCGCCGCCCAGACGCCGGGCGTCGGCCTGCCGGGCGACGGGAAGAAGGGCAGGGCCGGCAGCACGAACAGGGTCGCCGCCCACATGGTGCCGTGGGCATTGGCGAAAGGCTCGACGCTTTTCGCCGACTTCGCGTACAGGCTGGCGATGCTGTAGCACAGCGCCGCCGCCAGCGCCGCCACGAGTGCGATGGCCGCGCCTGGACGCGTCGACACGTCGTCGAAGCCGACCAGCAGGGCCACGCCCGCCGTGCCCAGCATCAGTCCCAGGCCCGTGCGCAGCGTGATCGGCTGGCGGCCCCAAAGCGCGCCGAGCAGGGCGCCCCACATCGGCGCCGTGGCATTCAGCACCGACAGTACCGAGGCCGTCAGCGTGCGCGCGCCATAGGCGAACAGCAGGAAGGGCAGGGCCGAGTTGAAGAAGCCCAGCATCAGGTAATGCTTCCAGTTGGCGCGGATGTCCAGCCGCTTGCGCAGCGCCAGGCCGACCGCCGCCAGGAACAGCGCGGCGAACAGCACCCGGTACTCGATCAGCACGGCCGGGCCGAGCACCGGGGCGCCGATGCGCATGAAGAGGAAGGAGCCGCCCCAGATGGCGGCGAGCAGGAGAAGACGCAGGAAATTGGAGGTGTTCATGTTGTTATGGCCGGCAAAGGTGTATCGTGAGGCGCGGCGCCGGACCACGCATCCTGTCTGTTGCTATTGAATTGGGGAGCGCACCTCAACGGCCGCAGGCCGCGGCGCCGGCCGGCTGCGGCGCGGCCGCGTGCGGCACCAGCATCGCCGCCGGCACGCCGTTCTTGATGGCGGTCATTTCGGCCAGGATCGCGATCGCGATCTCGGCCGGGGTCTTGCTGCCGATGTAGAGACCGATCGGGCCATGCAGGCGGTCGAGCTGCTCCTCGCTGAGGTCGAACAGCCTGAGGCGCTCGCGGCGCTTCGCATTGTTCAGGCGCGAGCCGATCGCGCCCACGTAGAAGGCGTCGGATTTCAGCGCTTCCATCAGGGCCAGGTCGTCGAGCTTCGGGTCGTGGGTGAGCGCCACCACGGCGCTGCGCGCATCCAGGCGCGACTCGATGACGACGTCGTCGGGCATG
>DEKZ01000108.1:0-171 GCA_002354135.1 Massilia sp. UBA2709 | reverse complement strand
CACACGGTGACGCGGTAGTCCATGCCGCTGGCCACCTGGGCCAGGAAACGCGACAGGGGGCCGGCGCCGATGATGATCAGGCGCCAGCGCGGCCCGTGCACGGTGTGCAGGATTTCGTTCTCGACGCGCAGCACCGCGCCCGGCGCGGCGGCGCCCAGCGTGACGGCGCCC
>DEKZ01000112.1 GCA_002354135.1 Massilia sp. UBA2709 | reverse complement strand
AAGCCGCATCGCCGCAAGTGGCGGCGGCTGCGCCCGCCGCTCCAGCTGCTCCGACCCCGGCCGCCGTGGCGTCGACCGCCGGCGGCGTCGCCCAGCGCGACAATAGCTTCAACCCGAGCATCGGCCTGGTCCTGGGCGGCACCCTGAGCAACCTGCAGCGCGATCCCGGCAGCTACCGCTTCGGCGGCTTCATGCCGCCCGAAGGCGAGGTCGGCCCGGGCAGCCGCAGCTTCAACCTGGGCGAGTCCGAACTGACCATGTCGGCGAACATCGACCCGACCTTCGCCGGCCAGATCACCTTTGCCCTGAGCGGCGAGAACGAGGTCGAGGTCGAGGAAGCCTATGTGCGCACCCGCGAACTGGGCGGCGGCATCAACGGCAAGGCCGGTCGCTTCCTGTCCGGCATGGGCTACCTGAACGCCCTGCACAGCCACACCTGGGACTTCGCCGATGCGCCGCTGGCCTACCAGGCCTTCTTCGGCGGCCAGTACAAGGTCGATGGCGTGCAGGCGCGCTGGCTGGCGCCGCTGAACACCTTCCTGGAACTGGGCGTGGAGCTCGGCAACGGCCGCGCCTTCCCCGGCAACGACCGCAACAAGAACGGCGTGGGCGCCGCCAGCGTGTTCGCCCACGTTGGCGACGACATCGGCGACTCGTCGAGCTGGCGCGCGGGTCTTTCGTATCTGCGCACCCGCGCCGACAACCGCGAATTCGAGGACGGGGGCGTCTTGAATGCCTTCTCGGGCCGCTCGACCATGTGGGTGGCGGATGCGGTCTACAAGTGGGCGCCGAACGGCAATCCGACCCAGCAGAACTTCAAGCTGCAGGGCGAATACATGCGCCGCAAGGAAACCGGCACGCTGGCTTCCGGCGACCTTTCCGATGCCTATGCGAGCACCCAGTCCGGCTGGTACCTGCAGGGCGTCTACCAGTTCATGCCGAACTGGCGCGCCGGCCTCCGCTACGACCGCCTGTCCTCGGGCACGCCATACATTGGCCTGGTCGAGAGCGGAGCGCTGGGCCTGGAGGCCTTCCCGGCCCTTGCAAGCTACGCGCCGAAGCGCGCCAGCGTGATGGTCGACTACAGCCCGTCCGAGTTCTCGCGCCTGCGCCTGCAGTTCGCGCGCGACGAGGCGCGTCCTGGCGTCAGCGACAACCAGGTCTTCCTTCAGTACATCATGAGCCTGGGCGCCCACGCGGCGCACGCGTTCTAAGGAGAGCAGCATGAAATCCATTCGTTCAAGCTTACTGGCCGCGCTGTGCGGCCCTGTGCTGGCCTTCGCCGCCATCCTCCCGGCCCAGGCGACCATCAATGTGCTGACCTGCGAACCCGAGTGGCAGGCGCTGACCCAGGAACTGGGCGGCGACAAGGCGAATGTCTCGAGCGCGACCAATGCGCTGCAGGACCCGCACCGCGTCGAGGCCAGACCAGGCCTGATCGCCCGCACCCGCAATGCCGACCTGCTGGTCTGCACCGGCCTGGACCTGGAGGCGGGCTGGCTGCCGCTGCTGGTCCAGCAGTCGGGCAACGCCAGGATCGCGCGCGGCCAGCCGGGCTTCTTCGAGGCCGGCACGTTCGTTCCGCGCCTGGACATCCCGAACCGCCTGGACCGCGCCGAGGGCGACGTCCATGCCTACGGCAACCCCCACGTGCACCTGAACCCGCACAACATCGCCCTGGTCAGCGCCCAGCTGGCCAAGCGCCTGGCGGTGATCGACCCGGCGAACGCGGCCTTCTACGCCGCGCGCCAGAACGACTTCAGCGCGCGCTGGGCCAGCGCAATGCGCAAGTGGGAAGCGCAGGCGGCGCCGCTGCGCGGCGTCACCGTGGTCGAGCACCATAAAAACATGGAATACCTGCTCGGCTGGCTCGGCATGCGCCAGGTCGGCACGCTGGAGCCGAAACCCGGCGTCGAGCCGAGCGCGGCCCAGCTCGGCCAGCTGCTGGCGCAACTGAAGGGCCAGCCGGCGAAGATGGTGCTGCGCGCGGCCTACCAGGACGAGCGCGCCTCGCAATGGCTGTCGCAGCGCGCCGGCATCCCGGCCGTGGTGATTCCCTACACGGTCGGCGCCGACGCCCAGAGCCGCGACCTGTTCGCGCTGTTCGACACCACCGTGCAACGCTTGACCGGGGCGGTGAAGTAAACGTGGAGAACTTCGACTTCCTGATCATCCTTCCCGCCTTCCTGGCGGGCCTGCTGGTATTGACCACCCACATCCCGCTCGGCGCCCAGGTGCTGCGGCGCGGGATCGTCTTCATCGACCTGGCGATCGCCCAGATCGCCGCGCTCGGCGTGATCATCGCCAGCGCGCTCGAGATGGACCCGCATGGCTGGACCATGCAGGCGGCCGCCGGCGTGGCCGCCGTGCTGGGCGCCTTGCTCCTGACCTGGACCGAGAAGCGCTGGCCCGACGTCCAGGAAGCCCAGATCGGCGTGCTGTTCGTGCTGGCGGCCACCGCCGGCCTGCTGCTGGTGGCCCACAACCCGCACGGCGGCGAGCACCTGCAGGACCTGCTGGCCGGGCAGATCCTCTGGGTCAGCTACGAACAGTTGGCGATGCCGGCGGTCGGCGCGGCGCTGATCCTGGCCCTGCTGGCGCTGCTGCGCAACCGGCTCGGGCGGCTCGGCTTCTACCTGGTGTTCGCGCTGGCGGTGACGGCCTCGGTGCAGCTGGTCGGCGTCTACCTCGTGTTCGCCAGCCTGATCGTGCCCAGCCTGGCCGTGCGCCACTACCCCGAGCGCCGCAAGCTGCCGGTCGCCTACCTGATCGGCGTGGGCGGCTATGCGGCCGGGCTGGTGCTCTCGGTGGTGCTCGACCTGCCGTCGGGTGCGCTGATCGTCTGGTGCCTGGCGCTGCTGGCGATGCTGGTGTACGCCCTGGGACCGCGCCGCCCGGCGCTCGGCTGAAGCGCGCCGCAGTCCAGCCTGTACAGCCCGCCGCGCGCCAGCCCGGCGGGCTCTTTTTTGTTCGCGCGCGCGTGGCCACGATTGCGCGCAGTCAAACTCCCGCCGCCTGCGGTCATTAAAATTTTGTTAATACTTACGAGGCTGCCTGGCGCGCAACGAGCTCCCCCGAGCAACCGCGCGCAGCGGCACGCCACGCGCACACACGTCGACCGCCACGAGGCCAGCATGAACCGTCAAAAGCTCCACCGCGAGAGCCATCAGACCTACGTGTGGTTCCGCGAAGCCGCCGAGCGCGGCAATCCCTACGCCCAGTTCAATCTCGGGCTGCTGTACAAGAAGGGCGAGGGCATCGAACGCGACGACGCGGCCGCCTTCCGCTGGCTGCGCCGCGCCGCCCTGCAGGGCCTGGCCTTCGCCCAGAACCACCTGGGGGCCATGTACTACCACGGCCGCGGGGTCGAAGCCTGCGACGCCGAAGCCGCGCGCTGGTTCCGCCTGGCCGCCGACCAGGGCGACGCCTCGGCCCAGCAGAACCTCGGCCACATGTACCGCAAGGGGCGCGGCGTGGCCCAGGACCACGAGCGCGCGCTGTCC
>DEKZ01000040.1:678-4782 GCA_002354135.1 Massilia sp. UBA2709 | reverse complement strand
TGCCGGGCTACCGCGTGGCCGGCAAGACCAGCACCGCCCACAAAGTGGTCGACGGCCGGTATGCCAACCGCTACGTGGCCGGCTTCGTGGGCCTGGCGCCGGCGTCAAAGCCGCGCATCGTCGTCGCCGTCATGGTCGACGAGCCCACCGTCGGCGGCCACTACGGCGGCCGGGTCGCCGCGCCGGTCTTCGCCAACGTCACCCGCGACGTGATGCGCCTGTTGAATGTAAGCCCGGACGCGCCGGTGGACGACATCCTGGCGCCCGTGGATGGCGCGGCCGATGCGGACACGGTGCCGCCCGGCTGAGTGCCCCGGCGTGGCGGGATATTTCCTGAAGGTATTGAAAATATGGCATTAGTGTTATCATAAGGAATTGCCGCCGAGCGGCGCGACAGAAGAGGACGGCTCACCATGACGACGTTGCTCGCGCCCAAGCTCTTCCTGGTTCCCCTCTTGATCTGGCTCGTGACCCTGGCCGGACGGCGCTGGGGGCTGCTCGTTGCCGGCTGGCTGCCGGCCTGTCCCATCGTGGCAGTCTCCAGGCCGCTGGCCTGGTGCACCTGCTAGCCCGATGTCCTTGTCACCCGCCACGTCCTGCCGGACGGCTCTCCTGGTCAAGGCTGCGCACATTGCGCTCATGGCCGCCATCTTTTTCAGCGGTGTATACGGATTCGGCCACGGCCTCGTCGATTCCGGCCTGGACATCTGCTACGGGCTGGCCAGCCGCGGCTGGCCCGGCAAGGCAGGCGTCATCGAGTCCTCGTTTGTCGAGAAAGGCGGCAGGGGCAGCCGGACGCCGCGCATCGCTTACCGCTACGAGGTGGACGGGCGGACGATGCGTTCCGAACGGATCGGCACGCGCACGGCCTATGACGACGCGTACGGCGTCGTCGCGGCCTACCCGGCCGGCGCCGAGGTGCTGGTCTACCATGACCCGGCCGGCACGGTCGCGGTGCTCGAACGGGGCCTCGGCGCCGGTGACTATGTCAGGTTCGCCGTCATGCTGGTGACCGGCGCGGCGGTGCTGGTTGTTGCCGGCGCACTGCTGCACCTGATGCTGACATTGCCGGCGATCGAGCATCTTGCGCAGTGGCGTGCGCCGCGGCCCGCCGAATACCGCGACCCGCGCGCCAACCGTGAGCAGTTCGAGCGCCAGCTCCGGGCGGACATGGCAATGGAGGCCGAGATCGCCGAGCGCCTGCGCGAACAGGCCGCGCGCCGCGGTCCGGGGCCGCACTGAAGCCGGGTCGGCGGGCGTGTTTCTTCCGGTCGGGGCGCGTCCGCTACCGTGTTGAGGCTTATGCAAGATTTCTTGTATAACAGACCTCTTGAAACCCGTGTCGCAATCCCAATATTGCTGCAATCCGTTCCACTAACCTGTATTACCAACGAGGAATAAGATGGCTGTCGCCGAAAAAGAGACCCTTGGCTTCCAGGCAGAAGTAAAGCAACTGCTGCAACTGATGATCCACTCCTTGTACTCGAACAAGGAAATCTTCCTGCGCGAACTCATCTCCAACGCGTCCGACGCCGCCGACAAGCTGCGCTTCGAGGCGATCAACAACGACGCCCTGTACGGCAACGACCATGAGCTGAAGATCAAGGTCAGCTTCGACAAGGACGCGAAGACGATCACGATTTCCGACAACGGCATCGGCATGAGCCGCGACGAGGTGATCTCGCACCTGGGCACGATCGCCAAGTCGGGCACCAAGGAGTTCTTCAGCAAGCTCTCGGGCGACCAGAAGCAGGACGCGGCCCTGATCGGCCAGTTCGGCGTCGGCTTCTACTCGGGCTTCATCGTCGCCGAGAAGATCATCGTCAACACCCGCCGCGCCGGCGCCTTCGTGTCCGACGGCGTGCGCTGGGAATCGACCGGCGAAGGCGACTACAGCGTCGAGACCATCGAGAAGCCGACCCGCGGCACCGACGTCATCCTGCACCTGCGCGAAGGCGAGGAAGAGCTGCTGTCGAGCTGGAAGCTGAAATCCATCATCCGCAAGTACTCGGACCACATCTCGCTGCCGATCGTGATGCAGAAGGAAGAGTGGGACGAGGAGAAGAAGGCCACCGTCCTGAAGGACGAAGTCGAGACCGTCAACCAGGCCAGCGCGCTGTGGGCGCGCTCGAAGAGCGACATCACCAAGGAACAGTACGACGAGTTCTACAAGCACGTCTCGCACGACTTCCAGGAACCGCTCACCTATACTCACAACCGCGTGGAAGGCCGCAGCGAGTACACCCAGCTGCTGTACGTGCCGAGCCACGCCCCGTTCGATCTGTGGGACCGCAACAAGCGCGGCGGCATCAAGCTGTACGTGAAGCGCGTCTTCATCATGGACGACGCCGAGCAGCTGATGCCGGTCTACCTGCGCTTCGTGAAGGGTGTGATCGACTCGAACGACCTGCCGCTGAACGTCTCGCGCGAAATCCTGCAGGAGTCGCGCGACGTCAAGGTGATCCGCGAAGGCTCGACCAAGCGCGTGCTGGGCATGCTGGAAGAACTGGCGAACAGCGAGGAGCAGGAAGGCAAGGACAAGTACACGACCTTCTGGAAGGAGTTCGGCCAGGTGCTGAAAGAGGGCATCGGTGAGGACGCGACCAACAAGGACCGCATCGCCAAGCTGCTGCGCTTCGCTTCGACCCATGTCGATTCAAGCGAGCAGACCGTCTCGTTCGAGGACTATGTGGGCCGCATGAAGGAAGGCCAGGACAAGATCTACTACGTCACGGCCGACAGCTACAACGCCGCGAAGAACAGCCCGCACCTGGAAATCTTCCGCAAGAAGGGCGTCGAAGTGCTGCTCATGACCGACCGCGTCGACGAGTGGATGCTGTCCTTCCTGAGCGAATTCGAGGGCAAGGAACTGGTGTCGGTGGCCAAGGGCGGCCTGGACCTGGGCAAGCTGGAGGACGAGGCCGAGAAGAAGGAACACGAAGAGACCGAGACCCAATACAAGGAGCTGGTCGAGAAGATGAAGGGCGCGCTGGCGGACAAGGCCAAGGACGTGCGCGTCACCTTCCGCCTGACCGACTCGCCGGCCTGCCTGGTGGCGGACGAGCACGAGCTGTCGGCCAACCTGGTGCGCATGCTGAAGGCAGCCGGCCAGAACGCGCCCGAGTCCAAGCCCATCCTCGAGATCAACCCGAACCACCCGCTGGTCACGCGCCTGAAGTACGAGGATGCGGAAAGCAGCCGCTTCGCCGACTGGTCGCACATCCTGTTCGACCAGGCCATGCTGGCCGAAGGCGGCAGCCTGACGGACCCGGCGGCGTTCGTGAAGCGTCTGAACGAGATGCTGCTGGCGACGAAATAATCCCCAGCGCTCCAGGAAGCCGGGCCACGTGCCCGGTTTTTTTATGGGTAATCGTCGCGCAGATCATTGGTGGGCACAGGGCGCCCACCCTACGGTTGCCGATGGAACGTAGGGTGGGCGCCCCGTGCCCACCTTGCCTGTCGACCCGGCGTTATCAACGAACCGTCACCGGCCGCACGCGCGCCGCCAGCCGCTCGAACCCCGCCTGGAACCACCCCTTCCGATGTTCGGTCAACTGGCCCAGGATCCAGGTTGCCAGCACGATCAGCCCGGTGAGTGCCGCGATGTCGACGGCGCTGCCTGGATCGTGCCGGTACAAGGCCAGCCACAGTCCCATCACCAGCGCATGCGCCAGGTAGAGGGTGAAGGTGTAGGAGGACAGGGCCCGGATCGGCCGTTCGAAACGCAGCAGCGCGGTGAAGCCGGTATGCTTCGCGCACCAGAAGTTCGCCAGCACCAGCAGGCAGACCAGGTAGTCGGCCAGGTAGCGGTCCGCGCTCTTGAGCGGCAGGCCGGGGAAGGGCCAGCTGGCGCGGGCCAGTTCGCGCAGCGCGGTATCCAGTCCGGCAAACTTGAACGCGGCAAGCAGGAGCAGGGTGGCCAGCCAGCCCAGCAGCGCAGGGCGGCGTGCGATCGCGTGGGTCTTCTGCCAATGGTAGAGCAGCACGCCGCTGGCCCAGACCGGCAGCAGCAGCCAGAGTTTCGGCCCGACGAACAGCAGCAGCGAGCCGGCCACGACGATGCGCCGCGCGCCGCGCAGGTAGAACAGGGCGCCGAACAGCGCG
>DEKZ01000040.1:0-632 GCA_002354135.1 Massilia sp. UBA2709 | reverse complement strand
CCAGCAGCAGCACCGGCAGCGCCACCGAATAGATGCGCGTGCAGCGCGCAATGCAG
Organism: Massilia sp. UBA2709; assembly: GCA_002354135.1. Classification (GTDB taxonomy): domain Bacteria; phylum Pseudomonadota; class Gammaproteobacteria; order Burkholderiales; family Burkholderiaceae_D; genus Telluria. Next base: position 576 of record DEKZ01000040.1, on the reverse strand, counting down.
TAGGCGCGCAATGAGTGGTTCTTCTGTTCGGCGGAGTAGGCGATGACGAAGCCGGACAGGACGAAGAACACGATCACGGCTTCGCGCCCGAGGTTCGGCACCCAGCCGGCGGCGCGGCGCGTGATCACGCCATACGGGCCATAGTGGCTGGCGACCACCAACACGGTCGCCAGCAGGCGGCAGCAGTCGAGGTAGAGCGACAGCGGGCGCGCGAGCGCTGGGGCCGGAAGTGCCATCGGAAGCCTGGTTGAATGCGCGGTTGAGTACGGCGGTGAGCCATCATACCTCATGTTGCAATGCAAATATCAGGCCCCGGGCGGCCCGGCTGGTCAGCCGCGCAGTTCGGCGCAGAAGTCCAGCAGCAGGCGCTCGCCCGCCGGCCACTCGCCGTAGCCGCTGTCGGCGTTCACGTGGCCGGCTGCGCCGATCTCGACGAAGCGGGCGCCCCAGGCGTCGGCGAAAGCACGCGCGCGCTCGCGGGTGACGAAGGGATCGTCCGTGCTGGCGGCGACGATGCAGGGGAAGGGCAGTTTGGCCAGCGGCACCGGGGCGAAACCGTTGGGGGCGATCGGATAG
>DEKZ01000037.1:5760-7595 GCA_002354135.1 Massilia sp. UBA2709 | reverse complement strand
GAAGTGATGCGCGACCTGCGCGCCCACGACGTCGACATGCTGACCATCGGCCAGTACTTGGCGCCGTCGAACTCGCACCTGCCGGTGCGCCGCTACGTGCACCCGGACCAATTCAAGAAGTTCGAGGAAGCGGCCTACGAGATGGGCTTCGTGCACGCGGCCGTCGGCGCGATGGTGCGTTCCTCCTACCACGCCGACCAGCAGGCGCACGACGCGGGCGTGGCGGCATAAGCGTCCGTTTCTGGTTTTCGGAAAAGGCGGCCTCCAGACGGAGGCCGTTTTTCATTGCAGCCGACCGATGCACGTTCGTCCTGAACCGTGTCCGCCTCCCTTCCGCGATATAGTGATAACAACCAGACATCCCATCCACGAAACATGAGCAATTCCCGCTACGACAATCCAGACAACGACACCGGCGACGACGACGCCTTCCTCGAACAGGACATGGGCCTGGCCGCACGCGGCATCGAGCTGGTCAAGATGGAAGGCCGCGTGTTCCTGCGCTTTTCCGGCGAAGTGAAGTACGAAGGCCTGCGCGTGCGCTACGCCCTGGTGCCTTCGCGCGGGGTGTTGGCCAAGCCGAGCAAGTGGCGCAAAATGGACATGCATGCGCGACGCGAGCTGATCGAGGAGAGGACGAGCGACAAGGCGATCGCCGAGCTGCAGGTCGATACCGAGGAATTCGTGCGCGAAATCGCCGAAGAGGCCGACGACGCCGGTTTCGATCCGCGCGTCTTCCTGAGCGTGCTCGATGAGCTGGAGACCTCGGAGCCGGCCGAGTACGTGTTCGACCGCATCCGCCAGCGCGTCACCCACGCCATCGAGCGCGAGCAGGAAGAACGCCACGCCGCGCGCACCAAGGAAAGCATCAACCTGGCCGAATACCCGCAATCGTTCGAGGTGGCCAGCCGCATGCCGCGCAAGTTCATCGCCCTGCTCGGCCCCACCAACTCCGGTAAAACCCACCGCGCGATGGAAGCGCTGGCGAAAGCCGCCAGCGGCGTGTATCTCGCCCCGCTGCGCCTGTTGGCGCTGGAAAACTACGAGCGTCTGCAGGCGGCGCGCCCGCATGGCGAGGAACTGAAGGTCAGCCTGATCACGGGCGAAGAGCGCCGCATCGCCGAGGGCAGCACCCACGTCGCCAGCACCGTCGAGATGCTCGACACCAAGACCCCGGTCGAGGTGGCGGTGATCGACGAGATCCAGATGCTGGCCGACCGCGACCGCGGCGCGGCCTGGACCGCTGCCGTTTGCGGCGCGCCTGCGAACACCGTCTACCTGGTCGGCGCGCCGGAAGCGCGGCGCGCGGTCGAGGCGCTGGCCGACCGGCTGGAAGTGCCGCTGGAAGTGCACGTGCTGAAACGCATGGCGCCGCTGGCGATGGAGCCGTCGCCGGTCCGTAAACTCTCGAACCTGCGCCGCGGCGACGCCGTGATCGCCTTCTCGCGGCGCGACGTGCTGATGTGGCGCGACATGATCACCGAAAAGGGTTTATCGGTCGCCACCGTCTACGGCAATCTGTCTCCGGAAGTACGGCGCGCCCAGGCCGAGCGTTTCCGCGAGGGCCAGGCCGACATCGTGGTCGGCACCGACGCCCTGGCCATGGGCCTGAACATGCCGATCGCGCGCATCGTGATGACCACCGCCGTCAAATACAACGGCTACGAGGAGGAAGAGATCTCGGCGGCCCTGGCCAAGCAGATCGCCGGCCGCGCCGGCCGCTACGGCGTGCACGAGGAAGGCTTTGTCGCCGGCTACGACGACGACACCCACGAGGTGATGCGCGCGCTCATGAAAGAAAAGATCCCGCCGGTGCCCACCAGCGGCTTCGCGGT
>DEKZ01000037.1:0-5672 GCA_002354135.1 Massilia sp. UBA2709 | reverse complement strand
CTGCCGCTGTCGGTGGCCGAGAAATTCATGCTCTCGCTGGTGCCGATCTCGACCAAGGTGCCGATGCTGCAAAGCGCCTGGGAGCACTGGTCCTTATCGCTGGCGAAGAAAAAGATCTGCAAGCTGCAGCCGCACACCCAGGAGCTGTTCTGGATGAATTTGCAGGAAGTCGAAGATACCTGCCGCATGTACTCGGCCTATGCCTGGCTGGGCTACCGCCAGCCGGAATTCTTCCCCAGCATCGAGCAAGCCCAGCAACTGGCGCGCGAAGCGGCCGAGCGGGTCGATTCGATCTTGCAGCAGCAGAATGCGGCCTCGCGCCGGCGCCATGCGGGTGATAAAGGCAAGCAGAAGCGCCGGGCATAGAAAACACGTGTTGAGCCCTTGTGCCCTGCTTGCGCTAAGTTGAATCTTGGCCGCGACCGTAGGGTGGGCNNCCCCGTGCCCACGCGAAAGTGTGTATCACGTTGGCCAGGTTTGAATGTTGCGCCTTGATTTGAGATGCGGCGTCAAGAAGCGCACCACGCGGTCTTGATGGCGCTAGCACTGTGCCGACTTTCGCGTGGGCACAGTGTGCCCACCCTACGGTTCAATGCGCGAAGGATGTCGCGTCACCGGAGCGCATCGTTCATACCCAGCGTAACAATATTGTCACTTCAGCAGCCAGCGCCGGCGACGTGTACGATGACGTATTCCTCATCCGTCACTCGTTAACATGAACAAGCAACTGACCCCCGAAATCTTCAACGAACGCGGCGCCGGCACCCTGCCCGCCTACCTGGGCATCGAAATCGTCGAGGTGCAGGAAGGCCGCCTGACGGCCCGCCTGCCGATCCAATCCCACTTGCTGGCGCCGAACGGCTACCTGCACGCGGGTAGCGTGGTGACGCTGGCCGACACCGCCGCCGGTTACGCCTGCATCGCCCACCTGCCGGAAGGCGCCCAGAATTTCACGACCATCGAGCTGAAATCGAACCACCTCGGCACCGCGCGCGAAGGCGCGATCGCCGCGGTCGCAACCCCGGCCCATTTGGGCCGCACCACGCAGGTGTGGGATGTGACGGTGACGGACGAGGCGAACGGCAAGACCATCGCCCTGTTCCGCTGCACCCAGATGATCCTGTATCCGAAATAAGCTTCGGCCTTTGGCTCCGAAACTGGATTAAAAATTATCCAGAAGCGGAGTGGTTAAGGCGACGGCGGCAGGCAGGCTGCCGCTACCCCGGCCGCGGTGCCGCCGACGGCCGGCAGGTCGGACGGCGACTTGCCGTTGCCGACCAGGATCGCTTGCTGGCCCTTGTAGCTGAGCTGTAACTCTTCACCGGCGTAGCCTTCGAGTTCCTTGGGCACGAAGACGGCGAAGCGGTAGTTCAGGTCGGGATAGAAACCGCTGTGGAAGATCTGCTCGGGCGGCCCTTCCTGGATCTCGGCGGCAATGGCGTCGAGGATGGGCAGCGTGTCGCCAGCATTGTTCAGGTCGACCTGGCCCTGGTAGCGCAGGCTGTAGGGCGGCAGGCCGCCGATCTCGCGTCCTGCATAGTTGACGCGGAAATTGTTGACGCTGTAATGAAAACCGCGCGAAGCGTGACTGGCGACATCCACATTGCAGAGCAGGAAAATGGCCCAGAAGCCTTTTGAATCGACGGGCGTCAGGTGGCCGACGCGGTAGAGCGCCGCCGACAGCGCGATCGGATTGGTAAAGCGGATTTCGTGCGCGTTGGCCACGTGCTGGTAGTGCAGGACCGCATCGGCCTTGCGTGGCTGGCCTGCGCACCCGGCGAGCGCCAGCATCGCGGCGGCGATGGCTGTCCTGCGAATAAAGTGACCCATTACATCTCCTTTGCGAGCATGACCGCGGATTTGCGGTCAGCGAACGCATCAAGCTTGGCCGATTGTGGCGTCCCAGGCTTGAGCTAAGTCAGGCGTGCTGTGGCATTGGCGCACCGCATTGGCGCTGCGCCTGCGTGGAACACCGAGGCAAGGCGCCAGGCCACATCGTTCAGACCTGTCAGTGTAATAAGGGAGGAGGCGCCCGGCAAGGCGAGCACTGCAGCGGTCAGCCGGCCGCCAGCGCCTTCTGCAGCAGGGCATGCAGCTGGGAGAACTCCGGCTCGCCCACGTAGCGCTTGAGGATGGTGCCATCCTTGCCGATGACGAAGGTGGTCGGCGTCAGGGTGACGTCGCCGAAGGACTTGGCCAGGTCGCCGCCCGAGTCGAGCGCGACAATGAAGGGCAGCTTGCGCGTTTCGGTGAAGTTGACGACGTAGTTCGGCGGGTCGTACTGCATGGCCACCGCGACGAACTCCAGGCCCTGCCCTTTGAACTTGTTATAGGTGTCGACCATGGCCGGCATCTCGCGCACGCAGCTGGTGCACGAGGTTGCCCAGAAATTGACCATCACCACCTTGCCGCGCAGGCCTTGCGTGCTGATCTTGTCGCCGGCAATGCTGATGAAGGTGACGTCGGGCGCCTTTTCCTTGCTGTTGAAGGTGGCGTAGCCGACGCCGGCCAGTGCGAGCACGACCGCGCCGATGGCGGCGGGCTTGATCCAGGAACGGGAAGCGGAAGCAGTCATGGCGGTGCAGTCAAAAACGGCAGGGCGGACCCTGCCGGAATACCGGGATATTACAGCTGGACCGAGGAGGTCTGCGGATACTGCGTGCGCAGCTCTTCTTCGGTAATGTACTCGAAAATCTTGACCACGCGCTGGACGCCCGAGACGCTCTGGGCGATCTTCGCGCCCAAGTCGCCTTCGCGCTGGGTCACGCGGCCCATCAGGTAGACGGTGCCGCGCTCGGTGACGACCTTGAACGAGGTGGCCGAGATGGTCTTCATCTCGACCAGGCTGGCCTTGACGTTGGTGGTGATCAGGGCGTCGGAGGAGCGCGAGGTGTAGCTCGACGGACCGGCAATCGCCAGCTCGTTGATGACCGACACCACGTTCTCGATGCCGCGCACTTCGCGCTCGACGGCGGCCTTCATCGCCTCGTCGCGCACTTCGCCGGTGAGCAGGACCTTGCGGTTGTAGCTGGCGATGTTGACGTGGCCGGCGTCGCCGACGATCTTCGGCACCGCGATCTCGGCCTTCACCGTGATCGATTTGTCCTCGGTCTGCGCGCCCAGGGTGCGGCGGTCCATGGTCGCGGCCGCGCCGAGGGCGGCGCCGCCCATTACCAGCGGCACGCAGCCCTGGAGCGAGCCCAGCAGGGCTGCGCACAGGATTGCCTTGGTCAACGGCCCTTTCAAGGCCTGGCCAGTCTTACTCATTCACGTCTCCTCCGAAAAGCGCGACGTCGATACCGTCGCAAATGCAGTGAATCGCGACCAGGTGGACTTCCTGGATACGCGCGGTGCGGCTGTGCGGCACGTTGATGTGCACGTCGGCGTCGGTCAGCAGCTTGGCCAGCGCGCCGCCGTCCTTGCCGGTGAAGGCCACCACGCGCATCTCGCGCTCGAGCGCCGCTTCGACGGCGGCCAGCACGTTGGCCGAGTTGCCCGAGGTCGAGATCGCCAGCAGGATGTCGCCGGCCTGGCCGAAGGCTTGCACCTGTTTCGAGAAGATCTCGCGGAAGCTGTAGTCGTTGCCGACCGCGGTCATGATCGAGGTGTCGGTGGTCAGGGCGATGGCGGGCAGCGGGAAGCGCTCGCGCTCGAATCGTCCGACGAGTTCGGCAGCGAAGTGCTGGCAGTCGGCGGCGGAACCGCCATTCCCGCAAGCCAGGATCTTGTTGCCGTTGGACAGGGCGCTGAACATCAGTTCGATCGCCTGCGAAATGGGGGAGGACAGAGCCGCGGCCGACTTCAGCTTGAGATCGGCGCTCTCCTGGAAGTGAGCGAGGATGCGTTGAGTGTTCATAGCCGACGATTATAGTGCAGTGGCAAGCACGGGCGGCAACGGCTTCTTAAATGGTTCTTAAAATTGCTTACGGCTGAATCACATTGCGCAGCCACTCGAGCTGGTCGCCGTCGATGGCGACGACGTCGAAACGGCAGGCCGGCATCTTTGGGAAACGCAGCAGGTAGACCTGGGCGGCGCGCACCAGGCGGCGGATCTTGGCGGGGGTGATGCTGGCGGCCGCCCCACCGTGGCGGCGGTCGGCGCGCTGGCGCACTTCGACGAAGACGAGGGAATCGCCGTCGCGCATGATCAGGTCGATCTCGCCGCCCTTGCAGCTGAAATTGGCCTCGACAAAGCGCAGGCCCTGGCGCTTCAGGTGGCGCAGCGCCACCTGTTCCCAGTCGCGGCCCTGCGACTGTTTCTCGGACAGTCGGGGGCCGGTCATGGTTATTGGACGGCGTCCACCGTTTCGAAACCGATGCCGTCGCGGTAGACGGCGGCCGCTTCCTGGCGGCGCAGCGAATATGCGCCGTTATTATCGACGCGGACCGACAGGCGGCCGGTGACGCCGTCCAGCTCGAACGAAGTGCCCGGATGCTGAGCGACTTCGCGGGCGACACGGAAGGCGTCGATGCCCAGCGCATACAGGCGCTGCATGTCGAGGGTGTCGGCGTCGAGCGGACGCGGATACACCATCACCTGCGGATGGTCGGGCTGGACCGTCCAGGGCAGGTCGAGCAGGCGGATGCCGTCGAGCTCGGGCCAGGCGGCGCCTGCGGTGCGGCCCGGGTTGGCCGCCGACACCGCATAGGTCGGCAGCGAGGTGCCGAGCGCGCTGCGTACCTGGCGCAGCTGGCTGGCGCCCAGCGCCGCGAAGACCAGGTCGGGACGGTCGACTTCCATGCGGGCGCGCAGCTCGGCCAGCGCATTGCCGTCGACATAGCCGTCGTTGACCGGCAGCTCGATGGTGGCATTGTTGCGCCTCAATTGCGCCCAGCGGGCAGTAAAGGCGCCGACGGCGCGCTGCTGCCAAGTGGTGCTGCCGGTGAGCACAAGGGCGCGTCCGGTCGGGTGTTCCTGCGCAGCCCAGTCGGCGACTTGCCGCGCTTCTTCTTCCAGCGACAGGCCGACCACGATCATGTTGGCGGGCAGCGGCCGGTCGGTCTGCGGCACTCTGGACGTCGCCGAGGCCAAGGTTCTGGAAATCGTCGCGCGTCATGAGCCCGTTGTCCATTCGACACTCGAGATAGGCACGGGATTCAGGCCGACAGGACCCGGCATCATTCGCGTTCGCCTTCAGGCAGGACATGTATTGGATCATGGCGTGTTTGCAGTCGCCTGGGGATTAGCTTTGGTAGTCTAGAGGTAGCTGATCAAGGGAATACTTCGGCTGAGATTGACTGCAGTCCAGGGCACCTCGCAGTCAACGCCTCCAGTGCTGGGAGCCTCGCCGCTGAGACTTTGAGGGTGCAGGAACAGAGGTGAAGATCGGCAGAGGTTGAAAGAAGTGCAAAAGCGAAGAAAGCGACTGAGGACGGGAAGTGAGATGGTAATAGCCGGGGGAAAGGGAAGGCAGAAAGGGGGAAGGAAGGGGGAACCCACCGTCATGGTCCAAAGGGAAGGAACCGCGTTGTGGCGGGGTGACCTTGAACGAGTCTCCGAGTGCTCCTGGGCAACCGAACGACATGGTTGTTGGTTGATGTGGTGAGAAGAGTAATGTCGGCTGGACGCGGGTCAAGGGGGTCGGAAAGTCATGGTCGGGCTGGAGTGGAGGTCGGATTCGGAATCTGTGGGTGGTGGCAAGGTTCGGAGTGTGGTGGCACATGGCGGCTGA
>DEKZ01000169.1:1384-8269 GCA_002354135.1 Massilia sp. UBA2709 | reverse complement strand
GAGCCCACGCGGATCACGAACACCCATAACGGTTCAGGCAACAGCCCCACGTCCTCAGGCGCAGGATAGTGCCCAAGCCATCACAGGAACAGTTTATAGACCGGATTCGCGCTCTCGTCCCAGTACCGGTAGCCCAGCGTCGCCAGGAACTGCCTGAACTCGTCCATCTCGCCCGCCGGCACCTGCAGGCCGACCAGGATGCGGCCGACGTCGCCGCCCTGGTTCCGGTAGTGGAACAGCGAGATGTTCCAGTTCGGCGCCATGCTGTCCAGGAAGCGCATCAGGGCGCCGGGGCGCTCGGGGAACTCGAAGCGGTACAGCAGCTCGTCGTGGGCCAGCGCGCTTTTGCCGCCGACCAGGTGGCGGATGTGCAGCTTGGCCAGTTCGTCGTGGGTCAGGTCGAGGGTGCGGAAGTCGTGCTGTTCGAAGGTGCGCGCCAGCAGGCTTGATTCGCCGCGGCTGCCGACCTGCACGCCCACGAACACATGGGCCTGGCGCTCGTCGCTGATGCGGTAATTGAACTCGGTAACGTTGCGCGGGCCGACCAGCGAGCAGAAGCGGCGGAAGCTGCCGCGCTGCTCGGGAATCGTGACCGCGAACACGGCTTCGCGCGCTTCGCCCAGCTCGGCGCGCTCGGCCACGAAGCGCAGGCGGTCGAAATTCATGTTGGCGCCGCAGGCGACCGCCACCAGGGTCTCGTTCTTCACCGGCTGGCGCCCCATCTGCGAGCGTTCGACATAGGCCTTGGCGCCGGCCACGGCCAGGGCGCCGGCCGGCTCGAGGATGCTGCGAGTGTCCTGGAACACGTCCTGGATCGCGGCGCAGATGGCGTCGGTGTCGACCAGGATGATTTCGTCCACGACTTCCTTCGCCACGCGGAAGGTCTCTTCGCCCACCAGGCGCACCGCGGTGCCGTCCGAGAACAGGCCGACGTCGGGTAGCGTTACGCGCTCGCCCGCTTTCAAACTCTTCGCCATCGCGTCCGAATCGATGGTCTGCACGCCGATCACCTTGATGTCCGGGCGCACCGCTTTCACGTAGGCGCCGATGCCCGAGATCAGGCCGCCGCCGCCGATGGCCACGAAGATCGCGTGGATCGGGCCCGAGTGCTGGCGCAGGATCTCCATCGCGATGGTGCCCTGGCCGGCAATGACGTCTGGGTCGTCGAAGGGGTGGACGAAGGTGAGCTTCTGTTCGCGTTCCAGCGTGAGCGCGTGGTTGTAGGCGTCGGTGTACGAGTCGCCATGCAGCACCACTTCGACCGCCGGGCCGCCGCGCGCCTTCACCGCGTCGATTTTCACCTGCGGCGTGGTGGTCGGCATCACGACCAGGGCGCGGCAGCCGAGGCGCGCGGCCGACAGGGCGACACCCTGGGCGTGGTTGCCGGCCGAGGCGCAGATCACGCCGCGCTTCAGGGCTTCCGGCGACAGGTGGGCCATCTTGTTGTAGGCGCCGCGCAGCTTGAAGCTGAACACGCTCTGCATGTCCTCGCGCTTGAAATAGATGCGGTTGGCGAAGCGCTGGGACAGGGTAGGGGCCAGCTCGAGCGGGGTTTCCTGGGCGACGTCGTAGACGCGGGCGGTCAGGATTTTCTTCAGGTAGTCGGTGGTCATGGTCGGGAAAGGAGAATTCAAAAGCCAGTGTCCTGGTTCCGGTGACGCGAGACTGTGTTTCCCGGGTTGGGTAGCCGAGGCGTGCAGCCGATACGAAGCGCTGGGTCGCAGGCTCGTCGTATCGTGTCGAAGCGATGGGTTTTCCTCATTATAATGGACAGCTCTAACTTCACGTTCCCCCGATGATCGAAACCGCTGTCCTCTGGCTGCTGAAGGTCCTCTCCGCTCCCACAGTCGGGCTCACGTCGGTATTCCTCATCGCTTTCGTCTCCGCCACCCTGGTGCCGCTCGGTTCCGAGCCGGCCGTGTTCGCCGTCGTGAAGGCGAACGAGGCGATGTTCTGGCCGGCCATCCTGGTCGCCACCCTCGGCAACACGCTGGGCGGCGCCGTCGACTACGCCATCGGCTACCGCGCCAAGATCGCGTTTGCGAAGGAGCGCCAGAGCCGCTGGTTCGGCTGGCTGCGCCGCTTCGGCGCCAAGACCATGCTGCTGTCCTGGGTGCCCGGCATCGGCGACCCGCTGTGCACCCTGGCCGGCTGGCTGCACCTGCCGTTCTGGCCCAGCGTGATGTACATGGCCATCGGCAAATTCGGGCGCTATCTCACCATGACGGCGGCGCTGCTGTACGTGCCGGACGGGTTCTGGAAGCGGATCGGTGACATGATCACGCAGGTTACGGGCTGACATAGGATGGGCGGGTCCACGCGAACGGATGCAGGGTGACGGCTTTTGCGCCGCCCACGCGTTCAACCATCCGATGCAATGCCGCGACGGTTCATTTGTTCGTTGAACGCGTGGGCGGCGCGCCTGCCGCGTGTCCGCAAGCCGTCGGGTATAGCCGCCCACCCTACGGTCCTGATGCAGACGCCGAAGGGCCACATGCGATTCGGATCGGTTTGTACAGAGGCACATTTTTGGTGCCCGCAGGCATCCTCTTGCAAACGAAATTTGCATAGGCAAGCTCTTGGGCATATTTTGTTGCTTGCGCCTTCCGGGGCAAATCCCCGCAGCCCAGCGTTGTGCGCCGCAATAAGCTAGAATGATTGTCCTTCGGGCCAGTCCAATCCTCATCTCATCCATGAACGCCCCAGCACATATCCACACGCTCCTCGCCGACAACGCGCCGGCACGCCTGCGCGAAATCCCCTACAACTACACCTCGTTCTCCGACCGCGAGATCGTGATCCGCCTGCTGGGTGAGTCGTCCTGGAAGCTGCTCGACGAGCTGCGCGGCGCGCGCCAGACCGGGCGCTCGGCGCGCATGCTGTACGAAGTGCTGGGCGATATCTGGGTGGTGCGCCGCAATCCCTACCTGCAGGACGACCTGCTGGACAACCCGAAGCGCCGCCAGAAGCTGATCGACGCGCTGCACCACCGCCTGGCCGAAGTCGACAAGCGCCGCATCACGGTTGACGCGACTGAAGGCGACGCCGAGACGGCCGCCGCGCGCAGCGCCGCCGTCGAGCAGCTGCTGCAGGCCGCCCGCAAGGCCGTCGACGACTTCGGCCGCGAATTCCGCGACATGTACGATCTTCGGCGCCGCGCCCGCACCGTGCTCGGCGCCTACACGGATAAACGCAACATCCGCTTCGACGGCATGCACCGCGTCTCGCACGTGACCGACGCCACCGACTGGCGCGTCGAGTATCCCTTCCTCGTGATCCTGCCGGACAGCGAGGAAGAGATGGCCGGCCTCGTGAAAGGCTGCATCGAGCTCGGACTGACCATCATCCCGCGCGGCGGCGGCACCGGCTATACCGGGGGCGCGATTCCCCTCACCGCCATGTCGGCCGTGATCAACACCGAAAAGCTGATCGCCCTGGGCGAGGTCGAAATGACCCGCCTGCCCGGCGTGGACCGCGACTACGCGACCATCCACACCGGCGCCGGCGTGGTCACCCAGCGCGTCTCGCAGGCGGCCGAAAAGGCCGGCTTCGTATTCGCGGTCGACCCGACCTCGGCCCACGCTTCCTGCATCGGCGGGAACATCGCGATGAACGCGGGCGGCAAGAAGGCCGTCCTGTGGGGCACGGCGCTCGACAACCTGGCGTCCTGGCGCATGGTCGACCCGAACGGCGACTGGCTGGAAGTGACGCGCATGGACCACAACCTGTCCAAGATCCACGATGCGCCGGTCGCCACCTTCAAGCTCGAATGGACCCACCCGGCCGTGAAGGGCGGCGCCAGGGGCGAGCCGTTCCGCACCGAGACTCTGACCATCGAGGGCCGCAAGTTCCGCAAGGAAGGCCTGGGCAAGGACGTGACCGACAAATTCCTGGCCGGCCTGCCGGGCATCCAGAAAGAGGGCACGGATGGCCTGATCACCTCGAGCCGCTGGATCCTGCACAAGATGCCGAAGTACACGCGCACCGTGGCGCTGGAATTCTTCGGCCAGGCGCGCGATGCGATCCCGTCGATCGTCGAGATCAAGGATTACCTCGACAGCCTGCCGAAGAGCGGCAAGCCGGAATTCGCCACCCTGCGCCTGGCGGGCCTGGAGCACCTGGACGAGCGCTACCTGCGCGCGGTCGGCTATGCCACCAAATCGAAGCGCGGCACGCTCCCTAAAATGGCGCTGTTCGGCGACATCGTGGGCGACGACGAAAACGCGGTGGCGCTGGCCGCCTCGGAAGTGGTGCGCATCGCGAACACCCGCGTCGGCGAGGGTTTCATCGCCGTCAGCCCGGAAGCGCGCAAGAAATTCTGGCTGGACCGCGCCCGCACCGCGGCCATTGCCCGCCACACCAACGCCTTCAAGATCAACGAAGACGTCGTCATCCCGCTGAACCGCATGGGCGAGTACACCGACGGCATCGAGCGCATCAACGTCGAGCTGTCGATCAAGAACAAGCTGCAGCTGGTCGAGCGACTGCATACCTATCTCTCGGGCGGCAACCTGCCGCTGGAGAAGAGCGACGACGCCACCGGCGACACGGTCGCGCGCGACGAGATCATGGGCGACCGCCCGCAACAGGCCATCGAGCTGGTGGAAAAGGTCGGCGCACGCTGGGCCTATGTGCTGGCCAACCTCGACCAGCCGCTGCGCGCCGTGCATCCGAAGCTCGACGAACTGGGCCTGGGCCAGCTGTCCGCCGTGATCGACCAGCGCATCGGCACCCAGCCGGACGCGCTGCTCTTCGACGTGGTCCAGGACCATACGCTGCGCGTCTCGTGGAAGAACGAACTGCGCGCGCCGCTGCGCCAGATCTTCAACGGCGCGGCCTACAAGTGCATCCTCGACGAGTGCAGCGCCATCCACAAGCGGGTGCTGCGCTCGCGCGTGTTCGTGGCCCTGCACATGCACGCGGGCGACGGCAACGTCCATACGAACCTGCCGGTGAACTCGGACGACTACGCGATGCTGCAGGACGCCCACCAGGCGGTCGAGCGCATCATGAAGCTGGCGCGTTCGCTCGACGGCGTGATCTCGGGCGAACACGGCATCGGCATCACCAAGCTGGAATTCCTGACGGATGAGGAGATCGGCGAGTTCCGCGACTACAAGCTGCGCATCGACCCGGAAGGCCGCTTCAACAAGGGCAAGCTCCTGAACCTGGAAGGCGCCCATGCCGACCTGCGCAACGCCTACACGCCGTCCTTCGGCCTGATGGGCCACGAGTCGCTGATCATGCAGCAGAGCGACATCGGCGAGATCGCCAACAGCATCAAGGACTGCCTGCGCTGCGGGAAGTGCAAGCCGGTCTGCACCACCCACGTGCCGCAGTCGAACCTGCTGTACTCGCCGCGCGACAAGATCCTGGCGACGTCCGCCCTGATCGAAGCCTTCCTGTACGAAGAGCAGACCCGCCGCGGCGTCTCGATCCGCCACTGGGAAGAATTCGAGGACGTGTCGGACCACTGCACCGTGTGCCACAAGTGCGTGACCCCGTGCCCGGTGAACATCGACTTCGGCGACGTCTCGATGAACATGCGTAACCTGCTGCGCAAGATGGACAAGCGCAGCTTCAAGCCGGCCAACCGCGCGGCCATGTTCTTCCTGAACGCGACCGATCCGACGACGATTAACGCCACGCGCAAGGCGATGGTCGACTTCGGCTTCAAGGCCCAGCGCCAGCTCGCCCTNNTCGGCTTCAAGGCCCAGCGCCTGGGCAACAGCCTGCTGAAGGGCTTCGCCAAGGACCAGACCAAGGCGCCGCCGCCGACCACCGGCAAGGCGCCGGTGCGCGAGCAGGTGATCCACTTCATCAACAAGAAGATGCCGGGCAATTTGCCGAAGAAGACCGCGCGTGCACTCCTGGACATCGAGGACGACAAGGTTATTCCTATCATCCGCAACCCGAAGGCCACCAGCGCCGACACCGAAGCCGTGTTCTACTTCCCGGGCTGCGGCTCGGAGCGCCTGTTCTCGCAGGTCGGCCTGGCGACCCAGGCGATGCTGTGGGAAGTGGGCGTGCAGACCGTGCTGCCGCCGGGCTACCTGTGCTGCGGCTACCCCCAGCGCGGCGCCGGCCAGTACGACAAGGCCGACAAGATGGTGACGGACAACCGCGTGCTGTTCCACCGCATGGCCAACACGCTGAACTACCTCGACATCAAGACGGTCGTGGTGTCGTGCGGCACCTGCTACGACTCGTTGGCGAACTACGAGTTCGAGAAGATCTTCCCGGGCTGCCGCCTCATCGACATCCACGAATACCTGCTGGAGAAGGGCGTCAAGCTGGAAGGCGTGAACGGTACCCGCTACATGTACCACGACCCCTGCCACACGCCGATGAAGATGCAGGATTCGGTCAAGACCGTGAACGCGCTGGTCCAGACCGTGGACAACGTGAAGATCGAGAAGAACGAGCGCTGCTGCGGCGAGTCCGGCACCTTTGCCGTGACCCGTCCCGACATCGCGACCCAGGTCCGCTACCGCAAGGAGAACGAGATCGAGCGTGGCGCGGCCAAGCTGCGCGCCGACGGCTTCGAGGGCGAAGTCAAGGTGCTGACGAGCTGCCCGTCCTGCCTGCAGGGCCTGTCGCGCTACAACGGCGACGCCGGCACCAGCGCCGACTACATCGTCGTCGAGATCGCTAGGCACCTGCTGGGCGAGAACTGGCTGCCGGACTACGTGGCGCGCGCCAACAACGGCGGCATCGAAAGGGTGCTGGTATGACGGCCGCTGCACTGCGCGAGCCGGGCTGCGAACTGTGCGAACTGGCCGCGCCAATGACGGTCTACGCCGACAGCAAGCTGTCGGTCATCATCGTCGACGACGCCAACTATCCCGGCTTTTGCCGCGTGATCTGGCGCGACCACGTGCGCGA
>DEKZ01000169.1:0-1294 GCA_002354135.1 Massilia sp. UBA2709 | reverse complement strand
GCGGCGCGCCGCGCGCTGCTGCCGGAACTTGCCGACGCAATTTTCAATCGCTTTGCGCGGCGCATGAACCAAGGATAAGAGAGAAATGCCCAACCCGACCGAACTGGCCGTCCGCCAGAAATCCCGCCTGCTCGACATCGCGTTCGACGACGGCAGCAGCTTTTCGATTCCCTTCGAGCTGATGCGCGTGTACTCGCCTTCGGCCGAAGTGACCGGCCATGGGCCGGGCCAGGAAGTGCTGCAGCTCGGCAAGCGCGACGTCGGCATCACCGGCGTCGAGCCCGTCGGCAACTACGCCATCAAGCCGATCTTCGACGACGGCCACGCGAGCGGCATCTATACCTGGGCTTACCTGCACAAGCTGGGCAGCGAACAGGACGCGCTGTGGAAGGATTACCTGGCGCGCCTGGAACAGGCCGGCTACGCCGGCGACAGTGGCCGCGAGCCAGCCGCCGCGCCGGTGCGCAGCAGTGGCGGTGGATGCGGCAGCGGCAGCTGCGGTTGCTCGTAATAACCCGTAGGGTGGGCGCCCACCCTACGGGGCACACCGTTGCACCAACAAAAAAGCCAGCTTGCGCTGGCTTTTTGCTTTACGAAACCGGCAAAGCCGGCATCGCAATTATTGCGGCTGGATGTTGGCAGCCTGCTTGCCCTTCGGGCCAGTGGTGATCTCGAAGGTCACGCGCTGGTTTTCGGCCAGCGATTTGAAGCCTTGCACGTTGATCGCCGAGAAGTGGGCGAACACGTCTTCACCGCCGCCGTCCGGCGTGATGAAACCAAAACCTTTTGCATCGTTGAACCATTTAACGGTACCGCTCGTCATGATGTTACTCCCCTAAAGATATTTGTTGTTATGCCTTGCCTTACTACTCGGTGATGTGCGCATGACGCCAGCGCCGGACTCAACAAAGCGTTTTTATTATAGGGATAAGTTGACAATAGTGAAGCACAATTCGACACACTTTTTATTGTCGAGTTGGTTCCAAACGACGTCTCATCGATCCTGCATGCTTCAGCACGCTGAATTACAGGCTGAGTGTTTCCTTCAGTTGCACGGCGTTGCGCCTCGATATCTCTAGTTTCTTTCCGTTAGCGTATGGGCCTGTCGCAGCCGTGCGGTGCGTTCAGGCTGTCGAGCGCGACAGCAGTTCGACCAGTTGCTCGATGGTGTAGGGCTTGGCCAGCACCTGCACGCCCGGCACGGCGATCTGCTGCTCGGTGTAGCCGGTGGCCAGCACCACCGGCAGGTTCGGGTAGCGCTGCCTGAGGATGCCGGCCAGGTCGATGCCGCTGA
>DEKZ01000170.1 GCA_002354135.1 Massilia sp. UBA2709 | reverse complement strand
GGCCCCGACGCCGGCATGGCGCCCGGTGGCGCGCGAGCGGGGCGTGGCGACCAGGCAGGTGTCGCACCCCGCGTGGACGCCGTCCCCGACCGTGATCGCCCTGGCGTGGCAGGCGGTGTCGGCATTGCAGGCGCACTCGCCGACGGAGCACGCTACGACGGCCGGCATGTCGATGGCGATCCTGATCATGATGGACTCCCTGGGTCCGGAACGCGAGGATGGATGGGCCGGCATGAAAGGCGTTAGTTGCCGCGGCGCGCCGAAGGTGCGGGCTGTCCGGCATCTGCCTTCGCGTCCGCCGCTGCGCCGGCCCGGGCGCCCGCGCGTAGCGCGGAACGCCGGCAGGCCGTGCTACTATTTTCGCAAGGCCGATCACGCTCCCGCAGTTGCCAACATGACATCGAACACTGCCGCAGACCTCCAGCCCCGGCTCGACGAGCTGCTCGAGCACCTCCCGGCAGGCGTCGTGGTGCACGGCGCCGATGGCCGCATCCTGGGCGCCAACCGGCTTGCCTGCGAATTTGTCGAGCGCAGCGCCGAGCAGTTGCGCGGTATCGATCTGATTGCCGACGCCTGGCGGCTGCTGCGCGCCGACGCCAGCCCGATGCCGCCAGACCAGTTCCCGGTGAACGTGGTGTTGCGTACGCGCCGCAAGTTGCTGCAGACAATCATCGGTGTCGCGCCCGACGCCAGCCAGCCGGTGCGCTGGCTGATCTGCAACGCCTATCCGGAATTCGACGCACTCGGCGAACTTCGCCAGGTCGTTGTCTGCTTTACCGACTGCACGGCGCTCAAGGAAGCCGAGCAGCGCCTGCAGAAATCGGAAGAGCGGCTGCGCCTGGTGCTGCGCGGTTCGACCGATGCGCCCTGGGATTACGACTTCGTAACCGGCGAAGTGTATTACTCCGAACGCTGGTGGGACATGCTGGGCTACCCGCCGGACGCCTTGCCGCGCGACCGCGCGCTGTGGTACGAGCTGACCCACCCCGACGACCGGCCGCGGGTGAACGGCTTCCTGGCCGAGCTGCTCGCCAGCCGCCGCGAAAGCTACGGCATCGAGCTGCGCCTGCGCCACCGCGACGGCCATTACGTGCCCATCCTGTCGCGCGGCTTCGTCCTGCGCGATGCGAACGGCAAGGCGCTGCGCCTCTCCGGCACCAACACCGACCTCACCGAGCGCAAGCTCGCCGAGCGGCGCATCTACGAACTGGCCTATTTCGACCATCTCACCGGCCTGCCGAACCGCCGCCTGCTGGCCGAGGAACTCGACAAGGCGCTGGCCCGCAGCCGGCGTTCCGGCTGCTTCGGCGCGGTGGTCTTCCTCGACCTCGACAACTTCAAGCTCCTGAACGACACCATGGGCCACGACGTCGGCGACATGCTGCTGCGCCAGGTCGCCGAGCGCCTGCGCCATACGCTGCGCGACAGCGATCACCTGGCCCGCCTGGGCGGCGACGAATTCGTGATCGTGTTCGAGGACCTCGGCA
Organism: Massilia sp. UBA2709; assembly: GCA_002354135.1. GTDB lineage: Bacteria > Pseudomonadota > Gammaproteobacteria > Burkholderiales > Burkholderiaceae_D > Telluria. The sequence goes on along the minus strand of DEKZ01000170.1, from coordinate 2,208 downwards.
AGGAGGCCGAACAAGCGGTCGCGGAGGCGAACCACGTGCTCGAGAAGCTGCGGCTGGCCCTGGGCCAGGCCTACTATCTCGAAGGCCGGCTGTTCTCCAGCACGCCCAGCATCGGGGTGGTGCTGTTCGACGGCGCCTCGACCGACATCGAGACCCTGCTCAAGCAGGCCGACCTCGCCATGTACCGCGCCAAGTCCGAGGGGCGCAACACCGCGCGTTTCTTCGACCCCGGCATGCAGGCCTCGGCCGAGCACCAGGCGGCGCTCGAGCGCGCCCTGCGCGAGGGGCTGTCGGCGCACCAGTTCGTGCTGTACTGCCAGCCGCAGTTTTCCAGCGCGGGAACCCTGCTCGGCGCCGAGGTGCTGGTGCGCTGGCGCCGCGCCGACGGCGTGCTGCTCGGGCCCGACCACTTCATCGGCCTGGCCGAGAGCTCGGGCCTGATCGTTCCCCTGGGCCAGCACGTGCTCGAGGAAAGCTGCCGCGCGCTGGCGCGCTGGCGGAGCGACAGCGTGCTCGGCCGGCTCAAGCTCGCCGTCAACGTCAGCGTGCACCAGATGCGCAATGTCGATTTTTCCGACCGGGTGGCGCGCGCCCTGTTCGACAGCGGCGCGCCCCCCGAGCGGCTGTGCCTGGAACTGACCGAAAGCGTTTTCGCCGAAAACGTCGCCGAGATCATCGCCCGCATGCACGAATTGTGCGCCCACGGCGTGCATTTCTCGCTGGACGACTTCGGCACCGGCTACTCGTCGCTGGCCTACCTGCGCCGTTTTCCGCTGGCGGCGCTGAAGATCGACCGCTCCTTCGTGCACGACGTGCACCTCGATCCGGACGCCGCGCCGATCGTCGAGGCCATCATCGCCCTGGCCCGCAAGCTCAAGCTCGACATCGTCGCCGAAGGGGTGGAGCACCAGGCCCAGCACGACTTCCTGGTCGACGGCGGCTGCGGCGCCTTCCAGGGCTACCTGCTCGGCCGCCCGGTGCCGATCGCGGATTTCGAAAGGATGTACAGCAGCGCCGGGGTCGGCCATGCGTGACGGGCCGCACCCGACTCAGGGGCGGCTGCGGCGCTAGGGGGCCAGCACGTAACGTCCCGGCGCGGGCCCGAGTCCCGGCCGCGGGGCGGCGGCATCGACCAGGGGACCGGCGCGCTGCGCCAGCCATGCTTCCCAGGCCGGCCACCAGCTTCCTTCGACGACGGGCGCTTCGCGCTGCCAGCGCTCGGGGTCGGTGTAGGGCGCGTCGTGCGCCATGGTCGAGACCTGGTAGCCGCGACCGGCGCCGCCCGGAGGCGCGACCACGCCGGCGTTGTGGCCGCCCGAGGTCAGCAGGAAGGTCACCTCGACGTCGGTGAGCAGGCCGATCTTGTAGACCGAGCGCCAGGGGGCGACGTGGTCGGTGCGGGTGCCGACCGCGAAGATCGGGGCCTCGATGTCGGCCAGCGCCACCGGCCGGCCGTCGACCAGGTAGCGGGCGCTGGCCAGGTCGTTGTGCAGGAACAGGCGGCGCAGGTAGTCGGAGTGCATGCGGTAGGGCATGCGGGTGGCGTCGGCGTTCCACGACATGAGGTCGGTCTGCTGTTCCGGCAGGTCGAGCAGGTAGTGGCGCAGGCGGCGCGACCAGATCAGGTCGTTCGAGCGCAGCAGCTGGAAGGCGCCGGCCATCTGGCGCGTGTCGAGGAAGCCCTGGCTCCACATTGCCGCCTCCAGGAAACTGACCTCGCTGTCGTCGATGAAGAGCGAGAGTTCGCCCGGCTCGGTGAAGTCGACCTGGGCCGCGAGCAGGGTCATGCTGGACAGGCGCCAGTCGTGCTCGCGCGCCATGGCCGCCGCGGCGATCGCCAGCAGGGTGCCGCCCAGGCAGTAGCCGCAGGCATTGACGCGCGGCGCGCCGGTCTCGCGCACCACGGCGTCGAGCGCCTCCATCACGCCGAGACGGCGGTAATCCTCGAGGCTGAGCTTGCGGTCGCCGGCGTCCGGATTCTTCCAGGAGATGACGTACACGGTATGGCCGTGCTCGACCAGGTAGCGCACCAGCGAATTGTGCGGCGACAGGTTGAGGATGTAGTACTTCATGATCCAGGCCGGGACGATCAGGAGCGGTGTCGCATGCACCTGGGGGGTGACCGGATCGTAGCGGAGCAGCTCGATCAGGCCGTTGCGCAGCACCACCTGGCCGGGCGTCGTCGCCACTTCCCGGCCCGGGGGCAGG
>DEKZ01000171.1 GCA_002354135.1 Massilia sp. UBA2709 | reverse complement strand
CGGCTGCACGCCGGTGGTCAATTTGTTTCGCAAGGCCGGCGACCCGATCCAGCTCTCGCACACCCGCGCCGACTATCCGCTGGCGGCCGATTCGGCGCACGCGGCGTCCTATGAAATCCACAGCATCGACCGCGTACGCGTGCTGCGCGAAGCGCGCGGCACGACCAGCGCGACCGAGTTCGCCCCGCTGTACGCCGTGCGGCACGAAGGAGCGGGGGCGGCGCCGGCCCGCCATTTCTGGGTTGCCCGGCGCGACGAAGCGTTGGCCCAGGTCAGTCCCGGGCACGAAATCCGGCTGGCCCTGGTCGACGCCGACTTCCGGCCGAGCGAGGTTGCGGGCGCGACGGTGTCGACCGAGCTGACCTGCACCAACCGCGACCTGCCGGCCCAGCTCAGGCTCGGCAACCCCGAGGGCGACCTGATCGCCGAAACCGGGGCGAGCAGCGCACCCTGGCGCCTGCTGCGCAAGCCTACGCCGAGCTACCGCTTCGACGGCCAGGGCGCGCACTGGCGCCTGATCGCCCACCTCGCACTCAACCACGCGGGCCTGACCGATGCCGGGCTGGCCGACCTGCAGAAGATGCTGGCCCTGTACGACCTGCCGCGCTCGAACGGCGCGCGGCGCCAGATCGCCGGCATCGTCGGCCTCGAGCACGGCAGCATGCGCGCCTGGATCAGGACGCGCCCGGTGTCCACCCTGATGCCCGGCGTCGGCATCCGCATGACGGTCGACGAAGAGGCTTTCGCCGGGGCCAGCCTGTACGCATTCGCGCAGGTCATGGACCGCTACTTTGCCCTGAACAGCCAGCTCAACTGCTTCACCCGGCTCGAGATCGTCTCCAGCCGCACCGGACAGGAGATCCACGCATGCGATCCTCGCAGCGCCGAACCGGCACGAGCGTGATCGAGCGCCTGCTTGCGGCGCCGCAGGGCTTCGAATTCGTCCAGGCCGTCACGATCCTGCTGCGCTGGCTCGAGGAGCGGGGAATAGCGCCGGAGCGCGCCCTGCGCGACCACCTGCGCTTCGAAAACAGCCTGCACCTGGGCTTCCCGCCCAGTCAGATCGAGGCCCTGCGGCTTGCGCGCGCCGCGCCCGGGACGGCGTCCGCCACCGCGTCCGGCACCGCTTCCGATACCGTCCCGGAAGACGCGCCGGCCGGGGCGCCGCAGGGCCTGTGGCAAGAGGACGGCGGGCAGGACCTGGCGGGCTTGCAGTTCCGGATGACCCCGGCCTTCATGGGCCTGCTCGGCGCCCAGGGCGCCTTGCCTGCCCATTACACCGAACGCCTCCTGCAGTGGCAGCATGCCAACCGGGACGAGGCGCCGCGCGCGTTTCTCGACATGTTCTCCGGCCGCATGCTGGCGCTGTACTACAAGGCCTGGCGCAAGTACCGCGTCGAGTACGGGGCCGCGGGCCGCGGCGATCCCTTCCGCGCACAGCTGCTGGCCCTGGCCGGGATCCCCGGCACCGAGGCAAGGCAGGGCGGGGCGGCTCCCGGCGTACCGGAGGCCGTGATCGCGTATTTCGCCGGGGTTCTGCAACAGCGGCCGCGCTCGGCGGCGGTGCTGGAGCGCCTGCTGGGAGGCTATTTCGACCTGCCCGTGGTGCTGGAGCAGACGGTCGGGCACTGGAGCAGGATGGACCCGCATGAACAGTGCGCGCTGGGCGGCCAGGCCTGTCTCGGCGAGAACAGCATGCTCGGCGAACGGAGCTGGCGGCCGGACCTGCGCGCCCGCCTGCGCATCGGCCCCCTGGGCCGGGAGGTCTTCGAGCGCTTCCTGCCCAGCGGCGACATGGCCGCGGCCTTGCGCCGCATCCTCGCCTGGTTCGCGGTGCCTGGCGTGGACTTCGAGGTGCAACTGATCCTGCGTGCGGACGAGGTGGGGCCGAGCCGGCTGGCCGCTGCGTCCGCGCCGGGCCCCCGGCTGGGACGGGACAGCTTCCTCGTCACCGCTGCGGCCGCCGCGGACCGCGCCGACATGCGCTACCTGGTCAGTCCAATGGCGCCGCTGCGTCCCGCGCGGCGGCACACGCCTGGATCCTGAACCCGGCTCATTTCAGGACCAGGTTGCCGAAGGCGACGGGCTGGACAAGAAAGACCGCCGAGCAATTCACGTTCGGGTACTCGTAATCGAAGGCAAGCTGTCCGGCGCTGTTCACGCTCAACAGCCGTGCACGGGTGTGTTGCGCGGCGGCGGCGTAGGTGACCAGGTAATTTCCGGGTGTGGTCTCGTAGGTGCTGGAGCAGATGTCGGAATAGACCGGCGGGTTGGAGACATAGGTCCAGACTTCGGCCGCGGTGCGCGCGTTCTCGTCGATGGTATAGCGCGACGGCGCGCTGAAGCTGCGGGTGAGACCCGGCGAGGTGCCCGGGGGTTGCTCGACACTGGCGTACCCGTTATTGAAGAGCAGCAGGTCGCCGTTCGAGGCGATGGACAGGCTGTGCTGGCCGATCGGCGGCGCCCCACCCGTGACCTGCAGCGCCAGCGCGCGCAGCGAAGGGTAGGCATGCCAATGCTTGGTGGTGTCGCCGAGCAGCCACTTGATCCGTCCGGTGCTGTAGTCCAGCTTGACGACGAAGTTCTCGCGGCTGGAAACGAGGAGCGAATCGTCGGCCGGCACGTAGATGGCCGAATTCATGTGGAACCAGTCGGCGCCGTCGCGCACGAAGTTCGACGAGTCGTCGCCGCCGGCTTGCATTGCGTCGCGGAAGATCCGGGCCAGGTCCCATTCCTTGAGCACTTCGCCGTTCGTCCCGATCTCGACCAGGATCGATTCGATCTTTTTCACGCCGGCGTCAAGCGCGTCGAGTTCGGCCAACAAGCCCTGCTTGCCGGAGCTCAGGTCGTGGTGGAAGTTGGTGTAGCGGGCCGAGGCCAGCCGGGTCGTCGTGTAGGCGCCGGCCAGGTCGAAGCGCACCAGTTCCGGCGTCGTTGCGCTGCCGGAATAGAAAGCATCGCCACCGAACCAGACCGAGTACGAGTAGGAAACATCGGGGCCGACCCAGCGCAGCTTGCCGTCGGTGTCGAGCACGGCCGGTCCGCTGATGTTATTCTTGATGAGCATGTAGTCGAAGCCCGGGTCGGCGCCAGCGCTGCGCGCCGTGTTGACCTGTGGCGTCTCGTACACCGCGGCCGGGCCGGTGTAGGCCGGCGCGACCACGGTGACCTTGTGCTCGGCGCGCGACTTGTCCTCGAAGGCGGTGGTGACGCTCAGCTCGTTCGCATGGCCGGCATACAGGCCGAATACCGGGACCGCCAAGCGTTTCTCGGCCGGGCGCCAGGCCCCGCTGCGTTCGAGCCAGGCGCGGGTATAGGTGGCGCTCAGCGGCTTCGAGTAGGTCCCGGGCTTCGGGGTAATTGTGTAGGAAATGCTGGCGAGGTGCGTGAATTCTTCGAGCGACAGGCTCAGGGTCGCCACGAAGGGCGTTGCGCCCGGTGCCTGCCCGGCCACGCCGGCGCGCGCCGCCTCGGCCTGGTTCCGGGGCTCATCGTCCGAACCGCCGCATGCCGCGAGCAGCAGGCAGAGTACCAAGGGCAAAACATTGCATCGTGCGGCATTCATGCATCCTCCGGAAGGTTCGATACTGACGAGTCATCGCTTCGACGGCCGCGCCGGGTGAACGTCCTGGCGTGGCGGCGGCGCTGCCGAGGGGTTCATTCTGCCTGAAGCCGGCCCCGGGGAAAGTTCGCTTGACCTTCCCACGATGGGAAGGCATATGCTGTCGGTATCGGAAGGAGAACATTCATGGATAACAGCCTCGAACACCACGACATGGCCGGTGTAGCCAGCTTCGACATATCCGGCATGACCTGCGCCTCCTGTGTCGCCCGGGTCGAAAAGGCGCTGCGCGCCGTCCCGGGCGTGCAGGACGCCAGCGTCAACCTGGCGACCGAACGCGCCAGCGTGCGCGGCAGCGCGCGCAGCGACGACATCC
>DEKZ01000301.1 GCA_002354135.1 Massilia sp. UBA2709 | reverse complement strand
CCCCTGTGCCCACGCGTTCAAGCGGCTGTTAATCAGCCGTGCAGCAGATTAAATCCCGCGCAGCAGCTCGTTGATGCCGGTCTTGGCGCGCGTCTTGGCGTCGACCTGCTTGACGATCACGGCGCAGTACAGGCTGTACTTGCCGTCGGCGGATGGCAGCGAGCCCGAGACCACGACCGAACCCGCCGGCACGCGGCCGTAGGTGACTTCGCCGGTTTCGCGGTTGTAGATCTTGGTCGACTGGCCGATGTACACGCCCATCGAGATCACAGAGTTCTCTTCGACGATCACGCCTTCGACGATTTCCGAACGGGCGCCGATGAAGCAGTTGTCTTCGATGATGGTCGGGTTGGCCTGCATTGGTTCCAGCACGCCGCCGATGCCGACGCCGCCCGACAGGTGGACGTTCTTGCCGATCTGGGCGCAGGAGCCGACGGTGGCCCAGGTGTCGACCATGGTGCCTTCGTCGACGTAGGCGCCGATGTTCACGTAGGACGGCATCAGGACCACGTTCTTGCCGATGAAGGAGCCGCGGCGCGCGACGGCCGGCGGCACCACGCGGAAGCCACCCTTGGCGAAGTCGTCGGCGGTGTAGTCGGCGAACTTGGTCGGCACTTTATCGTAGAACTGCATGCCGCCGCCTTCGACGGGCACGTTGTTCTCCAGGCGGAAAGACAGCAGCACGGCCTTCTTGATCCACTGGTTGACGAGCCACTCGGCACCGATCTTCTGCGCCACGCGCAGGGTGCCCGCGTCGAGGCCGGCCAGTACTTCGGCCACGGCGTTGCGCACGTCGGCAGGAGCGGACGATGGGCTGAAGTCCGCGCGCTGTTCCCACGCGGTGTCGATGATGTTCTGGAGTTGTTGGGTCATGATGGGTAATCTCTGTTTCAGGAAGCCGAAGGTGCGTGCTTTAATGCAAGGACTGGCAGAACTGGACGATGCGCGTGGCCGCTTCCAGCCCCTCGTCGACGCCCGCCACCAGCGCCATGCGGATGCGGTTGCGGCCCGGATTGGTCCCGTGCGCGTCGCGCGCGAGATAACTGCCGGGCAGAACCGTCACATTATATTCGGCATACAGACGGCGTGCGAACTCGGTGTCGGAAAGGCCGGTCTGGCGCACGTCGGCCCACAGGTAGAAACCGGCGTCGGGCAGCTCGACGTCGAGCACGTCGCGCAGCATCGGGGTGATCAGCTTGAACTTTTCCTTGTACAGCGTGCGGTTGTCCTGCACGTGCGCTTCGTCGTTCCAGGCCGCGATCGAGGCCGCCTGCACCGGCGGCGACATGGCGCCGCCGCAGTAGGTACGGTAGAGCAGGAATTTCTTCATCACCTGCGGGTCGCCAGCGACGAAGCCCGAGCGCATGCCCGGCACGTTCGAGCGCTTCGACAGGCTGGAGAACACGATCAGGTTCTGGTACGGACGGTTGCCGCCGCTGCGCCCGAGCTGGTGCGCCGCTTCCAGCGCGCCCAGCGGCGGGGTAGCGCCGCTGTAGATCTCGGAATAGCATTCGTCGGCGGCGATCACGAAGCCGTGGCGGTCGGACAGTTCGAACAGCTCGCGCCAGTCTTCCAGCGTCAGCACGGCGCCGGTCGGGTTGCCCGGCGAGCAGACGTAGAGCAGCTGCACGCGCGCCCAGACCTCGATCGGCACGCTGCCGTAATCGCAGGCGAAGTTGCGCGCCGGGTCGGAGTTCACGAAATAGGGCGTGGCGCCGGCCAGGTAGGCCGCGCCTTCGTAGATCTGGTAGAACGGGTTCGGGCACAGCACCAGCGCATCCGGACGGCCGGCGTCGATCACGGCATGGGCGATCGCGAACAGCGCCTCGCGCGAGCCGTTCACCGGCAGCACCATGGTGGCCGGATCGAGGGCGGGCAGGCCGTAGCGGCGTTCCAGCCAGCCCCCGATCGCCGTGCGCAGCGGCTCGCTGCCGACGGTGCTGGGATAGCTGGCCAGGCCGGCGATCGCATGGGTCAGCGCCTTTTCGATGAAGGCTGGCGTCGGGTGCTTGGGCTCGCCGATGCCGAGGCTGATGGGCGCATACTCGCTGTGCGGCGTAATGCCGGCGAACAGTTCGCGCAGCTTTTCGAACGGGTAGGGATGGAGTTTTTCGAGATGTGGATTCACGACGGGTCCGTGGGCGCTTTTGCAGAAATGGATTTTTTGATTATAGCGCCGGCCCGCCGATGCCGTTGCCACCATCAGAATGTTCACTTGCAGTAAGATTTGTATGTCTACCCAAGGAGCGAGACCCGTGCCGATCAACACCATGCGGCGCCTCACCGGCCACCAGCGCAGCGCAGCGGCGAACCGCCAGCTGGGCCTCGTGCTGGCGTTCGTCGCCGGCGCGATCAATGCCGGCGGCCTGCTCGCGGTCGGCCAGTACACCTCGCACATGACCGGCATGGTCTCGTCGCTGGCCGACAATCTCGTGCTGGGCCGCTTTGAGCTCCTGCTCCCGGCGCTGGCGGCGGTGACGGCCTTCGGCCTGGGCGCGGCCAGCACCGCGCTGATGGTCAACTTCGCCCGCCGGCGCCGGCTCTACAGCGAGTATGCGCTGCCGTTGCTGGTCGAGGCAGTCCTGCTGCTGGCCTTCGGCGTGCTCGGTGCGCGCCTGGCGGCGCCGGCGCTGCCGTTCACGATCGCGCTGCTGTGCTACATCATGGGTTTGCAGAATGCCCTGGTGACCAAGCTGTCGCACGCCGAAATCCGCACCACCCACATGACCGGCATCATCACCGACATCGGCATCGAACTGGGCAAGCTGCTGTATCCGAACCGCGACCGCAGCCAGGCGCCGGTGGTGGCCAACCGGCAGCGCCTGGCGCTGCTGGCGTCGCTTCTGGGCGCCTTCCTTGCCGGCGGCCTGGCCGGTGCGCTGGGGTTCAATTACGTCGGCTACCTGTCGACGCTGCCGCTGGCGGCGCTGCTGTGCGCGCTGGCGATCGTGCCGGCCTTCGACGACGTGGCCCGCACGCTGTCGAAACGATAGGCACCTGGCCCTTCAGGCTGCGCCGGCGCGCTCGCGCCAGGCGCCCGGGTTCAGTCCCGACCATTCCTTGAACGCGTGGGTGAAGGCGCTCTGCTCCTGGTAGCCGAGCAGGAAGGCGATGTCGGCCAGCGACAGTCCCGGCTGGCGCAGGTAGTCCTGGGCCAGCGCGAAGCGCACGCCGTCGAGCACGCCCTGGTAGCTGGCGCCGGCTTCGCCGAGTTTGCGCTGCAGGGTGCGCGGCGACAGCGCCAGCTCCTCGGCGATGGCGGCCAGGCGCACGCGGTCCTGGGCCAGGTTGCGGACGATGGCCGCGCGCACCTGGTCGACGATGGCAGGCTTGCTGTGGATGCGCTGGGCGAGCAGGCGCTCGGCATGCTGCTGCAGCACCGGGTACATGCCGACGTCGGCGTTCGGCACGGGCAGGGCGAGCAGGGCGGCGTCGAAATGCGCGCTGTTGGCGGGCGCGCCGAAACGCGGCCGGCTGCCGAATACCCGTTCGTACTCGTCCATGCCGGCGTCGCTCGTATGCACGAAGGCGATCTGCGCCGCCGGCAGCCGGCCGCCAGCGAGCCAGCGCCCGAAGGTCTGGATGCCGGCGAAGACGCTTTCCACCAGGTGGCGGCTGGCTTGCGGATAGTGGCTGATCCATTCGTAGCGCGCCAGCGCGCCCTCGGCCTCGATCTGCGAGCGCCCGAGCTCGTGCGCCAGCGCTTCGTAGCGCATGGTCTGCTCGAGCGCCTGCCCGAGGTCGCGGCAGGCCAGCAGCACCAGGCCGTAGACGCTGTAGGCGCCCAGTTTCACGCACTCGCCGACGTGCAGGCCGAAATGCGGATCGCTTGCCAGCAGCGCGCCGGCGTCCAGCAGTTTCACGTAGTCGGTGGCGGCCAGCGAATCGGGCAGCGGGTCCAGGCTGGCGGCCGGCAGGCCGGCGCCGCGCGCCAGGGCGTCAACCGTCACGCCACGGGTGGCGGCGGCCTCGAACAGGGGCTGCAGA
>DEKZ01000106.1 GCA_002354135.1 Massilia sp. UBA2709 | reverse complement strand
TTTGCCGCGCGCATCGGCCCATTGGTCGCCGGCGCGGCAGGCGACGGCAAATGGGCCGCCAAGGCCGTCAGCCGCGAGCTCGGCACCCGCGAATTCGATGGCATCAAGGCCGAGGGCAGGCTGCGCAGCTACGAAATCCCGGCCGGCGAGATCGGCAACCGCGCCCCCATCGTGGTCGCCGACGAGAGCTGGTATGCGCCGGACCTGCAGATGACGGTCTACGCCAAACACAGCGACCCGCGCAGCGGCGAATTCGTCTACCGGCTGGAAAATGTAAAGCGCGGCGAACCGGAGGCCGCGCTGTTCGCGGTGCCGGGCGACTACACGGTGCGCGACGTGCAGGCCGTGGCCGAGCGCCGCGTGGGCAGGAAGGAAGAAGCGGCGAAAGGGGAAGGGAAATAAAAAGCGCCGGCTGCCCGGGCCATGATGGGGCCAGGCAGCCGGCGTCCGCTTCTTTACCGTTGGCGTGCGCTGCTCAGCGGCGCGCGGCGCGATCGCGCGGCATGATGGTCGAGTAGAACCATTCGTCGACCATGCGCTTCTCGAAGCGCAGCGGGTCGCTGTCGCCGGCACGCACCATGCGATCCATGAAACCCATGTCGCGCAGCTGGGCGTCGCCGCTGCGCAGCACGCGACCGTCCTGCTCGACCGTGTAGTGCAGGTCGATACGCGGCCAGTCGGGACCGTTGCTGCGCACCACGCGCAGGTCGCGCCCGCCACGGCCCGGGAATTCGCGGCCGGCCAGGTCGACGTCCTTGACGTCGATGCGCAGGTCCTGCCCCGGCGGCAGTTGTGCGCCCAGCTTGGCGAAATGCTCTGTCAGGCTCTTCAGCGTTTCTTCGCGCTCCCAAGGCGTGAACGGCACATCCGTAAAGCGGTCGGGCTCGATGTAGTTGACGGTCACGCCGGCGGACGCGGCGCCGGCCAGCGCCAGCAGCCCGGCAGCAGCCAAGTGTCGAATCACAGTCTTCATGGCGATTCCTTTCTTGGGTAATCTTTTTACCGTTCAAATATACGCCGGTTTGGCGGGGTCTGCCCGAGGTGTCTCGTCTCTCGCCGGTAAATCCTGTTTCGAATTGTTAGTCCTCGCACAGCCGGGCCGGGCAGGCAGGGGCAGAATGGCCGCAAGGAGGTCAACCGTGCCCGAAGGACCATCGCTCGTCATCTTGAAGGAAGCAACCACCGGCTTCGTCGGCCAGACCATCGTCGAGGCCGGCGGGAACGTCAGGGCCATCGATCCTGCGCGCCTGGTCGGCCAGACCATCGTCTCGCTGCGCACCTGGGGCAAGCATTTCCTGATCGAACTACCGACCATGGTGGTGCGCATCCACTTCCTGCTGTTCGGCACCTACCGGGTGAACGAAAGGCGCGACAAGCCGCCCAGGCTTTACCTGCGCACAGCCGATGGCGGCGAACTGAATTTCTACGCCTGCGCGATCCGCGAGATCGATGCCGACCTCGACAGCCAGTACGACTGGAGCGCCGACGTGATGTCGGATGCCTGGGACCCGAAACGGGCGCGCAAGAAGCTGCGCGCCCAACCCGGGATGCTGGCCTGCGACGCCCTGCTCGACCAGGACATCTTCTCGGGCGTGGGCAACATCATCAAGAACGAGGTGCTGTTTCGCATCCGCGTCCATCCGCTCTCGACAATGGGCGCGCTGCCGGCGCCCAAGCTGCGCGCCCTGGTCGAAGAAGCCCGTCAATACAGTTTCGATTTCCTGGCTTGGAAAAAGGAATATGTGCTCAAGCAGCACTGGCTGGCCCACGCCAAGACGACCTGCCCGCGCTGCCATATCCCCTTCAAGAAGGCCCACCTCGGCCGCACCAACCGGCGCAGTTTCTTCTGTGAGCGTTGCCAGAAGCGCTATGAATGAGTCTTTCCTCCAACATTAAGCATATTGCCGGCGGAACGCTTCTATTGCCTGTTGTTAAGGAAGTGAAGGCGTACTACAATCGATTCGCCTGTATATTGATCGGGCGCAATACCACTCATCATCGTTGTATTTCATCGACTCGTTTGTAGCGCCCCTTTAACGGTATCGGAAACGCCATGTCTTTTCTGTCTGCAGCCGCGCCCAAGCTCGCCCCGTGGAAAGTTCTCCTCGTCGACGACGAACCCGACATCCACGACATCACCAAGCTGACGCTGAGCCGGTTCCGCCTCGATGGGCGGGCGCTGACTTTCCTGCACGCCTACAGCGGCGTGGAGGCCAAGGAAATCCTGGCGCGCGAAGAGAACATCGCCCTGGTTTTCCTCGACGTGGTGATGGAGCGCGAAGACAGCGGCCTGGAAGTGGCGCGCTGGATGCGCCAGGACCTGGACAACCAGTTCACCCGCATCGTGCTGCGCACCGGCCAGCCGGGCCAGGCGCCGGAAGAACGCGTGATCGTCGACTACGACATCAACGACTACAAGGAAAAGACCGAGCTCGATCGGACCAAACTGTTTACCACGACCTTCGCGGCGCTGCGCGCCTACCGCGACATCATGAAGGTCGAGGATGCGCGCCGCGTCCAGCAGAGCTACCGCGAAGGCCTGGAGCGCGTGATCGCGGCGTCGAGCCACATCTTCCAGCAACGCAACCTGAAGGACTTCGCCAGCGGCCTGCTGCAACAGGTCGTCGCGCTGCTGCGCCTGGAGCAGAGCATGCTGCTGCGCCTGAAGGGCGCCAGCGTGATCACCGGCGAGAGCCAGTACGAGGTGCTGGCCCGCATCGGCGACTTCGACAAGGATGGTGGCAAGGAGGCGATCGGCCCCGAACTGCTGGCCCAGCTCGACGAAGCGCGCCACAACCGCATCTCCAAGCTGCACGGCGACACCTACGTCGGCTACTTCCCGAACAACAGCGGCAAGGCCTCCCTCCTCGTGCTGCACGGCGTCGAGGAAATCTCGGAAATCGACGCCCAGCTGCTCGAAGTATTCTGCTCGGGCGTGGCGATCGCCTTCGACAACATCCTGCTGAACCAGGAAATCACCGATACCCAGGCCGAGCTCATCCTGCGCCTGGGCGACGTGGTCGAATCGCGCTCGAACGAGGCCGGCAACCACGTGCGCCGCATGTCCCAGGTCTGCCACATGCTGGCCCAGGCCTCCGGCATGCCGGACGACGAAACCGCAACCCTGATGCACGCCGCGCCGATGCACGACGTCGGCAAGATCGCTACCCCCGACGCCGTGCTGCTGAAACCTGGCCGCCTGACGCCGGAGGAATGGGAAATCATGAAGCAGCACCCGACGGTCGGCCTGCAGATCCTGGACGGCTCGACCCGCCCGATCCTGAAAGCCGCCGCCGTGATCGCCCACCAGCACCACGAGAAGTTCGACGGCACCGGCTACCCGCAAGGCCTGAAGGGCGAACAGATCCACCCCTACGCCCGCATCGTCGCCGTGGCCGATGTCTTCGACGCCCTCAGCCACGAGCGCTGCTACAAGGAAGCCTGGCCGGTCGAACAGGTGACCGACTACCTGCGCGAAGTCGCCGGCAAGCACCTCGACCCGTATTACGTCGACCTCTTGATCAAGAACATGGACAAGGCGGTGGAGATCAACCGGCAATGGCCGGATTGATTCAGCGACTTCGACCGTAGGGTGGCGCCCCCGGTGCCCACCGAGAGCAGGCGTCAGCGTAGCCATCGTAGGGTAGTCTGCTACACCCGGGCGACCGATTTGCCTGCGGCTTCGGCACCACTGTACAGAACGAAAAAGCTGTCACTAATCAATGGGAACAAGCAGACAAGCGCACCAACCGATGACATTGCTTAGATCACGATAACTGTCACTACCCTGCAGAGCGCGCCGAAAGCCAGCTTAGTTCTTCGACTGATCCACCAGCTTGTTCTTCGCGATCCACGGCATCATCGCGCGCAGCTTGGCGCCGACTTCCTCGATCTGGTGCTCGCTCGTCAAACGGCGGCGCGAGATCAGGGTC
>DEKZ01000436.1 GCA_002354135.1 Massilia sp. UBA2709 | reverse complement strand
CGCGTTGTCGGCGTTCTGGCGCACGGTGGAGGTCAGTTCTTCCATCGACGAGGCGGTTTCCTCGAGCGACGAGGCCTGCTGCTCGGTGCGGCGCGACAGGTCCTGGTTGCCGGCGTTGATCTCGCCCGAGGCAAGAGCAATGGCGTCGGTGCCGCTGCGCACCTGGCTGACGATGCCGGCCAGGCTGTCGCGCATGCCGCGGATCGCGTACAGCAGGCTGGCGCGGTCGTTGGCGCGCGTCTCGATCGCAACCGCCAGGTTGCCGGCCGCGATTTCGCCGGCCACCTGCGCCGCATAGCCCGGCTCGCCGCCGAGCTGGCGCAGCAGGGAGCGCGTGATCAGGGTGCCCGCGACGGCGCCGCCCAGCAGGGCCAGGGCGCCGAGCGCCAGCATGGCGTTGCGGCCGAGGGCATAGGTCTCTTCCGCCGCTTCATAGGTGGCCTGCATGGTGCCGCCCTGGTGCTCGATCACCTCGTTGGACGCGATGAACACGGCGCTTTGCAGCTTGCGCGCCGGGCCGAGCAGGAGTGCAACCGCGGCTTCGCGCTCGCCGGCGGCGTGCAGCTTGAGCACCTGGTCGACGGCGTCGATGTATTGCGCATACGCGGCCTTGTAGGCGCGCAGGTTCTTCACGCCGGCCTCGGAGACGACCAGCTTGTCGAGCTGGGCGAACATCTCGCCGGTTTCCTTGCGGCTGGTGGCCAGCGCCGCGAGGTTCTTCTTGTTGGCGTCAAGCTCGTCCAGCAGCAACAGGTCGCGCAGCGTGCGCGCGGTGCGGTTGACGCGGTCGGCCAGGTTCTGGGCCACCACCACCTTCGGGTAGGCCTCCAGCGCCATCACCTTGGTGCCCTCGTTGAGCGCGCCGAGCTTGGCGATTCCCAGCACGATCACGGCCAGCAGCATGGCGAGCACCAGCGCAAACCCCAGCCCGAGGCGGGTCCCTACCTTCAATTGGTTCATCGTTCCCCCGCTGGCGCGTCAGGCGGCGATGCTGTCGATGACGCCCATTTCCTCGGACGACATCAGGCGATCGATGTCGACCAGGATGATCATGCGCTCGTCCACGGTGCCCAGGCCGATCAGGTAGTCGGTATTCAGGGCGCCACCCATGTCCGGCGCCGGCTTGATCTGCTCGGGGGTGAGCGAGATCACGTCCGAGACCGAGTCGACCACCATGCCGACCACGCGGTCCTGGATGTTCAGGATGATTACGACGGTGAACTGGTTGTAGGTCGGCGTGCCAAGGTTGAACTTGATTCGCATGTCGACGATCGGCACGATGGTGCCGCGCAGGTTGACCACGCCTTTGACATGTTCCGGCGCGCTGGCGATGCGCGTCACCGACTCGTAGCCGCGGATTTCCTGCACTTTCAGGATCTTGATACCGTATTCTTCGTTGCCAAGTTTGAAAGCCAGTGCCTCGAGCACGCCGTCGTTCATCAAGTTAGTGTCCATGTGCGGTCCAGTACAAATGAGATAAGTCTCGGGCATTATATATTTTTGCCTTGCAGCAATAAATAAGGAATGCTCCGCGATCCTGTTCTTGTCTCGCCGCCGCAACTAAGCTCGACCGGGAAAACCCGCTCCCAGGATTGCGCGTTCGGCAGGCGTGCAGCCCGTGTTGGTGATCGCGGATCGGTCAGGGGACCGCTTGCGACCGTTATCCGTGCCTGAGGATCGCGATGCCTTCCGCGCCGACGATCAGGCTCGCGATGACGAGCAGGTGCACGGTCATCAGCACCACCGACCTGCCCCAGCTTGCCGGCCTGCTCCCGCCGTAGACCCGGCGCATCGCGGCAGGCAGGTAGGCCAGGACACAGAGCACAGGCAGCAATTGCAGGCAGTCCCAGGGCGAGATGAGCGAGAACTTGCCCTCGCAAATGGTGGCCACCAGCCAGCCGAAGTTACCGGGCAGGACGATCATCACGATGGCGAGCAGGAAGGCGAAGGCGGTGACGTGCATGGCGAAAACCAGGTGCTCGCCATAATGACGCCCTGAACGCCAATACATCAGCTTGAGATAGAGCGCGAACAGGGGGAGCGCGCCGATCAGCATATAAGGCAGGTTCGCCACGAAACCGTGGTTCAGGATGTCTGCCTTTTCTTCCGGCGGCGCACTCGAGAAACGCTCCACGTTCTTTGCCCAGGCTGGGTTGACGCTTTCCAGCCGGCCGATGACTTCGCGCGCCAGCTGGAACTCGTCGCCTTTCTCGGTCCAGCGTATGTCGATGGTAGCGACCACGCTCATACCTGATCCTGCCGGGTCAGGGATGGTGTGGGCGTAAGACATGCCGAAGGCATGATTGTCGAACGTGAGTCGTGGCAGGTCGATGCCAAACAGCTTGATCAGCGCGAACATGATGAGGCTGAGCGTCAGGTACAGGCGCAGGGGATTGATGGTCGGGACGCGCCGTCCGCGCAGGTACTCCGCCGTCAGCTGGCCCGGCCGCAGCAGCAGCAAGCGCAGCGTTTGCCACAGCTTTCCTTCCAGTGCCACGTAATGGCCGACGAATTCGTGGATGAACTCACCGGCGGTGGGCGAGTGAGCGTTGATAGCCTCGCCGCAGCGTACGCAATATGCGCCTTGTACCGGGGCGCGGCAGCTCGGGCAGCCATCGGCCTCGTGGACATCCGATACGCCGTGCGGTACGAGCTTGAGGCTGGGTTTCACGCTGCTTACTCCTGATGAACGATCATACGCCGCGCCCCACGCCATTCAGGCGCGAGACTTCGACGGCAACTCGCATCGATCTTGAAGGCAAGGATCGTTGCACCCCGAGTATAAACATCTGGCCTCGCTAAAAATCCTCACATTCTCACACCCTCACATTCTCACACCCTGACCAGATCCAGGCTGCCGACGATGCGCTCCTTGATTGCTTCCTCGTTGTGACCACCGCATGCGGCGCACGCCTCTGGCAAAAATTAACATGCCTACCGTATTTCAAAAAAATGCTCGAACGCTTTTCCGAATGCGAAGCAGGAGAAAGGAAAACCAGCCGCAGCCAGCATTCGGCGCGGCCGAAAATCCTCGCATTCTCACCGCTGCGCGAACAGCGCCCCGAAACGCCGCGCCGCGCTTTCCGGATCGGCGTCGCCATACACGCTGGTGATCGCCGCCACCATGCTTGCTCCGCTCGCCACCAGCGGCGCGGCGTTCGCCGCCGTCATGCCGCCGATGACGACGATCGGCAGCGACAGTTCGGCGCGCGCCTGGTCCAGCAGCGCCGGATCGGTGACGAAGTCGTATTTCTTCACCGGCGACGGATAGAAGCCGCCGAAGGCCGCATAGCTGGCCCCGGCCAGCTGGGCCGCGCGCGCCAGCGCCAGCTG
>DEKZ01000434.1 GCA_002354135.1 Massilia sp. UBA2709 | reverse complement strand
CCCTGCCGCCGCCTTGGTGCGGATTCCGGCGAAGCCGGCATTGCGGCCGGTGCCGGCCGCAACAAGCCGCGCGGCCAGCGCAGGCGGCCCCAAAAGCGTCAATGCGGGAAGCCCGGCCCGCCGCGGCGCAGCCAAAGCGGACGCGGATTGGGAAGAGTTTTAAAAGTTTTCATGTCGGCGCACGATTTAGATTGACGTATTTGAGGAAATGATTATTTTTAATATGTAGGACCCTTTCCTACACGGGCTCAGGCGATCATCCGATACCGGTTCAGCAGTATGAATCGCATGATTGCATCACCGAATTAACTGCTCACCTACAAAGTAGCGCGCGCAGTAGTTCGGCGAGTAAATGTATTTCAACATTGAAAGGAAATAATCATGGCCTCGAATCAAAAACGCACGCAAGGTGGTACGCCGGAGCAACACGCAGAAGCAGGTCGTCAAAGCCACAAGAACGACGGCAACAAGCAGTCGGGTTCGGGCTCGGGCTCGCGTTCCGGCTCGGGTTCGGGCATGCGCGGCGGCACCCCTGAGCAGCACGCCGAAGCTGGCCGTCAAAGCCACAAGAACGATAACAAGCGTTAATGCGCAAGCGTTAATTCGCTTACTCCCGTCTGCTGACGCGACGGCAGTAAACAAAAAAGCCTGGTACGCGATTGCGTTCCGGGCTTTTTTTATTATCGGTGTCAAGGGCCCGATTTAACCCGTATATCGGTCATTCTCGGATATTTGCAATTCACGGCATTTTTGCAAATGTTTTATTGTCGAGTTAGCTCGACTGCAAATACTATTTGCAAGCGATAATCGATCGGCTTGTCCAATACCGTGAGGCGGTATTTTCCTTTGGCGCGCAGTTAATTCATATCCGGCCCTGATGACGGGCCAGTACGATGCACGAGCCGACCGCCGGCTTTCACCGCCGAAGCGATGAAAACCGTGCCGGCTGCGCCGGGCTGCTGCCGTCAGATATTGCGCAGGACCGCGCCCTTGGGCGGCGCGAAATCGGCGACGTCGTCGATCATGCGCGCGGTCTTCGCGTCGCGCGAATTCAGGTGCAGGTCGGAGTACTGGTGGATGGCCCACTGGTCCGGCGTCAGTTCGATGTGCTTGCGCAGGATGGATTCGGTGCGCGCATCGTCGGCGCGCAGGCCCTCGACGATGATGTTGAGCGCGTCCGGCCGCGAGCCTGGCGAGGCGGTCGCGTGCGACTTGTGCACCATGAAGCGCGCGGTCTCGCTGGCGTAGCGTTTGCTGCCGGCCAGGTACATGATGACGGCGATCGAGGCCACCGCCCCGCCGTTGTACATGACGAACTCGACCGGCGCGTTCGACATGAAGTTGTACAGGCACAGGCCGTCGCTGACATAGCCGCCGTTCGACTGCACCAGCACGTGGGCGCGCTCGATGCCGTCCTCGGTCATGTGGCCCACCGCTTCGAATACCCGGTGCACCATGTCGCTGTTGACGTCGCCCGACAACGTGAACCAGGCTTCCTTGTCGTGTTTGGTTTGATCTTCGCTCATAGTCTTTTTCTACCCGCAAAGTGACGGCCCCAGTGTAACAAATGAAGGAAAAAGCCCGCGCGCGCGCCCTTCAACGGTGCGCAGGCACGTGCCCGTATCCAAATGGGCCCGGGAAACCGTAGCGAGCGGAAGGAGTGTTGCGCGAGCCGCCAAGGCGATGATGCTCGCTGTACTTGAGTACAGCGAGCATCGCAGCGCGACAATCCGACGCGCAGTAGGTTTATCGGGCCCATTTGTTGACAGCGGTTCAAGGCTCGCATATTCTCCACGGTCTTGACAGGGAGAGCGCAGATTCACGCTGCCGCCGAAGGGGCATCACCCAAAAACTCTCAGGCAAAAGGACCGGTCAGGGGTCGGCGCGCGATGCGTGCCGGACCAACTCTGGAGAGTGGCCAGACGGCCCACCGAAGGGGCAGGCGGACATCCGCTATCTCTCAGGTACCAAGGACAGAGGGGCGCGCAGCGCACGGTCGGACGCATAGGCGGACGACGTGCAGCTCCCCTATTCATCTGCCCTGAGGACACCATGACGCTCAAAGCGACCCCGCTCAACTCCGCACACCGCGCACTCGGCGCCAAGATGGTCGATTTCGGCGGTTGGGACATGCCGGTCAACTACGGCTCGCAGATCGAAGAACACCATGCCGTGCGCAGCGATGCCGGCATGTTCGACGTCTCGCACATGTGCGTGGTCGACCTCGAGGGCGCCAACGTGCGTTCCTTCCTGCGCGGCCTGCTGGCCAACAACGTCGACAAGCTGCAGACCCCGGGCAAGGCGCTCTACTCGGCCATGCTGAATCCGGAAGGCGGCGTGATCGACGACCTGATCGTCTACTTCTTCCGCGAAGACTGGTTCCGCCTGGTCGTGAACGCCGGCACCGCCGAGAAGGACGTGGCCTGGATGCGCCAGCAGAACGACGCCACCGGCAGCGGTCTGACCATCACCCAGCGCCGTGACGGCCGCAGTGAGAAAGGCGATGCGATCGCCCTAGTCGCCGTGCAGGGCCCAAATGCCCGCGCCAAGGTCTGGCAGGTGCTGCCGCAGGCCCAGGCCGCCACCGAAGCCATGAAGCCCTTCAACGTCGCGATCGTCGCGGACACCGCCTTTGGCGAAGCCATGGTCGCGCGCACCGGCTACACCGGCGAAGACGGCTTCGAGATCGGCGTGCCCGCAACCCAGGTGGAAAACCTCTGGAACGCCTTGATCGCAGCCGGCGTCAAGCCGGCCGGCCTGGGCGCGCGCGACACCCTGCGCCTGGAAGCAGGCATGAACCTCTACGGCCAGGACATGGACGAGAACGTCAATCCGCTCGACGCCGGCCTGGGCTGGACGGTCGACCTGGCCTCGGAACGCGACTTCATCGGCAAGGCGGCGCTGCAGGCGAAAGGCCAGCAGGCGCAATTCGTCGGCCTGATCCTGCGCGAAAAAGGCGGCATCCTGCGCGCCCACCAGAAAGTCATTGCCGCCTCGGGTAACGTCGGCGAGATCACCAGCGGCACCTTCAGCCCGACCATGCAGCAGGCGATCGCGCTGGCGCGCGTGCCGATGGACGTGCAGGTCGGCGACACCGTGCACGTCGAGATCCGCGACAAGAAGCTGGCCGCCTCCGTGGTCAAGCTGCCGTTCGTCCGCAACGGCAAAGTGCTGGCAGCTTAAGCGACAAACCAAGATTTATAATTACACCTCATCCCAACCAGGAGCCCCTTACATGAACATCCCAGCCGACCTGAAATACACCGAGTCCCACGAGTGGGTCCGCCTCGAAGCCGACGGCACCCTGACCGTCGGCATCACCGAGTACGCACAGGACGCCCTGGGCGACATCGTGTTCGTCGAACTGCCGCAGGTCGGCAAGTCCTTCACCGCCGGCGACGACGCCGCCGTGGTCGAGTCGGTGAAAGCCGCCAGCGACATCTACGCGCCGGTCTCGGGCACCGTCACCGCCGTCAACCAGCCGGTCGCCGATGCGCCGGACTCGATCAACCAGGACGCCTACGGCGCCTGGCTGTTCAAGCTGCAGCCGAGCGACCCGAACGCGATCAACGGCCTGATGGACGCTGACGCTTACGGCAAGACCACGGATCACTGATTTTCGTAGGGTGGGCGGCTATGCCGCCCACGCGTTCGACTAAAGCAAGCGTTGCCACAGTGCCGATGTGATTTGAACGCGTGGGCGGGGAACCCGCCCACCCTACGCGCCCGTGATCAAGCCGCGCAACCCGCACCACCAAATTCCAATCCCACGGCGCTTTCGGCGCCAGCTCTTTTGGCCTCTACCATGACCCGCACCAGCCTCACCCAACTTGAAGCACGCGACGCGTTCATTCCGCGCCATATCGGTCCCTCCGAATCCGAACAGGCAGCCATGCTGTCGACCCTCGGCTACGCATCGCGCGCCGCGCTGATCGACGCCGTCGTCCCCGCGAACATCCGCCGCAAGGACGTCCTGGACCTGGGCCAGTTCGTCGAGCCGCGCAGCGAAGAAGACGCGCTCGCCACGTTGAAGGCGCTGGCGTCGAAGAACAAGGTCATGAAGTCGATGATCGGCCAGGGCTACTACGGCACCCACACCCCGAAGGTCATCCTGCGCAACATCTTCGAGAACCCGGCCTGGTACACCGCCTACACGCCTTACCAGCCGGAGATCTCGCAGGGCCGCCTGGAAGCGATCCTGAACTTCCAGCAGATGATCACCGACCTCACCGGCATGGGCATCGCCAACTCGTCGATGCTGGACGAAGGCACCGCCGCCGCCGAAGCGATGACGCTGATCCAGCGCGTCGGCAAGTCGGCCTCGAAGGTCTTCATCGTGGCCGACGACGTGCTGCCGCAAACCCTGGAAGTGGTCCAGACCCGCGCCAAGCCGATCGGCGTCGAAGTGCGCGTCGTCCCCGCCGCCGAGATCGAGAAACTGGAAGAGACGTGCTTTGGCGTGCTGCTGCAGTACCCGGGCGTGAACGGCGAAGTGCGCGACTACCGCGCCGCCGTGGAGCACCTGCATGCGATGGGCGCGATGGTCGTCGTCGCTGCCGACCTGCTGGCCCTGACCATGCTGGCCGCGCCGGGCGAATGGGGCGCCGACGTGGTCGTCGGTAACAGCCAGCGCTTCGGCGTGCCGCTCGGTTTCGGCGGCCCGCACGCCGGCTACCTGGCCACCCGCGACGAATTCAAGCGCAGCATGGCCGGCCGCCTGGTCGGCGTCACCGTCGACGCCCAGGGCAACCAGGCCTACCGCCTGGCGCTGCAGACCCGCGAACAGCACATCCGCCGCGAAAAGGCGACCTCGAACATCTGCACCGCCCAGGTGCTGCTGGCCGTGATGGCCGGCATGTACGCGGTCTACCACGGCCCGGACGGCCTGAAGCGCATCGCCCAGCGCGTGCACCGCCAGACCGCGATCCTGGCTGCCGGCCTGAAGTCGCTCGGCGTCGAAGTCCTGAACACCACGTATTTCGACACCCTGACGGTCAAGGGCGACGCACAGGCGCTGCACGCCGCCGCCGAAGCCGCCGGCGTCAACCTGCGCCGCATCGACGGCGAGCACGTCGGCGTGTCGCTGGACGAGACCACCACCCGCGACGACCTGGCCCTGCTGTTCGGCATCTTCGGCAACGGCAAGTCGGTGGACATCGACGCCCTGGACAGCGACGTGCAGGACGCCTACCCGGCCGCCCTGGCCCGCACCAGCGCCTACCTGACCCACCCGACCTTCCACCGCTACCACGCCGAGCACGAGATGCTGCGCTACCTGCGCTCGCTGGCCGACAAGGACCTGGCGCTGGACCGCACCATGATCCCGCTGGGTTCGTGCACCATGAAGCTGAACGCGACCTCGGAGATGATCCCGGTCACCTGGCCCGAGTTCTCGAACATCCACCCGTTCGCGCCGGAAGACCAGACCGTCGGCTACCGCGAAATGATCGCCCAGCTGGAAGACATGCTGTGCGCCGCCACCGGCTACGCCGCGATCTCGCTGCAGCCGAACGCCGGCTCGCAGGGCGAATACGCGGGCCTGCTGGTCATCCAGAAGTACCACGAGTCGCGCGGCGAAGGCCACCGCAACGTCTGCCTGATCCCGTCGTCGGCGCACGGCACCAACCCGGCGTCGGCCAGCATGGTCGGCATGAAGGTCGTGGTCACCGCCTGCGACGAGAACGGCAACGTCGACCTGGCCGACCTGAAGGCCAAGGCCGAGCAGTACAGCAAGGATCTGGCCTGCGTCATGGTCACCTACCCGTCGACCCACGGCGTGTTCGAAGAGGGTATCCGCGAACTGTGCGAGATCGTGCACCAGCACGGCGGCCAGGTCTACGTCGACGGCGCCAACATGAACGCCATGGTCGGCGTGGCCGCGCCGGGCGCTTTCGGCGGCGACGTCAGCCACCTGAACCTGCACAAGACCTTCTGCATCCCGCACGGCGGCGGCGGCCCCGGCGTCGGCCCGATCGGCGTGGGCGCCCACCTGGCTCCGTTCCTGCCGAACCAGCTCTCGACCGGCTACGTCCGCAACGAAGCCGGCATCGGCGCGGTCAGCGCGGCGGCCTACGGCTCGGCCTCGATCCTGCCGATCTCGTGGATGTACATCGCGATGATGGGCGCGGAAGGCCTGACCGCCGCGACCGAGACGGCGATCCTGAACGCCAACTACATCGCGCGCCGCCTGGCCCCGCACTACCCGGTGCTGTACACCGGCCACGACGGCCTGGTCGCGCACGAGTGCATCATCGACCTGCGCCCGCTGCAGGACAAGACCGGCATCAGCAACGAAGACGTCGCCAAGCGCCTGATGGACTTCGGCTTCCACGCCCCGACCATGAGCTTCCCGGTGCCGGGCACCCTGATGATCGAGCCGACTGAGTCGGAGTCGAAGGCCGAGCTGGACCGCTTCATCGAGGCGATGATCACCATCCACGCCGAGATCGTGAAGGTCGAGCGCGGCGAGTACGACAAGATGGACAACCCGCTCAAGGGCGCGCCGCACACCGCGGAAGTCGTCACCGCCGACGACTGGCAGCACACCTACACCCGCGAGGTGGCGGCCTTCCCGGTGGCGTCGCTGCGCAAGAAGAAGTACTGGCCGCCGGTCGGCCGCGCCGACAACGTCTACGGCGACCGCAACCTGTTCTGCGGCTGCGCGCCGATCAGCGATTACGAGTAATTCCTCGTTGAGGTGACGTGACAAAGCCCCGCCGGCGTGCAAGTGCCGGCGGGGCTTTTTTTATGGACGGCGACCGGACGTAGTAAACGATGAGCACACGCGGCGCTTCATGAACGCCAACACGACGCAGGCTTCACGCGTGGGCACAGGGCGCCCGCCCTACGGGTCC
>DEKZ01000432.1:352-9879 GCA_002354135.1 Massilia sp. UBA2709 | reverse complement strand
GCCAGGGGCCAGTCGCGCCAGCCTGCGGCGAGCGCGAGCAAGGCCTTCAGGCTGGTCGGCGGAAGGTGCTTGCCCTGGTCGGGGTAGAGCGCATGCAGGCGCGCGAGATGGGCAACGCGCGCTGCCGGGTCGGGCGGCGCCGTGTGCGCAGCGTGCCCCCGGAGGCGTATCGAGGCCGTGCCCGCGGATGCGGCGTCGACGTCGGTGCAAGTCGCGAACAGCTCTGCCGGATCGATCATGCCTGCCTCCCTGCGCAGCCGGCGCATGCCGGACATTGCGAAATGGAAATCATACTGCCTCGCAGGCGGGACGGAGCGGACAGCCTCGATGCTTTGCGCGGTTCTTGCCCGTTTCCTGTCCGATTCTTGCGCCGTCGCAGAGATCATGCCGCCGTGCCGGGAAACGCCCGGGCTGTCTGCGCTTGTGCAAGACGAAGCGAACAAAGGCAGGGCGCGAAGCCGCATGCGTCTTTCGAGTCGCGCTTGTCATTCTCTTGTCATCCTCGAATGCCGCTTTGAACACGCTGTTGCGCGGATCACGCATTCGCGAAAAAAAGCGGTTTTCAAGCTGGCACGAAACGGCCGAGGACGGGCCTACCCCATCTAGAATCCTCCAATAAATTGCCACACGGCACTTGCAATTGTCCCGGGCGCTGCTGTCGCGTCCACCTCCGAGTCTCCAGCTACCATGTCCAACTCCGTCCAGCGGCGATTGCCGCTTGCCTGTCTTGCAGGTTTCGCCGCATTTGCCTTAGGTGCCGTGCAGCCCGCCGTGCACGCGGCCGAACTATCCGACGCCGACATGGTGTTGGCCGCCGACACCGTGCCGTCCTGGTCGGGCAACGCCACCGTGGCGAGCCAGTATGTGTCGCGTGGCTTCCGCCAGAGCTGGGGCAGGCCGGCCGCCCAGGCCGGCCTCGATCTTGTTGCGCCGAACGGCTGGTCGGCCGGCACCTGGTTCTCGACCGTGAGCGACCGCGTCGTCGCGCGCGGATCGCTCGAGTGGGACCTGTACGGCGGCTACGGCGCTGCGCTCGGTCCGCTCGGCTACAGCCTGATGGCCCATTACTACAAATACCCCGGCGCCGCGCTCAGCGGCAGCGGCGTCCGCTACGACTACGGCGAAATCTCGGCCGGGGTGAGCTACAAGTCCCTGTACGCCAAGTACAACTACACGGTGACGCGCAACTTCTTCGGCATCGCGCATGCGCGCGGCACCGGCTATCTCGACGGCGGCGCGAATCTCGCGCTCGGCGGCGCCACGACCCTCAACCTGCACATAGGCGAAGGCCGGGTGGCCGGCGCCGGCAACGACTACTGGAATTGGCGCGACGTCAAGCTGGGCGTCACGCGCAGGCTGGGCCGCGGCTGGAAGGCGGCCGGGGCCTACACCCGGGCCTTCGGCGCCACCCATGCCTATGAACGCTACACGGCGGGCGTGCCGGAGCGGGCTGGGCGGATCGGCTATGCGGATCCGGGGAAGAATACCTTCGTGCTGTCGCTGACCAGGGTTTTCTGATCGCGTGATCGGAGGATCTTGAGTATGTGTGCGATTGCGCCTACGTGAAGACAGGGAAAATTTTACCCAGTACAGGCCTTGAGACTGAGTCCGCCGCCCATACGATAAGAAATGTCTCCAACTCAGACCAACTGAGCGTTTGCCGCTGTCGCGTGATGTGACAGCGGCATTTTTTTGGCTGCGCTCCGGTCGGTGTGGAGCCTGGGGCTCAGCGCTCGCCGCTGAGTTCAACGCGATCGGGACCAGGCCGGATCGTGACGTTGCGGTACCCCGTGAGATCGATCACCGGCTTGCCTGGCTCGTCGATGAGGTTGGCGAAACCGACGACGGCTATTGCGCCATGCGGTAACGGTTTCGATATCCTTAGCGTTGAGCCCGGCGGAAGTTCATAGTAAAAGGACTTGATGGTCCTGCCAAGAGAGCCGGCGAGAGGGTGAGGCTGCTTGAACCATTCGGCACTGGTCGCGGGCAGGCGTGCCAGTGTCGCCTGGTCGAACACGTAGACAACTTCGAATGCGATGGGGTAGTTCTGGTTGGCGTCGCGCGCCACGACCAGGTCGATGTTGTGCAGACCGGGCGCAGGCGGCGTCGAACAGGCAACCAGAAGCGCGCACGCGAGCAGCGGAACGGAGCGGAGCAGGGCCAAGGAGCGGGAAACCTGCCTGGTGCGGATGGTCTGTCCGGCAACTTTGGTGTTCGCCATGGGAAAAAGGCTGTTCAGGAGTTGCAGTATCCTAGCCGATGCAGGTCCTGAAAAACCTCTCGAATTCTCACGTTCTGGCTGGAATTGCAGCAGGAGCCAGCGTGCACCGCGGCAGGCAGGGCTGCGTCGAGCGCAGCATGGGATGGTGGTGCCCGAAGCCGGGATCGAACCGGCACGCCATTTCTGGCACGGGATTTTAAGTCCCGGGTGTCTACCAGTTTCACCATTCGGGCAGAGCGCAGGATTCTAGCACAAGCGGGGCGCGGCAGGGTCAGTCTGGCAACTTTTTGCTGCTTCCGGGCACTGCAAGGGGAGGCCATCTTTGGCTCAGCCATCGAATGGTGTAGCATGCACCCCGGCGCCATGACGGCGCTGCAAGAAGTGCAAGCGAAGTACAAGGACCTACATTGAACATCACGATACACGACGAGCTGCGCGCCTTCGTCGACCCGCTTACCGACATCGAATACGCCGCGCTGGAACGCAGCCTGCTCGCGGAGGGCTGCCGCGATGCGCTGGTGCTGTGGGGCGACGTCCTCATCGACGGCCATAACCGCTACGAGATCTGCCGCAAGCACGGCATCGAATTCCGTACCGTCCAGAACGACAAGTTTTCGTCCATCGAGGACGTCATGCTCTGGATGATCGACAACCACCTGGCGCGCCGCAGCGTGTCGGACTTCCAGCGCGGCCTGCTGGCCCTGCGCAAGAAGGAGATCGTCACCGCGCGCATGGCCCAGAAGATGGCCGAGGAGCCGCCGGAACCGAAACCGGACGACATGGACTCGCGCCCGCCGCCGCCATGGAACACGCGCGAGGAGGTGGCCAAGGCCGCCCGCGTCTCGAGCAATACCATCAGCCAGATCGAACGCATCCAGAAGGCGGCGGCGCCGCAGCTGGTCGACGCCGTGCGCGCCGGCACCATCTCGCTCAGCGCCGCGGCGAATGTCGCCCAGCTGCCGCAGGAAGCCCAGATCGCGGCGGTGGCCGGCGGCAAGAAGGAATTGCAGCAGGCCGCGCGCCAGGTGCGCGAACAGAAGATGGCCGCCAAGCCGAAGAAGACCGGCCCGGACGGCGAACCGGTCGACGAGAAAGCGGCCCTGAAGGCCGAGATTGCGTCGCTCAAGGACAGGATGGCGACCCTGCTGACCGAGAACGAGATCCTCAAGCAGAAGCTGGCCAACGCCGGGCTGTAGGCAGCGAAAAAAAACGATCACCAGAACGATCACAACAAGGAGACCCGCATGATCCTGTCCCGCTTTCTCGCATCGGCCCTGACGCTGTCCGGCGCCGCCTACGTTGCCGGCGCCCCTGCCGCCATCGCCGCGCCAGCCGCCCCAGCGGCTTCGGTCTCGGCGAAGGCCCCGGCCGCCGACCTGGCGCGCTGGCAGCAGACAGCCGGGCGCGTGACGATCATGCGCGACAAGTGGGGCATCCCCCACGTGTTCGGCAAGAGCGACGCCGATGCGGTGTTCGGGATGATCTATGCCCAGGCCGAGGACGACTTCAACCGGGTCGAACTGAACTACATCAATGCGATGGGGCGCCTGGCCGAGGTCGAGGGGGAAAAGGAGATCTGGCGCGACCTGCGCATGAAGCTCTACATCAGCCCAAGCGACATGCAGGCCAAGTATGCCGCCAGCCCCGAATGGCTCAAGCAATTGATGGTGGCCTTCGCCGACGGCCTGAACTTCTACCTGCACACGCATCCGGAAGTAAAGCCGAAGCTGATCACCCGCTTCGAACCTTGGATGGCGCTGTCCTTCAGCGAGGGCAGCATCGGCGGCGACATCGAGTCGATCGACCTGAAGGAGCTCGAGGCCTTCTATGGCAAGCGCCCGCAGCCCGCATTGGCTGACAATCGGAACCTCCTGGATGCCGAGCCGCGCGGCTCGAACGGCTTCGCGATCGCACCGAAGCTGACCAAGGCCGGATATCCCCTGTTGATGATCAACCCGCACACTTCGTTCTACTTCCGTCCCGAGATCCACATGGTGAGCGAAGAGGGACTGAACGCCTATGGCGCGGTGACCTGGGGCCAGTTCTTCATCTACCAGGGTTTCAACGACCGCGCCGGCTGGATGCATACCTCGGGCGGCGGCGACGTCATCGACGAGTACCTGGAAACGGTGGTCGAACGCGGCGGCAAGTTCTTCTACAGGTACGGCAAGGAAGAGCGCGCGCTGCGCGCCGTGCCGGTCACGCTGCCGTACAAGACCGCAAGCGGCAAGCTGGCCAGCCGCACCGTTACCGCTTACTTCAGCCACCACGGCCCGATCGTGCGTGGCGAGAACGGCAAGTGGGTGGCGGTGAAGATGATGGACGAGCCGGTCAAGGCCCTGACCCAGTCCTACACCCGCACCAAGGCGAAGAACTACAACGCTTTCTACGAAGCGATGCAGTTGCGCACGAATTCCTCGAACAATACCGTGTATGCCGATGCCGACGGCAACATCGCCTATTTCCACGGCAACTTCATTCCGAAGCGCGACCCGCGTTTCGACTGGACCCGCCCGGTCGACGGCAGCAACCCGGCCACCGAATGGCAGGGCCTGCACGAGATCAAGGACACGATCACGCTGTTCAATCCGGCCAGCGGCTATATCTCGAACACCAACAACTGGCCGTTCAGCGCGGCGGGCGCGAACAGCCCGAAGCGCAAGGATTATCCGGACTACATGTGGTCGCTGCCGGAAAACGCGCGCGGCGTGCATGCCGAACGCGTGCTGAAGGGGGCGAAGGACTTCACGATCGACAGCCTGATCGCGGCCTCCTATGACAGCTACCTGACCGCGTTCGAGCCCCTGGTGCCGCAACTGGCCAGGGACTACGACGCCTTGCCGGCGAACGATCCGCGCAAGGCGGCCCTGGCCGGCCAGGTGGCGGCCCTGCGCGGCTGGGACCTGCGCTTTGCCACCAGCTCGGTGCCGACCTCGCTGGCGGTGTACTGGGGCCAGGAGATGGTTGCCCAGGCGGCGCCGAAGGCGCGCGCCGCCGGCCTGCCTTCGGTCGACTACATCACCACGCGCCTGGATGCCGAAGAACGGCTGGCCGCCCTGCAGCGCGCCTCGGATAGACTGACGAAGGACTTCGGCACCTGGCAAACGCCCTGGGGCGAGATCAACCGCTTCCAGCGCATTAGCGGCGAGATCGACCAGCAGTACGACGACAACAAGCCAAGCTATCCGGTCGCCTTCACCTCGGCGCACTGGGGCTCGCTGGCTTCGTTCGGCATGGTGGCCAAGCAAAAGACCAAACGCATCTATGGCGACCGCGGCAACAGCTTCGTTGCCGCCGTTGAATTCGGTCCGAAAGTGCGTGCGAAGAGCATCCTGGCCGGCGGCCAGAGCGGCAATCCGGCGTCGAAGCATTTCGCCGACCAGGCCGAGATGTACAGCCGCGGCGAATTCAAGGACGTGCTCTTCTACAAGGAAGACATCGAGAAGGCCCTGGAACGCAAGTACCATCCGGGCCGATAAATAGAAAGGGAGCGAGAAAGGGAACGGCGATGGCGCGCAGCGAGAAGGACAAGATGCTGGCCGGCGAGCTCTACCATCCGGATGCGCCGGAGCTGCTGGCCGAGCTGTCGGCCTGCGCGGCCTGGCTGGCGCGCTACAACGCCGCCCTGGGCAGGCCGCAAGCCTGGCGGACGCTGCTGGAAGAGCGCCTGGGTGCGGTGGGCGAGGGGACGATCCTGCGCCCGCCTTTCTACTGCGACTACGGCTACAACATCCACCTCGGCGCCCGTGTCTTCCTGAACTACAACTGCGTGATCCTCGACACCGCCCGTGTCACGATCGGCGACGACACGCGCATTGGCCCTGCGGTGCAGATCTATGCCGCCGACCATCCGCGCGATCCGGCGGTGCGCCGCAGCGGTCTCGAGTGCGGCAGGCCGGTCACGATCGGCGCGAACGTGTGGATCGGCGGCGGCGCCATCATCCTGCCCGGCGTCACCATCGGCGACGATGCGATCGTCGGGGCGGGCAGCGTCGTCACCCGCGACGTGCCGCCGGGCGCGACCGTCGCCGGTAATCCGGCCCGCCCGGTCGTTCACGGACAGCAAGCTTGAGCGGCTACGCCTGTTTTTGAGCTCAACCTGCGCACAACTGAGCTATATCAAACTATCAAAATAACAACGTTATTTGGATTGCCACAACTGCTGGGATGCGTTGTACTGGGTACCGCAGAGCGCTGTACCTCTTATCCCTTTGCAAGGAGCGCAATCATGAAACGCCACCCCTTTCCGCTGAAAAGCCTGACCGCTTCCGTACTGCTGTGCGTGGCAGCCGGCGCCGAGGCGCAGATCAACGTCTATACCGACCAGGCCGCTTTCCTGGCCGCGGTAGGCGGCTACGGCGTCGACACCTACGACGACCTGGCCATCCAGCTCTATGCGAGCCCGTTCGCACGGAATGCCGGCGCCTACAGCTATACGGCTTCCGCGCCAAGCGGGCTGTACGGCGCGGGCAGCGGCGGCGACGGCTGGCTGACGCCCAACATCGATAACGAAACCATCACCTTCTCGAACTTCACGCCCGGCATCGTCGGTTTCGGCGGCTATTTCTTCGCCTCCGACATCGACGGCGCCTTCGTCCCCAACGGGACGCTGCTGTTCACGGCGATGGACGGCACCACCCTGAACTACACCCTGAGCGGCGCGACCACCACCAGCTTCCTGGGTTTCGTGTCCAGCTCCCCGCTGACCTCGGTTACCCTGGCGGCCGGCGGCGCCTACTGGCCCACCGCCAACGACGTCACCCTGGCCATGCCCATTCCGGAACCGGAAACCTATGCCATGATGCTGATGGGCCTGGGCGTCGTCGGCTGGATGCGCCGGCGCCGCAGCTGAGCCGGCGGCCATTTCCGCCTGCGGCAGCGCCGGCCGTGGTGCACCTTGCGACGGTGCCCCACGGCCGCTGGCGCTGCGACTTGCCCGCTTGCTATAATTGCCGCCACTTCAAAATGCGGGCATGCAGGGCAGGGGCTGTGGCAAAACTTTATTTCAGGTATTCGGCGATGAACGCCGGTAAATCGACGGCGCTGCTGCAGGTGGCTCACAACTACGAGGAGCAGGGCCAGCAGGTCGCGCTCTACACGGCCGCCATCGACGACCGCTACGGCGTCGGCCTGATCACCTCGCGCCTGGGTCCGCAGCGCCAGGTCGATGTCTTCAGCAGCGACACCAACTTCCTCGCCGAAGCGCCGATCGTGGGTTGCGTGCTCGTCGACGAAGCCCAGTTCCTCAGCACCGCCCAGGTCCAGCAGCTGCACCAGCTGGCCCAGGTGCGCGGCGTGCCGGTGATCTGCTATGGCCTGCGCAGCGATTTCCGCGGCGAGCCTTTCCCGGGTTCGGCCTACCTGCTGGCGCTGGCCGACGACATCGAGGAAATCAAGAACATCTGCACCTGCGGCAAGAAGGCGACGATGAACATCCGCGTCGACGAAGCAGGGCGCCGCATCAAGGAAGGCGAGCAGGTCAGCATCGGCGGCAACGAAAGCTACCGCCAGGCCTGCGGCCGCTGCTTCTACGCCGGCTGAGGTTTCCGCGTCGTGGACCTGCTGCCCGCCTGCGCCGCCGTCGCGCCGGCCTTCCTGTGCAGCCACGGCGACATCCTGCTCTACCTGGTGCCTTCGCTGGCGCTGGCTTTCCTGTTCTGGATGCTTTCCAGCGCCCATCCGGGCTTTTTCGTGCTGACGGCTGCAGGCACCCTCTGCCATGAGCTGGCGCATTTCGGCGTCGGCCTGCTCACCAATGCCGAGCCCGTCGGCCTGAACCTGATCCCGCGCCGCAAGGGACGGATCTGGGAGCTCGGCTCGGTCACCTTTGCCAACCTGCGCTGGTACAACGCCGCGCCGGCCGCGCTCGCGCCGCTGCTGGTGCTGCTGGTGCCGCTCGCGGTGGCGGCCTGGCGCACGCGCCCGGGCTGGCATTTCGAACCGCTCGACCTGCTGCTGGCGGTGCTGCTGGCGCCCCAGTTCCTCTCGTTCTGGCCCTCGCCGGTCGACTGGCGCCTGGCCCTGCGTTCCTGGCCCTGGCTGGTGGTGCTGGCGCTCGGCGCCGGCTTCTACGGCTGGCAGGCAGGCATGGTCCGGCTGTAGCGTTTGTGCCTCGGCTGGCGTGGCATAACAGCAACGTTAGTTTCTTTCTTCTAATACTACTCATGCAAGGCGGGTATTGACACCCTACAATACCGCCCGGCCCGCAGAGGCCAGCCGGCGCTCTCGTGCCGGTTTTACATTCCATTAGAAGAAAGTTGTCCAGAAATGCGTTTGCTGTTCATTGCCATGGCCGCGCTGCTGCTGCAAGGTTGCGCCGCCGTCTATTCCCTTTCCCCATCCGTCGATGCCGAAGCCTTCCAGGCGCGCGGCAAGTCCGTCGCCGTCCAGTACACGATGCGCGACCGCAGCCCGGCCGACGCCTGCTCGTCGAACATCGTTTTCGTCGTGAATCCCTGCCGCGACGGCAGCCCGGAAGACCGCGCCAACGAACTCGTCCAGATGCTCGGCGGCTATGGCTTCAACGCCTGGCGCGATGGCGCCCGCGGCGATGTCCGCCCCGACTACACCATCGTGGTCGACGAAGTCGCCACCGGCTTCGAGCAGAGCACCAAGGACCTGGGGCAGATGATGCTGTCCTCGTTCACCATCGGCCTGTTCCCGGCGATCTCCGACACCCGTCCGTCGCAACTGAGCTATACGCTGTACAGGAACGGCGCGCGCGGCCAGGCGAAACTGCACCAGCAGGCCGCCTCGACCCACGTCAAGACCCTGGGCGGCATCTATTTCCTGGTGCTGGGCCCGGTCAACCATGAGGCCAACAAGGCGTCCCTGATGACCGAGCACGAGCGCGCGCTGCAGAACTGGATCCAGGGCGGCCTGTTCGAATGATCCGTTCGCTCTGTCTGTTCCTGCTGGCGCTGCCGGGGCTGCTGCCCCTGCCGGCGCTGGCCAACGCGCTGCTGCCGGCCGACCGCTGGATCGACAAGGTCGCGGTCGCCAAGCCGCTCATCGCCTACCGGCTCGGCCTGGTCGACCTGGCGACGCCGGGCGGCGAGATCGCCAACGAACTGCCGGCCGCGGCGCGCATCGTGCTCAAGCGCGCTGGTTACTTTGCAGCCGACGGCGCGCAGCGCGCCCACGTCGGCGTGGCGATCCAGTCGCTCGGAGGCGGCAAGGCCGTGGTGGAGTACACCGTACGCGGCGGCAACCCGGCCGATGGCCCGGTGCTGTACCGGGAAGTCGTCGCCACCGAGACCGACAACCACTCGGTGGCCGATGAGAACACCACGATCCGCGTCCTCTC
>DEKZ01000432.1:0-197 GCA_002354135.1 Massilia sp. UBA2709 | reverse complement strand
CCAATGCGCTGGTGGCGACGGTCGAGGGCACGGGCGAAGTCCTGGGCACGCTTGGCGAGATTGCCGCCAGCGAGGAGTTCCATCGTGGCCTGGCCGGCGCCGCCGACGAGTACGGCCGCCAGCAGGCCAGCATGGCTGCCGAGCGCCAGCGCATGGCCGCCGTGCAGGCGGCGGCCCAGCGTGAGCGCGAGCTGCGC
>DEKZ01000149.1:367-3929 GCA_002354135.1 Massilia sp. UBA2709 | reverse complement strand
GTCACTGCCCCGCGCTCGGCGCCGGCAGCGGCTCCGGTTCCGAGCCGTGCGGCCGGCGCAGGGGGATGCGCACGATGAACTCGCTGCCCTTGCCGGGGCCTTCGCTGCGAACCTCGACCGTGCCCTGGTGCAGCGACACGATCTCCTTGACCACCGCCAGCCCGATGCCCAGCCCGGCCCCGCGCCCGGCGCGCGCATCGTCCGCCTGGGTGNNTGAACATGTCGAAGATCTTCGGCAGCAGCTCCGGGCTGATGCCCTTGCCGTTGTCCTTCAGGTAGCAGACGAAATGGGTCTGGTCGACGGTGGCGCTGAGCCAGATGCTGCCCTGCTCGGGCGTGTATTTGATCGCATTGTTCAGCAGGTTCACGATCACCTGGTGCAGGCGCCGCGCATCGACCTCGACCTCGATCGGCACCGGCGGCATCACCGCATGGATGGCCAGCGACTTCGCGTCGGCCGCCTGGCGGCAGCTGTCGAGCGCCTCCTGCAGGAAGTCCTGCAGCCGCAGCGTCCCGTAGGCGATGCGCATCTTGCCGGACTGGACGCGCGTCAGGTCGACCAGGTCTTCGACCAGCCGCTCCAGGAAGCCGATCTGGCGGTCCATGACGCGCAAGGGGTAGTCGTAGCGCGCATTGTCGCCAGGCAGGCGCTGCATCAGCTGCAGCGCCGTCTTCAGCGGCGCCAGCGGATTGCGCAGCTCGTGGGCGATGGTGCCGATGAAGACTTCCCTGTCGTCCTGGCGCAGGCTGCATTCCTGGAGGGTGTTTTCGAGGTATTTCATGCGCGCGCGCAGGTGGGTGGCATCGCGGAAGACCTTCACGAAGCCGGTCGGCTCGCCTCCCTCGTCCCTGAGCACCATGCAGATCCCGCTCGACCAGAAGCGCGAGCCGTCCTTGCGCATGTGCCAGCGCTCGTCTTCGCTGACGCCGACGACCAGCGCCGTATTCGATTCGTGTTCGTCCATCCCGCGCGCGCGGTCTTCGGGCCCGAACAGCACGGCGATGTCTTCTCCCAGCAGTTCGCCGGCGGTCCATCCCGTAATGAAGTGCGCGCCTTCGTTCCAGCCGGTGATGCGGCGTTCGAGATCGTAGAACTGGACGCCGTATTGCCGGGTGTCCCGCAGCATCAGGCCGGCGAAGGCGGCGGCCTGTTCGGGTGTCCAATGAGTATTCTTGGTGTGTCCATGCTCGCTCCAGGCGTCGCGCAGCCCTGCGGCGCAAAACGTCCTGGCGCTCCGGCAAACCGCAAAGGTGTCGGCCGATTCTACCGAAACGAGGTGCTTGCCCGATTTCGCTTGCGCTTGGGCAATATCTAAGGTGCAGGGCCTGGTGGCCGGAGCGGGCGCTTACTTGCGCTGGCCGAAGGACTTCTTCACGCGCGCCTGGCGCCGCTTCTCGTCCTCGTCGTGGGCCTTCTTCTTGTCCCAGCCGAGCATTTTTTCGACGTATTCGAACCAGACGAAGGCGCACAGCATCAGCGCGGCGATCCACCACCAGGACAGTTCGGCGAAGCGCCAGACTTCGAAGAAACGCAAGCCCACCAGGGCGACAATCAGCAGGATCAGGGGCATCGTGAATTCTCCAGAATCCGCCCATCTTACAAAGATTTTGATGCTCTGTGGCAAAATACCCCGTGTGTGGCGGAAACGCCGCGGCGTCAAAACGTAAGCGGCGTTACAGAGTGTGACCGCGGCATATCCTTGCTGGGAAACGCGGTAGAATGGAAATAGTTAACCACGGAGAGTGTTAGATGAAACGGTCCCTGATGTTGTGCGTAGTATTGTCGGCCCTCGCATCCTCGAGCGCATTCGCGCAAGCCGACCTGGCGAAGGCGAAGAACTGCATGGCTTGCCACGCCGCGGCAACCAAGCTGGTGGGTCCGGCCTACAAGGACGTCGCCGCCAAATACGCTGGCCAGAAAGGCGCCGAAGACAAGCTGGTCCAGAAGGTCATGAAGGGCGGCTCCGGCGCCTGGGGTCCTGTGCCGATGCCGGCCAACCCGCAGGTGAGCGAAGCGGAAGCGCGCAGCCTGGTGAAGTGGGTGCTGGCGACCAAGTAATCGCAGCGAGTTCACGCGAAAAGCGCGCCCGAGGGCGCGCTTTTTTGTTGGCCGAATCATGTAGGGTGGGCACGGCGTGCCCACCCTACGGTCGCGGCCCCATGGCAAAAACGTGCCGGCGGGCCGCAAAACGATATCAACGAATCACCTCCAGCTTCGCCTTCTTCCCATCCTTGTAGGTGAACAGCGTCAGCGCCCCGTTCTCGATATCGCCCTTGGTGTCGAAGCGGATGTCGCCGGTCACGCCCTTGTACTGGATCTTCTTCAGTTCGGGCAGGTATTTCGACGGCTCGGCCGAGCCGGCCTTCTGCATCGCCGCGGCCATCACCATCACCGCGTCGTAGACATAGGGCGCATAGAGCTGCACGTCGCGGCCGGTCTTCTGCCTGAAGCGGGCGCGGAAGTCGGTCATCGTTTTTTCCTGCTCGGCGCCGGTCACGCCGCCGGCCTCGGCGCAGATCACCTTGCCTTCGACGCCGACGGCATCCCCGGCCAGCCGGCCCAGCGCGTCGGTGCAGACGCCGTCGCCGCCCATGAAGCGGGCCGTGATGCCCAGGTTCTTCATCTGCTTGAGCATCGGGCCGCCGACCGCGTCCATGCCGCCGAAAAAGATCAGGTCGGGCTTTTTCGCGCGGATCGAGGTCAGGATGGCGGTGTAGTCGGTCGCGGTGGCGCTGGTGAACTCCTTGCCGACGATTTTCACGCCCGGGCCCTTTGCCCCCTTGATGAACTCGGTCGCCACGCCCTGGCCGTACGTCGTGCGGTCGTCGATGACGGCGATGTTCTTGACCTTCAGGGTGTCGACCGCGTACTTCGCCAGCGTGCCGCCGAGCTTGCTGTCGTCGGCGACCACGCGGAAGGCGCCGGGGAAGCGCTGGCGCGTGTACTGCGGCGCGGTCGTGGCCGGCGAGATTTGCGGGATGCCGGCCTCGTTGTAGATCTTCGAGGCCGGGATCGAGGTGCCCGAATTGAGGTGGCCGATCACGCCCTTGACCCTGGCGTCGACCAGTTTCTGGGCCACGGCCGTGCCCTGTTTCGGATCCGAGGCGTCGTCCTCTGCAACCAGCTGGAACGTGACTTTCTGGCCGCCGATGACGATGCCCCTGGCGTTGAGCTCCTCGACCGCCATGCGCGCGGCGTTTTCCATGTCCTTGCCGAGGTGGGCAACCGGGCCCGAGGTCGGGCTGACGTGGCCGATCTTCACGACTTGCTGGGCGCTGGCGCTCCCGGCGACAGCCAGCGCGATGGCCAGCGGGATGAGCTTGGTGGTCATGTCGTTCTCCAAAGTGTGGGATGGCGCCATCGCGCTAGACCGCCAGCGTGCGCCGGTTACGGGTTAATGCAGAGAAAAAGGTACAACAAAAATGGGGCGTGGGAAAGCGGTAAATACGGGGTGGGCGATGGGGTGCGTGTCGGGAAGGCGACGCCCGCGGGGAGGGCGAAATGGAGGGGATGTCGCCCCGCGGCGCGAAAGGGGGCGGTGGGTGGACACCTGTGTCCACG
>DEKZ01000149.1:0-234 GCA_002354135.1 Massilia sp. UBA2709 | reverse complement strand
CTGGGCGACGACCTGCTCGACCGCCTGGCGCACGCCTTGCTGGATCTGTTCGTTGGCCGCCGCGAGCGCGCCGCGCACGACGGCGTCGATCTGGGACTGGAGCTGCTGCACGACGCGCTCGGCGATCCGGCGCTCGAGTTCGTCCCAGTCCGGCTCCACGGCTTGCTCGGTGGCGGCGGGGGAGGGCTCGGCAAGCGGCTCGGCGGCGGGCGCCCCGGGCCCGGCCCGGCCCCG
>DEKZ01000038.1 GCA_002354135.1 Massilia sp. UBA2709 | reverse complement strand
GCGGTCTGGACTTCGGCAGCCGAGGCGTTGGCCGGAGCGCGGCCACACCAGGCGGTCTGGACTTCGGCAGCCGAGGCATTCGCCGGAGCGCGGCCACACCATGCGGTCTGCGCCGCATTTGCCGGTGCTCGGCCGCACCAGGCGGCGTCGGCCTGCTTCAGGTAGGGCTCGCCGAACGTCGACTCGTACAGTTCGCGCATCCGGTCGCCCGCCTGTTCCTGGTTGCCGATGTCGTCTTCGCCGCGCAGGCCGATGTAGGGGTAGTGGTGCAGGAAGTAACCGAAGGCCTGCTCGCAGTCCTGGGCATACTTCATGGTGTCGAGGATGTGGTAGTGCCAGAAGGTGTCGACGTCCACCAGCGGTGCGGTCTCTTCGTTCGGGAAGGCTTTCATCAGGTACAGGAAGCGGCGGTACTCGGTTTCCGTGGCGTTCGCCTTTTCGAGCGACCAGCCTTCGCCGGATTCCTTGTGCATCAGCTTGACTTTAATCGGGTTCAAATCCAGGGCGGCGATCACTTCGAATTCTTTGTTCGAGATCATGATTCATCCTTAGTTTTGGCAACTGCATCGTTATTGTGATTTGGTGTTCCGGTGGTCGATGAAGTCGTGCTGGCAGATGGTCTGGCCCTCCTTGTCGTTGAGTGCAGCCTGTGGTGAAAAAGCCCGGATTGACGAAACACATTGATGACCATTCTCTACCCCAAGCCTGCGGAAATAATTGATTATTCGCAAGTTGAGTGGCGTCAACCAATTGCATGTCGCATAAACGACTACAGGCTTTCGAAGACCTTCACGGGACTGGCTGGGGCAGGCATGGCCTGGGCCACGGAGATGAGATTGTCGGCGGTCGGGATCGATACGTGGACACTGGTGCCGGCGTTCGGCCGGCTGGTGATGACGCACTTGCCGCCCAGGATGCGCACGCGCTCCTCGATGCCTACCAGGCCGAAGGAGCCCGGCTTCTGTCCGACGCCCTTGGTCAGGCCGATGCCGTTGTCGCTCACCGTCATCGAGATCGATTCGCCTTCGAGCGCCAGCTCGACCCGCACGGCGGTGGCGCGCGCGTGGCGCGACACATTGGTCAGCGACTCCTGCAGGATACGGAACAGGGTGGTGGCGCAGCGGTCGCTCACGTGCAGTTCGCGGCCATCGGAAACCAGCTCGCATGCGATCCCGGTGCGGCGCTGGAACTCGGCGATCTGCCAGTCGACCGCAGCCGTGAGTCCCAGGTCGAGCACGTGCGGGCGCAAATCGTTGATGATCTGGCGCACGCTCTTGATGGTGGCGTCGATCTGCTCCAGCGTCCAGCGGGCCCGGGCGTGCAGGCGCGGGTGGCGCCGGCTGGTGCGCGAGGCCAGCAGGTCGGCCTCGATGCGCAGGGCCAGCAGGTTCTGGCCGAGGTCGTCGTGGATCTCGCGTGCAATGCGCTTGCGCTCGCTTTCCTTGATGCTCTCGGCGTGGGCTGCCAGCCGGCGCAGGTTGTCGTTGGTTTTCTGCAGTTTCGTTTCGCTGGCGCGCAGTTCGCCCGTCATCTCCTCGGCCAGTTCGATGGCGCGGCGGCGCGACGAACTCAGGGTTTGGAACAGTGCGTAGAGCAGGGCGGTGCCGGTTGCACCCGCGAGCATCGCCAGCCAGGGCAGGTAGCTGTCGAGTTCCGAATACATGCTCTTCTTCGCGATGCGGAAATCGATGTCCCAGCCGCGTCCGCTCACGCCCACCGGCAGCAGGGCGCGGAACATGTTCGGATCGTGATCGCTCGCGTCCGGCTGGTTGTCGAAGAACACGGTGCGCTGGTAGACGCCGGGCGGTCCGCCGAGTTCCTCGACCGGGCTCATGCCGGAGATCACCAGCCGCGTCGACTGCCTGGGCATGTTGTCCAGCACGCCTTGCGCCAGGCGCGCCACGCTGAAACCGATGCCGACCGAGCCGAGATAGGCCGCGCGGCGCTGGCCGACGTCGCCCAGCGGCATGGCCGGGCGGTACACCGGCATGCGTATGCCCAGCCCGCTGGTCTGGGGCTTGATCGGCACCCGCGTGCCCGAGGTCGAGGCTTCGCCGGTATCGCGCGAATGCGCCAGCGCCAGCGCGACCGCCGGACGCGCCTGCAGGTCGATCCCGACACGGTCGGCGCGCGCCGAGCCCGGCTCGATATAGGTCAGCACCGTGTACTCGGGGCGCCGGCCCTCGGGCCGGATGCGAAAATTCACCCCGTCAGCGGCGAGTTCGCGCTGCAGTTGCGCCTCGACGGCAGGACGCTCGGCGTCGCTGAAGGTGCGCGCGAAATTGATCGTTTCGACGCCGGGGAAATGGTTTTCCAGATCGAGGCCGGCTACGTAACGCCGGAATTCATCGCTCGTGACCTCGTCGCCCGCGAGGAAGAGGCTGGAAGTGCCGCGCAGCAAGTCGGCATAGGTCTTGATGCGTCCGTCCAGGATGGACTGGACGTTGCGCGCCATGTGCAGGAAGCGTTCATGGGCATCGTTCTCGATGGCCCGGCTGGTGCTGATGTGCAAGCCTGCGCCGACGCCAAGCGACAGCAGCGCGCCCAGCCACGAGCCAAGCCTGATGGCCGCGATTTTCTTCCCATAGTCGGCCGCGATCCCCATTTTCGCCCCCAGAATTTTTTATTACTTTATTCTTGATTTCGATCAGAATCGCGCAGACTGCGAACGCTGTTACCTATCAGATCTGCCAGGTTGCCTGCGGCGCGGAGGCAACATAAAAAAATCCCGCCGCGGCATGGCCGGGGCGGGATTTTCTGGAAACTCGAGCAAGCTTTACTTGCCGCCCCAGCTATCCTTGAGCGTGGTGACCCGGTTGAAGACCGGCTTGCCCGGTTGCGAATCCACGCGGTCGGCCACGAAATAGCCGTGACGCTCGAACTGGAAGCGCTGGTCGGCCACGGCCGCGGCCATGCCCGGCTCCAGGTAGGCGGTGACGGTTTCCAGCGCGTTCGGGTTCAGCGCGGCCTTGAAGTCCTTGCCGCCGGCGTCAGGCTGCGGATCGAGGAAGAGGCGGTCGTAGAGGCGCACCTCGGCTTCCAGGGCCGATGCGGCGCTGACCCAGGTGATGTTGCCCTTGACCTTGTAGTTGTCCGCGCCCGGCGTGCCCGACTTCGAATCCTCGAAGTATTTCACGTGCACGGCTGTTACTTTACCGTTCTCGTCCTTGTCGTAGCCGGTGCACTCGACCACGAAGCCGTACTTCAGGCGCACGCGCGCACCCGGCTGGTCGCCAACTGGCGGGGTGAAGCGGTGGTAGCCCTTGGTCGGGGTTTCCATGAAGTCTTCTTGCTCGATCCACAGTTCGCGGGTGAACGGGAAAGTGCGCTGGCCCATTTCCGGATGGTGAGGATGGACCGGCGAGCTGCACTCGACCGATTCGCCTTCCGGGAAATTGTCCACGATCAGTTTCAAAGGACGCAGCACGGCGATTGCGCGCGGCGCCTTCGGGTCGAGGTCGTCGCGCAGCGCGCCTTCCAGCGTGCTCATGTCGATCCAGCCGTCGGCCTTCGACACGCCGATGCGTTCGCAGAACAGCTGGATCGATTCCGGGGTGTAGCCGCGGCGGCGCAGGCCGACGATGGTCGGCATGCGCGGGTCGTCCCAGCCGGTGACGATGCCGTCGTCCACCAGCGAGCGCAGCTTGCGTTTCGAGGTGACGACGTACGTCAGGTTCAGCCGCGCGAATTCGTACTGGCGCGGCACCGGGCGCTGGAAGAAGCCACCGTCGGCCAGGGTATCGACCAGCCAGTCGTAGAACGGGCGGTGGTCCTGGAATTCCAGGGTGCACAGCGAATGGGTGATGTTCTCGATCGCATCCGAGATCGGGTGCGTGTAGTCGTACATCGGGTAGATGCACCAGTCGTCGCCCGTGCGGTGGTGGTGGGCATGGCGGATGCGGTACAGGGCCGGGTCGCGGTTGGTCATGATCGGCGAGGACATCGCGTCTTCGCTCATCTTCGCGCGCAGGATGTGCTCGCCGTCCTTGTACTTGCCGGCCTTCATGTCGCGGAACAGCTGCAGCGATTCCTCGGCCGGGCGGTCACGGAAGGGCGAATTGGTGCCCGGCGTACCGAAGTTGCCGCGGTTCTTGGCCATTTCCTCGGCGCTCTGGCTGTCGACGTAGGCGTAGCCCTTCTGGATCAGGTACTCGGCCATCTCGTACAGCTTGTCGAAGTAGTCGCTGGCGTAGTGCAGGTATTCCTGGCCGCCTTGCTCCCAGGTGAAGCCCAGCCACTTGACGCTGTCCATGATGGTGTCGACGTATTCCTGGTCTTCCTTTTCCGGATTGGTGTCGTCGAAGCGCAGGTGGCAGCGGCCGTTGTAGTCGCGCGCCAGGCCGAAGTTCAGGCAGATCGATTTCGCATGGCCGACGTGCAGGTAGCCGTTCGGCTCCGGCGGGAAACGGGTGATCACCGCCGGCATGCCGTCGCGCTTGTGGGTGCCTGCCGCCAGGTCGCTCTCGACGATGGCGCGCACAAAATTCGACGAAGGCGCGTTCGCCGCCGCCGCGTTGTTCTTATCAATGCTCATGAAAGAAGGTGTCTGGATAGGTAAAGTTGCTGGCATTTTACCGTACGCGGGGGCGCCACGGTCCGCCTATGTGGTGAAGCGCACGGTTCGCTGGGAAGTGCAAGCCCATACTTGGTGACCATGCCGCCGCTTCCAAGGGCAGGGCAGGCGGCTTGCCGCCGTCCGCCGCCGCTGTCAAGTTGGCGTTTTCTATAGGATAATCTCGTTTTGCCGTTTTTCGGCTATAGCCGGAGAGTTCCAAATTGGAAAATTTATACGCGATCCTCGGCGTCGCGCCGAACGCCAGCGACGACGAGATCAAGAAGGTCTACCGCTCGCTGGCCATGCGCTACCACCCCGACCGCAACCAGGCGCCGGGCGCGGAAGCGCGTTTCAAGGCCGTCACCAAGGCTTACGAGATCCTGTCGGACCCCGCCAAGCGCGAGGAATACAACCAGAGCGTGAACCACCGCATCGTGCTCGATGCCGAGGCCGAGGCTTTCGAGCTGTGGCGCTCGCTGTTCGCGCTGAACGGCGTCACGCTGCAGCCGTAAGGCCCACAGGCTCAGGGGGCAGGACGCCCTTCGCGCCACCGAACCCCGCATACAGGACAAACAACATGAAAAGAGTACATCCCGAATTCGCTTACCAGTCGCGCGAGCTGGAAGGACAAATCGACGGCACCCTGGGCGACCCGCCCAACCGCAAGAACTACGACATGATGGTCGGCGCGCTCGTCTCGGAATACGCAGGCGGCTCCGGCATCGACGACGTCAACCTGATGGCCTTCGCGCTCGTTGACAAGATTCGCTTCAAGGACCCGAAAGGCCTGCTGC
Organism: Massilia sp. UBA2709; assembly: GCA_002354135.1. Taxonomy (GTDB): domain Bacteria; phylum Pseudomonadota; class Gammaproteobacteria; order Burkholderiales; family Burkholderiaceae_D; genus Telluria. The sequence goes on along the minus strand of DEKZ01000038.1, from coordinate 9,484 downwards.
GCGAAGCAGCCGACTACGAGGGCGACGACCCGGCGCGCGTGTTCGCGATGGCCGAGTGCGAAGGCGAGGACGGCGCCGCCATGTACGCCGCCATGACGGAAAACCATCCGGAACTGGCGCGCCAGGCGATCATTACCGCCTTCCTCTACAAGCACCAGGGCCGCTGGGCCGACGACGACCAGTCGCTCGACCAGCTGGCCGAGGGCGACGAAGGCGACGACGATGACAACGACGGCATGGACGATACCGCCGCGTCGGACGACTTCACCCAGATCTTCGACCAGGGAGAACGTGAATGAACGACAAAGCCAATCTGCCGGCGCTGACCAAGCAGGTCAGCGAACTGGTGCTGGCCGGCTCGCTGCAGCACGCCGAAGAGGCGTTCTCGAAGGCGGCCGACGAACACGGCGACTATGCCGTGGCCGAGGTGCTCTCGACCCTGCCGCCGCAGGTGACGGCGCTGCACCTGGCCGGCTTCGACGGCGCCAAGACCTCGCTCGCCACCATGCTGGTGCCGCCCAAGGCCTGGGCCGAAAGCCTGGCCTACATGGCAGCCACCTGGCCGGATGACATGATCGAGGACGACCCCGAGCGCATCGCCGAGGGCCTGTTCAACCACGTGCACGGCGTCGTCTACGCCAACGACGACGAGGACCGCCGCCACGAGCTGCTGGCCGAGGCCTCGGCCACCGACCACGGCTCCACCGTGTTCGCCATCCTGTGGTCGCTCGCGCCCAAGGAAATCATGGAAGTGGCCGGCGAAATCAACCTCAAGGGCCGCTACGTGACCGGCCAGACCTCGTCCGACAGCGACATCGTGCCGCTGGCGATCGACCTGGCCAAGGCCAGCGAAGACGGCTGGGAGCGCTCGCTGATCGAGTTGTTCCCGGAGTTCCGCCACAGCGCCGAGATGGCCGACGCCGAGTTCCCGGACGATCCGGACGAGGACCCGGAATTCCAGCAGCGCAGCACGCGCGAGCTGCTCTACCGCCTGCGCAAGCAGGTGCCGTCGGTGCGTACCATGCCGCGTCGCAGCACGCGCAAGAGCATGGGCACGGACATCTTCTCGTGAGCGGGGACCGTTCGCCGATGTTGCCTGCAATCGTCATCGAAAAACCGCCCCGGCTGGTGCGTGCAATCAAGCTGCTCGCCGCCGAGGACCCCGAGGAAGCGGCGATCCTGGCCGACGAGCTGTCGGGGATCACCGCCATGGTGGCCGAGAAGTTCACCAACGACCGTACCGCCGAAGGCATCCAGCGTGCGCTGCTGCTGACCGTCGGCGGCATCTCGCTTGGCCTGGAAAGCATCCTCGAGGAAGAGGGCGAAGAAAAAGACGAGGTCGCGCTCGACATCCTGATCGAGGACGGCGCCGAGTACGTGTTCCAGTCGGGCTTCCGCCTGATCCGCGAACTGGCCGCGCTGCCCGAGGACAGCCTGGTCGGCGAGTTCGACAACGACCCGGTGTATTCGCAGCGGCGCCTGAAGGAGCTGTTCGTCGACATCTGCACCGCCGATCCGGGCGAAAGCTGGTCCGGCTACGAACGCTACCTCGGCCAGCTGCGCCAGCGCCAGCAGGTGCAGGCCATCGTGCACGCCGCCCAGTGGCTGCGCCGCAACCACTACGAGGGCCCGGTCAGCGACCCCGACCTGAACGCCGAGGGCGTGATCGCGCTGGCGATCATCTTTGCGGTCGAAGGGGGCGGGCGCATCGTTGCGCGCACCGGGCAGAAGGAGTTCGAGCGTTTCGTGAAATCGGTACGCAAGAACAACCCCGACTTCGAGACCGGCTGGGCCCAGCTGCTGGAAAAGGTCCCGGCGCCGCACCGCGCCATCATCGCCGAGCGCATCGGCACCTACCGCGACAGCTGCACGGTGTTGAAGAGCATCGTCACCAAGGCCCCGATGAAGCAACTGGTGGCCGAGCTGGAAAACTACGCCGGGTCGGAGCTGGACGCGGAATACCCGTAAGCGCTGCCCGTAGGGTGGACGGCTCCACCCTGCCGCTTGCGTTGACGCGACGGTTGCGCTGCCCACGCGTTCAACGGCCGCATGAATGGCCGTGACTGGTACTCGGCGTACGAATGGTGGGCACGGGGCGCCCACCCTACGATTGGCATGAACCGTAGGGTGGGCGCCCTGTGCCCACCGAATGCCCGAGGTTTGTTGGCGCCGCTTCTAACCGCACTGTAGCACTGTAGGGTGGGCACTTTGTGGTGCTGGCATTTNNCCCCACTGCCCACGCGAACGCCCGCAGCCCTGCGGCGCAAGCTCCGATGGCAATGCGAACCCACCAAGACGGCATCAAAAGATCAGCCAGCGCCCTCGTAAACACGCCCTCCCATTCCACGCCCCCCGCCAGCATCCCCCGTCAATCTTGAGTATGATGAGCAATCGCGTACCAGGATCCACCCATGTCTTCACCCGCCATCGCCGCCGGCACCCTTGACTTCAAACGCGTCAACCGCGCCATGGCCTTCGGTGGTTTCTCCACCTTCGCACTGCTCTACAGCGTCCAGCCCCTGATGCCCCTGCTGGCGCGCGACTTCGCCCTGACGCCCGCCCAAAGCAGCCTGGCGCTGTCGATCTCCACCGGCCCGCTGGCCCTTGCCCTGCTGGTGTCGAGCATCCTGTCCGACCGCTTCGGACGCAAGCCCCTGATGGCCGCCTCGATGTTCAGCGGCGGCCTGCTGACCCTGCTGGCCGCCTTCACCCATGACTACGTCCAGCTGCTGGCGCTGCGCGCCCTGATGGGTTTCATGCTGGGCGGGATGCCGGCCGTGGCGATGGCCTACCTCAGCGAGGAAATCGAGGGCAGCTCGCTCGGCCTGGCGATGGGCATGTACATCAGCGGCAGCGCTTTCGGCGGCATGTTCGGGCGCGTGCTGGCCTCGGTCATCAGCGACTTCTATTCCTGGCGCGCCGCGCTGGGCGTGCTGGGCGCGGCCGGCCTGTACGCGGCGTGGGAATTCCGGCGCAGCCTGCCTGTCTCGCGCCGTTTTCGTCCGGGGCAGGGCGGTCTCGCCGGGCTGGTCGACGGCGCCCGGCGCCACCTGCGCGACCCGGGCCTGCCTTTTCTCTTCATGCTGGCTTTCCTGCTGATGGGCTCTTTCGTGAGCCTGTACAACTACATCGGCTACCGCCTGCTGGGACCGGAATTCCACCTGCGCCAGAGCGCAGTCGGCGCGCTGTCCGTGCTCTACCTGCTGGGCATCTTCAGTTCGGTCTGGGCCGGGCGCCTGGCCGACCGGCTGGGCCGGCGCAACGTGCTGTGGCTGGTGATGTCGGTGATGCTCGCCGGCCTGCTGCTTACGCTCGCCGGCAACCTGGTCGTGATCGTCGCCGGTGTCGGCCTGTATACCTTCGGCTTCTTCGCCTCGCATTCGGTCGCCAGCAGCTGGGTCGGGCGGCGCGCCCGGCCGCCGCAGGCGCTGGCGTCGGCCCTCTACCTCTTCTTCTACTACCTCGGTTCGAGCGTGGTCGGCTGGTTCTCCGGCTATATGTGGGAGCATTTCGGCTGGCTGGGCGTGGTCGGCCTGCTGGGCGCGATCCTGGTGGCTGCGATGCTGATCGCCCTGCGCCTGCGCGGCCTGGCGCCTCTCGAGCCGGCCGCGCCTACCGCCCCCTGAGCCAGGTCTGGGATTTCACAATGGCATGATCTGCGTCATGCCAAGCGGCATCATTGTGCTGTTTGCCTCCGGTAACATCGTCGATTGGGATAGCTACCAGTCACGATCGCGAAGGAGTCCAGCAGACGATGAATTTCCCTTCCGAACTCAGCGCGCTCGGCCTGTTCGGCACCGGCCTCAGCCAGCATGCGCGCCTGATCACCCTCAGCACCGCCCAGGAAAGCGCGCTGCCCGAATCGCTCGCAGCGGAAAGCTTCAGCGGGACCGAGGCCGTCAATGCACTGTTCCGCTTCGAGGTCGATGCGCTCAGCACCTCGACCGACCTGGACCTGTCGCTGTTCCTCGGCGAAGAACTGACGGTGCGCCTGCTGCAGCCGGACGGCAGCCGCCGCGCCTGGCATGGCATGTGCACCCAGGCGTCCTGGCTGGGCGCGGACGGCGGCGTGGCACGCTACCGCCTGCGGCTGGAGCCGGCGCTGGCGCTGCTCGGACTGCGCCGCGACAGCTACGTCTTCCAGGACAAGAACGTACGCGACATCGTCACCGAATTGCTGGCCGACTACCCGCAGGTGCGTTTCGACTTCGACATCACCCAGGAACTCGCGCCGCGTCCCGTGTGCACGCAGTACCGGGAGAGCGATCTCGCCTTCTTCATGCGCCTGCTCGCATCGGAGGGCCTGAGCTGGCGCTTCGAGCACGACCAGGACGAAGGCGATGGCGACGGCCACGCGCGCCATCGTCTCCTCATTGTCGACAGCCGCGCCCAGGCGCCGGTGCTTCCCGGCGGCGATCGCATCCGCTTCCACGGCGTGCGCGCCACCGAGCACGACGACGCGATCGATGCCTTCGGGGCCAGCCGGCGGGTAGCGGCGAACGCGGTGAGCATCAGCAGCTGGGATCCGACCCAGCTCGTCGCGCCGGCGGCCGAGCACGAATCCATCCTCGACGCCGGCGAGCTGCCGGACCTGCCGCTCTACGACGGCAGCGGCGAGCGCCACGCCCCCAGCCGTGCCGCTGCCGACGCCCACGCCGAACTGATGCTGCAGGCGCTGGAGATGGACGTCAAACTGTTCGAAGGCGCGGGCGCCGTGCGGCGGCTCGCGGCAGGGCATGCTTTTGAGCTGACCCAGCACGACCGCTATCCGGACGGCGACAACGCATTCACGGTGCTGTGGGTGCGCCACGAAGCCCGCAACAACTTCCAGACCGGGATCGCCGGCGGCGCGCCAAGCCGCGTCGAGAACGGCAGCTACCGCAACCGCTTCGCCTGCGTGCGCGCGGCGGTGCCCATCGTTCCGCCCGCCACCGCCATGCGCGACAAGGCCAGCGCGCCCGGGCCGCAATGCGCCCTCGTGGTCGGGATGGCGGACGCGGTCTCGACGACCACGCGCGACCATCAGGTGAAAGTCCAGTTCGCGTGGCAGCGCGGGCAGGGCGCCAACCCCGGCGGCCTGGCGCACGACACCGATGCGAAAGGCTGCGCGCCCGGCAACGACGCCTCGGGCACCTGGGTGCGCGTGGCCGAAGCACTGGCCGGACCCAACTGGGGCACCGTGTTCACGCCGCGCATCGGAACCGAGGTGCTGGTCGACTTCATCGAGGGCGACATCGACCGACCGGTGATCGTCGCCCAGCTCTACAACGGCGCGGATACGCCGCCCTTCGCCGCAGGCGTCGAATCGAGCGCCAACCATGCGGGTGTGCTGTCCGGGATCCACAGCCATAACTTCGACGGCGGCGGCTACAACCAGTGGCAGCTCGACGATGCGCCGGGCCAGGTCCGCACGCGCCTGGCGACCAGCACCGCATCGACCCAGCTCAACCTCGGCTACCTGATCCACCAGGCGCCCGGCTCCTCGCAGCGCGGCGCCTACCGCGGCAGCGGCTTCGAGCTGCGCACCGATGCCTGGGCCGTGCTCCGCGGCGGGGAAGGCGTGCTGCTGTCAACCAGCGCCCGTTCCCGGCAGGGTTGCGGTGTCACGTCGACGCAGATGGATGCGGCGGAGGCGGTGTCGCTGTTCAAGGGTGCGCAGTCGCTGGCGACGACGCTGGGCGACGCGGCAGCGCAGCAGCAGGCCCTGTTCAGCAAGGACGCTGCCAAGGCCCAGGCCGACTTCATCGAGCAGATCGACCCCAAGGCGAAGGGAAAGTACGAAGGCACTATCGGCGGACAGGGCGCATTGAAAGCAAAGCCTGGTTCGCGCGAGCCCGATAGCGGGCAGCCGGTCGAGAAATTCGGTTCGGCGATCGTGCTGATGGACGCGGCCGCCAGCATGAACTGGGCCACGCCGGCATCGACCGTCGTGTATGCGGGGCAGCAGCTGCACTGGACGACGCAGTCGGACTTGCACATGGCTGCGGCGCATACGGTGTCTTCCGTGGCCGGCAATGCATTTAATTTCTTTACGCATTCGGGCGGTATTCAGGCGATTGCCGGGAACGGACCGGTGTCGTTGCAGGCGCATACCGATCAGCTGGAGATTTTGGCGGACAAGGAAATCACGGTGATCTCGGTGAATGACTGCACCGAGATCAAGGCCAAGGAGAGGATCGTGCTGCAGGCGGGGCAGTCGGCGATCACGCTGGAGGGTGGGGATATTACGTTTGCTTGTCCGGGGAAGTTTACCGTCAAGGGTGGGAAGCATTTGTTTAATGGTGGCGGGAATAAAACAGCAAATTTGTTGAATCTTCCCGGAGAACTGAGTGAGGCGGCAAAGCATTGGATTGCTCTGCACTATATGGACCCGGAACTAGCAGAGGGAATCCCTGAGGTGGAATACAAGATTCACTTTGAGGACGGTCCAGTCTTGTCCGGAACCTTAGACAAAGATGGTCAAGCCTTACACGAAAACGTTCTTAACAAACCCGTGAAAAAAGTCGTTTACAGCCCGCGTAAACCTGAAAAGGAAAAGCCATACGATCCTTTGGAAAAGCTAATCGGCTGAGTTTTCATGAACTTCAACTGACCTACCTCGGAGAATTGCTTCATGGCAGATGTGAATGCAACACAGATGCGCGACGCATTGGCGTGGGCTACAGGGGATGAGGAAGCGCAAGAGCCCAGTTCCAATCCATTCGTATGGTTCTGGGAAGCGGTAGAAGGAGACTTCAACGAGAACAGGTCGACCTCCCAGATCTTGGTCGATGCGGGTATCTCGATGATTCCCTTGGTGGATCAGGTCTGCGATCTGCGTGACTTGATAGCGAACTGCCGAAAGCTGTCACGTGATCATACGGATGTGTGGAACTGGGTCGCGCTTGTCCTGACGCTCATTGGTCTATTCCCGGCACTGGGATCGCTCGTAAAAGGAATTCTGAAAATCTTCTTCGGGTTTGTAAGACGGACCGGAGGAGAGAAGATCATTGAGGCGGTGGACGCAGCAATGAATTGGGTAATTTCCTTCCTGCGTCGACGTCGCGTACAGGAGTACTTGAAGTCGCACAAAGTCGACGAAGTACTCAAATGGCTGGCTACCGAGATCAAGGCCGTGCGCGCTAAAGTGAGCGTTGCCGAGTTAACGGCGGCTTTTGATCGTGGGATCAAGGTGGTTGACGCAATGGCCAGCAAGGTTGAGTTTGTACCCGTGCTGGGTGGTAAGGCAAAACAAGCTCTGCTCGAGGTCCAAAAGATTAGATTGGCTGCCGACAAGCATTTTGCTCGAGCATTGAAGCCGGTGTAAGATGTATTCGATACGGTGATAGCACGGCTCGAACGTGAAGCAATTCAAAGGCAAAAAGGAATCGTTGATGTTAGAAATGTTCACTTCAGAGGTACTTTGCCCGAAGCAAAAGCAATCTCTCTCATGCGAGATCCACGTACAAGACCCAGTTGGCTAAGCGATGGGGTCGTGTCTCGTTGGAAGCAGGCGGATATTGATATAACAAGACCACGGGTCGAGGGAAAGGTCAAGCAGGGATGGCCGTCTCTGAGTGATGACAACATCCGATCTTTTCACACCCTAGCCCATGCTGAAATCAAAGGTCCCGCCCGACTCTTCCGTATTCTATCGCCAAACAGCAGGGCAATGAGCGATTGCTGGATCAGCGAAAAGGTGTTTAATGACATACAAAATTCACCTGACCCCAGAGAGGCGTGGAGAAAGTTTCTCGCAGTCTGGCCAGATTGGAACGCAAATGGACAGTTTGTGATCTACGACGTGAAACCTGGCGAGACTCTCAAGGTATGGCGCGGGCCAGCCTCCGGTCAAACAAAAGATTCTTTACCTGACCGGCATCTTGAAGGCGGATGGGAACAGATCGTCTTCAACGTTGCACGGACTGACCCGCGAAATGACGTGATGCGGTTCTACAAACTGAAGGGCGGTCAAAAAAATATCCTGCAAGGAGCGATCACGCAAGCAGAGTATAACAAGCTTACGCAAGCGCAAAAGAATGAATACGTATCCATACGTGAATCGATCACCCATCCAAACATCAGTGGACCTTTTGAAACAGGGTGGGGATATACGGATTTTGAAGGGGCGGGATTTGCGACAAGAATTGGACTTCCAGCGCTGCCTGGACAAGCCACAGCTCTTCAAAAGTGAACCGGCAGTTCGAATCACAATAGAACTGCATACTAGGTGAATCGAGATAAACATGATTTTGACTCAGTGGCAGAAGAAGCAGGCTGCATTGCTATACCACTTTTCTTCCTTGAAGTATCTTGAGGGCTTGCGAGATCGTATAAAAGTGCTCAGAATTTTTGCGAACGATGTGCTGGACGTTAGTGAAGGCCAAGGCAGAGATAAGCTGCTGCGAAGCAAGCGATGGGGGAATCGCAATACCGGAGAGAATTGGGAAAATAACGCTTGGCCGTTCCTCGGTGATTTTCAACGTTCAGTCGCGCGAGACATTGCAGACAGAAAGTCGAACATTTATCACAAAACCGGAGCATACCAATGTGTCCGGGGTATTTCGGAGTTTTCTTTGCAATGGATGGCACCGGAGGAACAGGAAGAGTTCGATAGCAAGCTTGCAGAGGTGTCCAGATATGCGCGATACATCGATGACACCATGGACCGAGCCGTATATGCCACGAGGTGGAACGACTTCGGACTAACAATGGCTTGGCAAAAGCACGCAAGTAGCTTTCCAACCCTTCCCAAATTTGAAGCCCGACCTGAGCTGGTTTGCGAAAGCGGCTACGTACCGCCGAAGACCGGCGTGTATGTATCAATCGACGATCCGAATGCAACCCTTCAGTTTGGCTGGACTGGCTCTGATCAAGGCAAATTGTTGGACAGCACCACACTCAACGATTTAGGTAAGCGCGCGTTGGCCTCGGTTGGTAGAGCAAAGCTCTGGATCGACGGCGATGCCATGCTCCGCTTTGTGCTTGCCAACTTGTCCTGTCCCGATTTGGTACGCGACCCCTTTTTTGATGAGTCTCAGACTCCCGATCTGGCCCCTGCTTTGGTGGCGGGCAATGCTTTTGAGTCAAAGCCGTCGCGTTGGTGTTTTGTCGAACTCGTAAAGGATGAGTTCGAGCAAATCGAGAATGAGGTGGAGGAGGCAAGGCCGGAGACCTTACGCTTTGGCGCAGGCGACCGTTGTCTGCGTGAAGGCTTCTATTTTTCCCCGGCGAGTGCGCACTCACGACGCTATTTTCGCCCTGGTGAGCAGTTCCCTGTTATTGACTCCGCATACGGCAAGACCATTTGGCAGTGGGATGACGAACAGGGCGGAGGTACCATTTAATTGTCTGGTGGACTTGGCGCAATGGCCGGCTGGCGGCGTAAAAGCAAGCTGCTGTATCCCCACATTTTCAAGAGGGAGTCTCTCGTGCGACGTTCAATTGCTGTACTTCTGCTATTTGCAGTAACTAGTTTCGCGAACGGCTTTGTTGCACAAACCAG
>DEKZ01000253.1:5887-9614 GCA_002354135.1 Massilia sp. UBA2709 | reverse complement strand
GTGGCTGTCGACGCGGAACACGCTCACTGCCTCGGCCAGCTTGCCTGCCTGCTCCTGCATCGCCGCCGAGGCCGCGGCGGCCTGCTCCACCAGCGCGGCATTCTGCTGGGTCACCTGGTCCATCTGGGCCACGGCTTCGTTGATCTGCTCGATGCCGGCAGTCTGCTCGGTGCTGGCGGCGGTGATCTCGCTCATGATGTCGGTCACGCGGCGCACGCTCTCGACGATCTCGGTCATGGTCGCGCCGGCCTCGGTCACCAGCTTGCTGCCCGCTTCCACGGCCTGGGTCGAGTCGCCGATCAGGCCCTTGATTTCCTTGGCTGCCGCCGCGCTGCGCTGGGCCAGGTTACGCACTTCGGTCGCCACCACGGCAAAGCCGCGGCCCTGCTCGCCGGCACGCGCCGCCTCGACGGCGGCGTTCAGCGCCAGGATGTTGGTCTGGAAGGCGATGCCGTCGATGACGCCGATGATGTCGGCGATCTTGCCGGCCGAGGTGTTGATCTGTTCCATCGTGCCGACCACGTCGCCGATCACGCGGCCGCCGCGTTCGGCGACATGCGAGGCCGCCTCGGCCAGGGTGTTCGCCTGGCGCGCGTTGTCGGCGTTCTGCTTGACGGTCGAGGTCAGTTCTTCCATCGAGGACGCGGTTTCTTCCAGCGAGGAAGCCTGCTGCTCGGTGCGGCTCGAGAGGTCCAGGCTGCCGGCCGCGACTTCGGCGGACGCGGTGCCGATGGTGTCGGTGCCCGTGCGGACCGTGGTGACGGTGCGCACCAGGTTCTCGTTCATGGTCTTCAGGGCCTGCAGCAGCAGGCCGGTCTCGTCGCGGCTCGTGACCTCGATACGGCTGGTCAGGTCGCCGGCGGCCACGGTGTTCGCCACTTCCAGCGCGCGCGCCAGCGGACGGGTGATCGAGCGGGTGTTCCACCACGCGACCACGGCGGCGATCGCCAGCGAGGCGAGGGCCAGCACGATCATCATGATGCGGGTCGACTGCTCGGTGGCGCGGGCCGCGTCGCCGGTCTTCGCGGCGAACTCCTGCTGCAGCGCCAGCTGTTCGCTCACGACCTTCTTCAGTTCCCCGAGCGCCGGGCGCAGCACGTTTTTCAGGTAGTCGCGCGCGCCTTGCTCGTCGCCGGCTTCGATCAGCCTGACCAGGTCCAGCTGGCCTTGCACATACTTGTCGTGGGCCGCGACCATGCGGTCGAGCAGTGCGATCCCCCTCGGGTGGATCAGCGACTTGCGCAGGATTTCGAGGTTCGCCAGCGCGGTGTTGCGCGAGGCCGCGATTTCGGCGAGCTGCGCCTGGTGGTCGGCCGGGTCGGCGTCGATCATCATGTTGCGCAGGGCGACGGCGATGTCGTTGACTTCGGTCAACACGACGCCGGTGGTGTTGACGTTCGGGATACGGCGTTCGGCCAGCTCGGCCGCGCCTGCGCTGACGCGCGACACCATGGTGATGCTGAAAATCTGGCTGCCCAGCAGCAGGGCGCCGACGATGCCGAAGCCGATGGCCAGGCGCTTTGCGATTTTTACGTTCGAGAAATTCATGGTTGGTAGGACAAATAAAAGCGTCAGGCCGCGTCGGCCATGGTGTTGATCAGGCCTATCTCGGGCGAAGCCATCAGGCGCTCGATGTCGAGCAGGATCAGCATGCGTTCGCCGACCGTGCCCAGGCCCAGCAGGTGCTCGGTATCGATGCCGCCGCCCATCGCCGGCGCCGGGCGCACTTGCTCCGGTTCCAGCGTGACCACGTCGGACACGCTGTCGACCACCATGCCGATCACGTGGCGGCCGATGTTCAGGATGATGACGACGGTGAAGTTGTCGTACTCCGGCTTGCCGAGGTCGAACTTGATGCGCATGTCGACGATGGGCACGATCTGGCCGCGCAGGTTGATCACGCCTTTCAGGAAGGCCGGCGCATTGGCGATGCGCGTGACCGCGTCGTAGCCGCGGATTTCCTGCACCTTCAGGATGCTGATCCCGTATTCCTCTTTCCCCAGCCGGAAGGACAGCACTTCCAGCTCGTCGGTCTTGCTTGTTTCAGTCACGTTTGCTCCAGTATTTTGTGTGGCGGGCGCCAGCGCCGCGATGGCAGTTAATTGCCGCATGGAAAGCAGATTACGGCGAGCCCGGCAGGAACTCGATGGAGAATTGTTAATTCAGTGAAAAATTTGTGAGGCGGGCCCGGCCATATTGCAGGAATGCGACAACCGTGATCGAGCCGACAATGCCAATGCATCAAGTTCTTGCCATAGTTGTACGAAACTCGGCTTCCGGAGAGAGACCGGCGCGATCTGCTACAGTAAGGGCCATCACGTGCACACAGGTCCGGCCGACACCGGACCCAGGACCAGGAATTCATGCCCGCAGCCAGCTACCCGCCCAATGAAGCCGAACGCCAGAAACTGATCGACACGCTCAACCTGCTCGACACCGAAGCCGAAGAAGTCTTCGACCGCATCACCCGCCTCGTCAGCCGCATGCTGAAGGTGCCGATTGCGCTGTTCTCCCTCGTGGACGCCGAGCGCCAGTATTTCAAGTCGCGGGTCGGCCTCGAGACCAGCGAAACGCCGCGCGAACACGCCTTCTGCGCCCACGCCATCCTGCAGGACCAGCCGCTGGTCGTCCCCGACGCCGCCAGCGACCCGCGCTTTGCCGACAACCCGCTGGTGACGGGCGCGCCGAACATCCGCTTCTACGCCGGCGTGCCGATCCGCTCGAGTGGCGGACTGGCAATCGGCACCCTGTGCGCGCTCGGCGACCGCGTGCGCACGCTCACGGCCGACGAGCTGTGCATCCTGATCGACATGGCCGACCTGGTGCAGAACGAAGTCCAGTACCGCGAGCGCCTGGCGGTGGCCGGGCGCCACCTGCAGGGCTCGGAGGCCGTGCTGCAGGCGAGCGAAGCGCGCTTCCGCTCGGTCTTCGACCTGGCCAGCATCGGCATTGCGCTGGTCTCGCCGGCCGGCGGCTGGATCAGCGTCAACCGGGCCCTGTGCGAGATCGTCGGCTATTCCCAGGAAGAGCTGCAGCGCCTGACCTTCCAGGACATCACCTTGCCCGAGGATCTGGACAGCGACCTGGAGCTGATGCAGCGCCTGCAGGACGGCGAGATCGCGCAGTACCAGCTGGAGAAGCGCTATGTGCGCAAGGACGGCCGGGTGGTCTGGGTCAATTTGAACGTGAGCCGCAAGTGCAATCCCGGCGGCGAGGTCGAGTACTACGTGGCGATGGTGAAGGAGATCCAGGCGCAGAAGGAAGCCCAGGCCGCGCTCGAGGCCCTGCGCGCCGACCTCGAGGCCCGGGTCGCCGCCCGCACCCACGAGCTGGGCGAGCGCGAGCGCGAACTGCGCAGCGTGATCGAGAACGCCAACGACGCCTATATCGGTTTCGGCCGGGACGGCCGGATCACGGTCTGGAACCGGGCGGCGGAGCTGACCTTCGGCTACGGCGCCGCCGAAGCGCTGGGCCAACCGGTCGATACCCTGATCATTCCGCCCGAGCTGCTGCGGGCGCAGCGCGAGGCCGGCGTGCACGGCATCGCCGACGTCGCCGCAAAGGCGGTGGGCAAGCGGCTGGAACTGCCCGCCATGCGGCGCGACGGCTCGCGCCTGACGGTCGAGGTGCGCGTCAACGAACTGGAGGTGCGCGGCGAGCGCAGCTTCAGCGCCTTCCTGCACGACATCTCCGAACGCAAGCAGGCCGAAGCCCAGCGCGAATACGA